>JANXVC010000175.1 GCA_025351925.1 Rhodospirillales bacterium | reverse complement strand
CGTCGCCGCGGTGCCATTTTGGCCGTCATGCTCCTCAGTCGGCAAGTTCGACGGCGAGAAACCGTCCCAGCGCTACCCAGCAACGCATGATCAGCCCAGGCTCGCGAAATCGCTCGCAACCTCACTCCGACAGACTGCTAGAGGCTAACGTATCCTGATACTCAACTACTTCGACATTCCGGATCCGTCCTGACCCCACAGCACCAGACCCGAAGGCGGCACCAATCGTCGGGCACCGAGCTTAGCCAATCAAGCGTTCTCCCGCGTGCGCGGTGAACGCTCCTCAGCGCGTGGCCAGACTGGCGACCAAGCCCTTCGCGATCGCGACCATGCCGGAAAAAGTTTCGAAGTCGACGCGATTGATCGCCACGAAAATACCAACGCCGCGCCCGGGGGCGAACGCAACGTAGCTCATGAAACCAGCCCCGCCACCGCCTTTGGCGACCAGCATCGGATGAATGCCGTCGCCCGCCGTAATGACCCAGCCAAGGCCGAGGCCCGCCATTGGTCCAGCCTCGTCGAAGCCGATCGCGGCGGGCATCGTTTGCCGCTGTCGATAGACGGCGTGACTCAACGCCAACGTCTCGGTCGGGTCGTCGAGGTTGTGGCGCAGCCAAAGCGCCATGTCGTTGCCGGTGCTGTACAGGCCGCCGCTGCCGCCGGTCGCATGCGTGTCGACGCAGGGCGAGGCGCCATCGAGACCCGAGCCGACCATCAGCCGTAGGCACTGTTCCGTCGTGGGCGCGAAACTGGTGTCGGCCATGCCCAGAGGCGTCGTGATGCGAAGCCGCAGCAGGTCGGGATAGGGTTGGCCAGTGGCTGTCTCCATGGCGTCGGCCAGGATGTCGAAGCCGACGTTCGAGTAGGCGGTGATAGCGCCGGGTGCCCAGGGCAATTGATAGCCCGGCAGCCACGCCCAGCGATCGTCGCGCGTCGGCCAGGAGCGAGGGCCAACACCCTCTGGACGGTTGCCCATCTCGCGCGGCAGCGCGGCGGAGTAGGTCGCGAGATCAAGTAGCGTGATCTGCCGTCCGCCGGACCCGGGGACCTTCGCAGTGCCGGCATATTTCTGCAACGGGTCGGTCAGGCGAAGCTTGCCGTCGACGACCAGCGACGCCAGCACCTCGGTGGTGAATACCTTTGTGATGGAGTTCAGGCGGACAACGCTGGAGCCGTCGGGCGTGTGACCGTTCCCCTTTTCCGTCTCACCAAACCCAACCACTAGGCTGTGACCATCATGCACGATCGCGACGACCATGCCGGGTGCCCCGGAGTTCCTGAACATTACGTAAGCGGCAAGGTCACTCGCTTCCGCGAGCACCGGATCGGCCGCCGGCGTCTCCGCCGCCCAAGCGCTGTTTTGCATGGCCGCCGCAAGGAATAGCACAGGAACGATAAATCGCGTCCTCATTGACGTGCTCCCTACATCGAGCTGGACATGTCGCAGATAGCCTTCATATTGAATCCGCTTGACGATCGTAAGCAAATCGGGGCGGCGTTATTGCAGGGATCGGAGTAATACTGAGCTTCCCTCCCTGCGCGTCGCTTAGGCAATCCGGACGAAGACGGGCATTGCCGTTCGGATCATCGTGATTAGCACCGCGACGGCGATGGCGACGTCGCCTTGCTGCGCAAGCAAGTCGCGGGCGTGCAACTTGGGGCTGATCAGGTGTTTGTATCTCGCCATATCCGCCTCGGCCTGGTTCCTCCTGCCGTACCCGGTCGCCTTCTGCCAACCCATACGGCCGCGCTCGGCCATGAGATGGATATGGCGAACAAGCTGGCTCTGATTGTCGCCGTCGCCCTGGTTCTGTTACAGGCCGCATAAGGTAAGGTTCCTAATTAAAACCACATGCCTAGTGGATAATATGCAAATATCGACCGCTGGAGGAAGACAGTATTTATTGCAGCACGAGAGTCCATATCCACTACATTGTTGGTCTCCGAATGAACTCGTATTCCCTTAAATCCGCCGGCCCAAGTCGGTGTCTTGAATACACTCTGAGCTGATACTGAAATACTAACCTTTCCGACCATGCCAGTAGGAGGATCACCTACTAAGTCGAAGTCCCAAATCCTATCTAGAGGATCAGCTACATAGCGTCGCGGTGAAAGCCTTATCTCCGTCCAACCGGATGTACCCACCTCTCCCGATGCGGACACAATAATAAGATTTCGGAACTTATCTGTGAAGTGATTAATCTTTGCGCTACTAGCGGAAATGACGTTTCCCATTTTATACCTTCCGAAGATTTTATAGTCTGTTTGACGAGGTGTTGCGGCTGCAATATTATCGATAATCTCAGACCGGCTCTATTATCCCCGATTCTGCTTAGGTGTGCTGACGCGCAGGGAGCCAGTTCTCTTTGCATCCGCTTTACCACCGCTGAACCCGTTGCCTGCTGGAGCCATGAGCGGCCTTTATGCCGTGAGCAGCGCGTGGTGGCTGAGCAGGTCTGCCAAGCCAAGGTTGCCCGCGCCGTTCAGCACGGCGATGGCAGTGGCCGACCCGCTGCCGCTCGGCGCAATCGACAGCGTGGCGCCGCCGCTGCCGTCGCTCACCTTCAAATAGTTGCCGAGCGTCGCCGCCTGGTGGTTCCACCCCGTCGCCGTCAGCGCCGCCCGCAGGTCGAGCACGTCGCCGTTGGCCTCGGTGAACCCGAAGATGCTGTCGAAGCCCTGGCCAGCCTTGGCCAGCACGAAGCTATCGTGCCCGGCGGCGCCGGTGATGGCGTTGCTGCCCCCGCCCGCGTTGACCGTGCTGCCCGAGCCGCCCAGCACGATCGTGTCGTTGCCCGACCCGGTGGTGATGAACGCCACCCCCTGCGTGCCGCTCACCAGGTTGTTGCCGTTGCCGAGCAGGATGACGTCGTGCTGGCCCCCGATCTGCACCGTGTTGTTGCCGTTGCCCAGCGTCACCGCGGTGTAGCCGTCCGGCGCACCCTTGACCGTGACGTTGCCCTCGCCGCCCACCACGGCGTTGACGCCGCCGCCCAGCGTCACGGTGGCGCTGCCGCCGGCGACGTTCACGACGGCCGCGCCATCGCCGGCGTTGATGATGTCCGCCCCACCATTGCCGAAAATCGCGTTGTATTTGCCATGCGCGGTGATCACGTCCACGCCTCCTGTCCCTTTCAGCACCGCCCAGCCGCCCGCCGGGCCGTTGATGATGCTCTGCACGGTCGTCACCACGGTCGCCGTGCTGTTCGTGGTCGTCACCGTGCTGCCGCCCGCCGTCTGGCTCGCTGCAAGGGTGAAGCCCGTGGTCACGGTCGTGCCTGCCGTCCCGCTCTGGGCGGGGGTGAAGGTGAGGGCATCAAGCTCGCTGCTGAGCAAAGCCGGAGTGGTGGCAGCGAGCAAGTAGGTGCCCACCCCGGTCTTGCCCAGGCCCGTGCCGGAGAGCGTGCCGTTGGCGTCGGTGCCTATGACTTTGCCTGCGCCCGCGCCCGTCGTCGCGCTATTGCCGCCGGTCAATGTGATCGCCAGGCTGTCCTGCACGCCTACATCCGGGTCGGTGACGGCAACGCCCGAGAAGGGCTTGAGCGCCACGTAGTTTGTTGTCGTCTGGCCGGCCTGCGTGCCGTTGATCGTGGGCGGGTCGTTCACCGCGGTCGCGTTGACGGTGGTGGCCAGGGAGGTCTTCTCCCCGGCCGTATCGCTGATGACGGCGGTGACAGTGGTGGAGACCACTGTGCCGGGTGCCGCCTTGTGCGTCGTGGGGGTGAACACCAGCGCGTCCAGATCGGCGGCCACCGCGCTGACGCTGCCGGAGACGGTGTATACCCCATTGCTGACGCTGCCCCCGACACTGTCCGACAGCGAGCCATTGGCGGCGTTGAGCGAGACGGTTGCGGTTTCGGACTGGTTGGCGTTGGGGTCGGTGATGCCGACATTGGTGAATGGGTTGGCTGCTTTCTCGTCGGAGGTGGCAATGGTGCCGGTGGCATCCGACGCGCTGATCGCGACCGCCGGGTCGACGTCGGTGAGCTTGATCGAAACCGCCGGCGTGGTCGTCGGATTGAGGCTGCTCGTATCCGTGAGGCTGAAGGTGGTCACACCGCTGCTGCCGGGGGCACCGGTGGTGGGGGTGAACGACGCCGCCTCAACCAGCGCGCTGATCGTGCTGCTGCTGCCGGTGATGGTGTAGCCGCCGGTGACCGCCGCCACACCCGTGCCGCTCAGCGTGCCGCCCTGGCCGGTGACGCCGACCGCGACCGTGTCGGTGGCGCCGGCATTGCCGTCGGTGACGGTGACGCTGGCGAACGGATCGAGCGGCTTGTCGGATTGCGTGGCCAGGCTGGTCTGCGACGCCACCAGCGTTGGGGGAACGAGCGACGGTGCCAAGGCCTCAGTCACCTGCGCGGAGGCGCCGGAGACCAGCGTGATTTGTGCGCCCACGTTGACCTGTTGGGTGACGGTGTCGCCGCCTGGGACGCTGATCGCAATCTCGTAGCTGCCGGGGACCAGCCCGGTGAAGCCTGCAGCGCCGGCCGCATTGGTGGTGGCGGCGCGGATCGGCGCGCCGGTGCCGGTCTCGAGCTCGACCGAGACGCCGGAGAGGCCAGCCTCGCCATTGTCCTGCGTGCCGTCACGATTGGTATCGAGATAGGTCAGCACGTTGATGGTGGCCGGCGCATATGCCCCGGCATTGACGACGACCGTCGCCCCCGCCGCCAGCGTCACTGGAACGGAGGACGGGGTGGAGAGTTGATCACCCAGCGGCGATATGAACTGAACCGTGTCCGACCCGGCGTCCAAACCAATGAAGCTGTATTGCCCGCTGCTGTTGGTCGAGGTCGCCGCGACCGTCTGGCCGGAGGAATTCAGCAGGTTCACGGTCTGGCCAGCGAGTCCCGTATCCGACCCGTCCTCCACACCGTCTGCGTTCTGGTCCAGGAACACCGTGCCGTTGATCGTGGCGGGCGTTGCAAAGAGCGGTGTGATCGTCACCGACCCGTTGCCGGGTCCCGCCGCCAGCGCGAACGTCTGGTTCATGCCGCTGTCAAACGAGGTGCCGCCGCCGCCGGCGCCGTGGTTGGCTGTCAATAGAGCGGGCGCATCACCGCCAACGCCGCCACTGTAGCCGCCGCCACCGCCGGCACCGCCGTAGGCATCGCCGCCGCCGCCGCCGAACCCGCCCACGCCACCATTGTATCCTAGCCCACCCGAAGCGCCATCTGTGAATGAGGCGCCGCCCGCTCCTCCGCCGCTGACGGATCCTCCGTCGTCCTGCAACCCTCCACCACCGCCACCGCCGTATTCACTGCTTCGTTGATGATTGTCGATGCCTGCAGCTCCTCCAGCACCGCCACTGCTCGCGATGCCGCCCGCGTTGCCTCCGTTGGCAACCAACGTGTACGCACTTCCGCCGCCGCCGCCGCCGGCGATGACCAGGGGTGTCGACGAGCCCGTGCTGCCCGCCTCAGCCACAAAGCTCGCGCCGCCGCCGCTGCCCACAAGCTGGGACACGTCGGCACCCGCACCGGCCACCGCGATTTCCAGGACTTCGCCAGCGGTGAGTTGGACGTCGCCCACGACATCGGCGGCGAGACCGCCCACACTGCTAAAGCCATTTCCTCCGCTGCCGCCGATTGCGGCGATCGCGTAAAGGCCGGTCGTCGTCACCGTGTAGGTGACCACTGCACCACTGTAGGAAAACGATGGGATAGTGGGTGATGGCACAGGTATTCCCCTTGTCATTGCCGACATGCTGGCGGTCTTGGGCAGGGACGATGCGCTGGGTTACGAGGTCGCGAGAGCGCACCTAGCCTGGAGACCGTCCGTTCCACAAGCATTTTGATGCGTATTTCCAGGAAATTCCAAAGGTGGCTGCCGGAATTATTTGGTCGACACTTGGATGCCCTGTCTATACTGACGTGCGTTGCACCAGCAGTGATTGACAAGGGCGCTTGGCTCTGTTGTCGCTTTATTATCCAACGGCTGGCAGCAGACGATAGGGTTTCTGCTTGAATATCGCCGTGCTGACGGTATTAGGCGACCCTGTTCCGTTTCAGCGACCCGCGCCGGCAATTACAGCCAGCCACAACCGGTCGCAAGCCACGGCCAGCGGCGTGTAATCGCCGATCGCGACCTGGTCCGAACCGCACGGCGCGTGAGCGGGCCGGAGCAGCCAGGGGAATCCACACGTTCAGCAGCGGGGTTTGCAGGATGTATTGGTCCTGGTGGAACGGCAACGCCTGGATATGCGGGCCGGGCATCAGCGCCCGCACATAGCTGTTCGGGTCCAATCGAGGCGGCTTGCCTAAGTGCAAGCCCGCGAGGGCGCGGACCGACGGGCAGTCCAGAAGGTCGGCAGCCGGCCTGCCGCCGGCTACGATGCGGTCAAGGGCGAGAGTCCGGCGCAGGTGGCTTCGGCGTTCCGGCGCCGTGAGGTATTCGCCCGCGGCGACGCGGGCATCCTTCTCGCTGTACAGGTCGCGGGCTGCCGCGCCCACGGCGGAGATCGCGCCGGGATTAAGAAGGCCTCTTATCTTCAGCACGCCGTAGCGCCGCAATCCCGCGGACGCCGTCGCGAGGCTGATCTGATCGGCGTCGATCGTGCAGTGCGAGCCAGGTGGCCGTGCATTGCTGAAAAAACGTTGTAGCTGCACAAGCACTGCTTCGGATTCCCCTGCTGTCCGGCAAGGTCCTAAGTTAACACAACCTCGGGTTGTATCTATAGTAATTTCGGAGCTGTAAACGGCGGCGCTGGCAGCTGTGACCGTTTTGCTGCATGATTCCCACCATGAATGGCATGAGGATGACTGCGAAATGATTGACACGGCCCGGACATCTGGGACCCGCCTCTCCGCTTGCAGCCCTGGCCCTCGGCCCTGAGGCGCCGCACGCGATGCCGGGCGAGGCGGAGCGAGTCCAGTTCTTCATCGCAGGCGTGCAAAAGGGCGGCACGACGGCCCTCGACAGCGTGTTGCGCGATCACCCGTCCATCCAGATGGCGAGCATCAAGGAGGTCCACCATTTCGATGACGAGGCCATCGACTGGTCGGCGCCGGACCACAGCCGGCTGCATGCGGCATACGATTGGGAGGCCAGGGGTGCCGTGCGGGGCGAAGCGACCCCGATCACGTTGTATTGGCCGAACGCCTTGGAACGCCTGCGCCGCTACAATCTGCGGGCGAAGCTGCTTATCGGTCTGCGTAATCCGGCATTCAGGGCCTTCTCGCACTGGCGCATGGAGACCAGGCGGAGCTGGGACCGCCTGCCGTTCCGGCAGGCGGTCGGGCCTGAGGGCCGCCAGCGCGTTCGGGATGCGCCGGGTGGGGTGCACCGCGTGTTCTCCTACGTCGAACGCGGCTTGTATGCCCGTCAGGTCGAGCGTCTCCTGACGCTGTTTCCGCGCCACCAAGTCCTGTTTTTCAGAACCGACCGGCTTTGGCTGGAACCGGGCCAGGTCTTGGACGAGGTGCAGGACTTCATTGAGGTCGAACGCCGCCTGGCAGCACAGCACCGCTACGTCGTTCCGATCGACGCGTCCGATTTCGGACCTATCCTGGCCGAACAGCGACAAATGCTCGAGCAGGTATTCGCCGCAGACATCCAGCGCACAGCCGCGCTCAGCGGCCTCGACCTATCGGACTGGCTGCGGCCGGACTATCGCGAGCCGATGCCGACGGGTTGATCAGATATCTTCGCGGCATTACCGAGACCAGACTTCCTATCCGCTGGCTGCCCTGGCCCAAATGCGACGAGTGATCGAAGCAAAGCGCTGGGGCATATTCATCAGCATGTTCCAAGCGTCGCAGACCGACGCCGCGCTTGGGGCAGCTCGCCTGCGTCAGACCACACGACGCGCGCCTGCTCGGTGGCATCTTCGAACGTCAGCATAATCGCGTCGCCTGTGATCATCATTCCATCCATCGGTGGCCAGACAACGCGGCTGGCCGTGTTGCACGGATCGAAGGTGTGGGCGCAGTTGCCCCAGCCCCGTCTGGGGTTTAGGCAGTACGAACGGAGATCGGGCGTCCCAACTCCAGCATACGGTTGAGAGCATGGACGGCGACGCCCACCTCGGTCGCCCGACGTCCGTCCGCGAGCGCAGCCCGTCTGCTGCGCGGCAATCTAGGTGAGAACCGTCTTGCCTCAACCAGGAATGCTCCCGAGCCGCCGAGTATTGCCTCACTGGAATGCTCCCATAGCATCATAGCTCAGTTCTTCCATCATCACGCTTTGGACGTCGTCGGATGTCCATCTTTCTGGTGTACCTCAATCACGTCCGGGCCCGCGTGGTGGTTGGATTTCGGTGAGTGCGTCGAGATCGGCGATCGCTTGCAGCGCCTCGGCGGTCACGCTGCCGTGCAGGCTGTCGGGAAGCACGTGCAGCCAGGCGGCATACTCTTCTTGCAGCGCAAGCAGATCGGCCACGGCGTCGCGCCACCGTTGTGGACGCGAACGTCGATCCGCTGCTCGGCGATAGTGGGTGATCGGAGATCCCCTCGCCGCCTGTCGGACGCGGTAACGCGCTTGCCGCTCGGCATGTATCTGCTCAACGCCCCCTTCGGGCGGGAGTATGTGAGGTGGCGCGCATTGCGGCTTGACGTGCCGGTAGCTGCTGGGATTCAAGGCTGGGATGAGCG
>JANXVC010000169.1 GCA_025351925.1 Rhodospirillales bacterium | reverse complement strand
TGGCCATCGCGCTGATGGCGCTGACCCGCGGCAGCGTCGGCAACGTGATTACCGCCATCACCATCGCTGAGATCCCCCGGGTGTCCCGCCTGGTGCGCGGCGTCGTGCTGAGCTTGCGCGAACAGCCCTACGTTGAGGCCGCCGTCTCCTCCGGCACGCGGGTGCCGATGATCATCTGGCGCCACATCGTGCCGAACACTCTGGCGCCGATCGTCGTGCAGGCGACCTATATCTGTGCCTCGGCGATGATCACCGAGGCGATCCTATCGTTCATCGGCGCCGGCACGCCGCCGACCATCCCGTCCTGGGGCAACATCATGGCCGAGGGCCGGGCGCTGTGGCAGGTCAAGCCATACATCGTGTTCTTCCCGGCGGTGTTCCTATCGCTGACCGTGCTGGCGGTGAACTTGCTGGGTGATGGCCTGCGGGACGCGCTTGATCCCCGCATGGCGAAGCGGCTCTGATGGAGATGTTTTCCCCTACACCGAGCGACGAACCTCTTTTGCAGGTCGAAAACCTGCAGACCCACTTCGGCACGATCGACGGCGTAGTACGCGCGGTCGAGGGCCTGTCGTTCCATATCGACGCCGGCGAGACCCTGGCGATCGTCGGCGAGAGCGGTTGCGGCAAGTCGGTCACCAGCATGAGCCTGTTGCGGCTGATCCAGGAGCCGCCGGGCCGCATCGCCGGCAGCGTCCGCTTTCAGGGCCGTGACCTGTTGAATCTCTCTGAGCCCGAGATGCGCAAGCTGCGCGGCAACGACATCAGCATGATCTTCCAGGAGCCGATGACCAGCCTGAACCCGGTGCTGACCATCGGCCGGCAGATCGGCGAGACGCTGCGCTTGCACCAGGGCCTGAACGCCCGCCAGGCCGAGGCGCGGGCGGTGGAGATGCTGACGCTCGTTGGCATCCCCGCGCCGGGCCGCCGCGTGCGCGAGTATCCGCATCAGCTCTCGGGCGGCATGCGGCAGCGGGTGATGATCGCCATGGCGCTGGCCTGCAATCCGAAGCTGTTGATCGCCGACGAGCCGACGACGGCGCTGGACGTGACGATCCAGGCGCAAATCCTGGATCTGATGCGCGACCTCAAGACCCGGCTCGGCTCGGCCATCATGCTGATCACCCACGATTTGGGCGTAGTGGCGGAGATGGCGCAGCGGGTGGTCGTGATGTATGCCGGCCGCAAGGTCGAGGAGGCGACGGTTGGCGAGATTTTCGCCAATCCGCAGCACCCCTACACCCGCGGCCTGCTCGGCGCCGTGCCGCGGCTCGGCTCCTCGCTGACAGCAGGGGGCCGTTCGAAGCTCGCGGAGATCCCCGGCCTAGTGCCGTCCCTGCGTAGGCCGATCATGGGCTGCGCCTTCGCCGGGCGTTGCCTGAGCGCCACCGATCTGTGCCGCAGCGTCGCCCCGGCGGTCGAGGCCAAGCGGCCCGGCCACTACGTTGCCTGTCACTACGCCGAGTACGCCATGCCAGAGGGCTTGGCCGCATGAACCGGCCGCTGCTGGAGGTCATGGCGCTCAAAAAACATTTTCCCTTGCGCGGCGGGTTGTTCGGCGGCGTTACCGGCCAGGTCTATGCGGTGGACGGCGTCACCTTTTCGATCGAGAAGGGCGAGACGCTGTCGCTGGTGGGCGAGAGCGGCTGCGGCAAGAGCACCGTGGGCAAGGCCATCCTGCGGCTGATCGACCCGACCGACGGCGAGGTCTGGCTCGACGGCGCCCGTATCGACAAGCTTTCCGCCAGCCAGCTGCGGCCGCTGCGCCGGCGCCTCCAGGTGGTGTTTCAAGACCCGTTCAGCAGCCTCAACCCCCGAATGCGGGTGCGGGACATCATCGCGGAGCCTTTGCGCAACTTCGGCCTGGCGAACGGGGCCGCTGAGATCGAGGACCGCGTGGCGAAACTGATGGACACCGTCCGCCTGCCGCGCGACGCCATGCGCCGCTATCCGCACGAGTTCAGCGGCGGGCAGCGCCAGCGCATCGGCATCGCCCGCGCTCTGGCCCCCGGCGCCGACCTGATCATTTGCGACGAGGCGGTGAGCGCGCTCGACGTCTCGGTGAAGGCACAGATCGTCAATTTGCTGTCCGACCTGCAGGACGAGCTCGGCTTGGCCTTGCTGTTCATCAGCCACGATTTGGCGATCGTCGAGCACCTGACGCATCGGGTCGCGGTCATGTATCTCGGCAAGATCGTCGAGATCGCCGAGCGCCGGTCGCTGTTCGCCAACCCGCGCCACCCCTACACAAGGGCGCTGCTCTCGGCCGTGCCGGTGCCGGACCCCTTGGCGCAGCGCGACCGGATCATTCTAACCGGCGACGTGCCCAGCCCGATCAATCCGCCCAGCGGCTGCCGCTTCCATACGCGCTGCCCCTACGTATTCGACCGCTGCCGGACGGAGGAGCCTTTGCTGCGGGACGTCGGCGACGGCCAGAAAACCGCATGCCATCTCGACGAGCTTCCGGCGTTGCGGATGCTGCCGCAAGCGGCCTGAGGAAAGTTCTTCCTGGCCCTGGCTTGACCCTAGCCAGTCCTGGACGCCACACTACGTCAGGTGCGCAGGCCGCTGGTCACGCGCAAGTTCTGCATACAGGGAGAAAAACGATGCCTCAGGTATCGCTGACGGTGAACGGGCGTAGTCACACCGCCGAGGTTGAGGGCCGGACCCTTCTGGTCGAGTTGCTGCGGGAGGGCATGGGACTGACCGGGACGCATGTGGGCTGCGACACCAGCCAGTGCGGCGCCTGCGTCGTGCACATCGATGGCGAGTCCGTCAAAAGCTGTAGCATTCTCGCGATCCAGGCAAATGGCTGTGCGGTCACGACGATCGAGGGCATTGCCGAGGCCGACGGCACGCTGCATCCGATGCAGGCGATGTTCCGCGAGCACCACGCGCTGCAATGCGGCTTCTGCACGCCCGGCATGGTGATGAGCGCCATCGATCTGGTGCAGATGCATCCGGAGGGGCTGACAGAGGACGAAATCCGGCACGGCCTCGAGGGCAATCTCTGCCGCTGCACCGGTTACCACAATATCGTCAAGGCGATCGCCGCCGCCTGGCCGATCATGCATGGCAAGGAATTGCCGCTCGCTGCTGAATAGTCGGATCGCAGGCGAAAAGCCGCGACCGCAAGGAAGGAAGCATCATGGGTTTTGAAGGCATTGGCGCTTCGGTGCGCCGTAAGGAAGACCACCGGTTTCTGAGCGGCAACGGCAACTACACTGACGATATCAATCGGCCCGGCCAGCTCTACGCAGTGATCCGTCGGGCTGACCGTCCGCACGCGCGTCTGCTGAGCATCGACACCGCCGCGGCAGCCGCGGCATCCGGCGTCATCGCGGTCTATACCGGGGCCGACATGCAGGCGGACGGCATTGGCGGCGTGCCCTGCGGCTGGCAGATCCACAATAAGGACGGCTCGCCGATGGCGGAGCCGCCGCATCCGGTGCTTGCGACCGGCAAGGTGCGGCACGTCGGTGATCCCGTTGCGGTGGTAATCGCATCGAGCAAGCAGGAGGCGAAGAACGCCGCCGAGCTGCTGTCGATCGATTATGACGACCTGCCGGCGATCGCCAGCGTGCGCGATGCCGTGGCGCCGGGCGCGCCGCTAGTGCATGACGACGTAGCGAACAATGTTTGCTTCGACTGGCATATTGGCGACAAGGCGATCGTCGATGCGGCGTTTGCCCAGGCGGCGCACGTCGTCGAGCTGGACCTAACCAACAACCGTCTGGTGCCAAACGCGTTGGAGACCCGATCGGCGATCGGCGACTTCGACCGCTCCTCGGGCGAGTTCACCCTCTACACCACCAGCCAGAACCCGCACGTCATCCGGCTGCTGATGGGCGCCTTCGTGCTGCACATTCCGGAGCACAAGCTGCGCGTTGTGGCGCCCGACGTCGGCGGCGGTTTCGGCTCGAAGATCTTCCATTACGCCGAGGAGGCCATCGTGACGTGGGCCGCCGGCAAGCTGCACCGCCCGGTCAAGTGGACCTGCGACCGCAGCGAGGCATTCATGTCGGACGCGCATGGCCGCGACTGCTACAGCAAGGCGGCGATGGCGGTCGATGCGCAGGGCAAGTTCCTGGCGCTGCGGGTCAGCACGCTGAGCAACATGGGCGCCTATCTCTCGACCTTCGCGCCGGCGGTGCCGACCTATCTGAGTGCCACTTTGCTGGCCGGCGTTTATACTACCCCGGCGATCTATGCCGAGGTTAAGGCGGTGTTCACCCACACGGTGCCGGTGGACGCCTATCGCGGCGCTGGGCGGCCTGAGGCGACCTATATCCTCGAGCGTCTGGTCGATGTGATCGCGCATGACACCGGGCTGGACCGGCTGGCCATCCGCCGGCTCAACTTCATTCCGAAGGACGCTTTCCCATATCAGACGCCGGTGGCGCTGAACTACGACAGTGGCGATTATGAGGCGACCCTAAAGGCGGCGCTGGCTGCCGCGAATTGGGACGGTTTTCCGGCCCGGCGCCGGGCTGCTGCAGCGCGCGGCAAGCTGCGCGGCATTGGCATGTCCACCTACGTCGAGGCCTGCGGCATCGCGCCGAGCAAGCTCGTGGGCCAGCTTGGGGCGCGCGCTGGGCTATATGAAGTGGCGAACATCCGCGTGCATCCGACTGGCAGCGTGACGGTGTTCACCGGCACCCACAGCCACGGCCAGGGGCACGAGACGACGTTCGCGCAGCTCGTCTCCGATCAGCTCGGCGTACCCGTCGATATGGTCGATGTCGTGCACGGCGACACGTCCAAGATCCCGTTCGGCATGGGCACCTACGGCAGCCGCAGCCTCGCGGTCGGCGGGTCCGCGATGGTCAAGGCAATGGACAAGGTTATCGCCAAGGGCAAGAAGATCGCGGCTCATCTGATGGAGGCGTCGGTCGAGGACATCGAGTTCAAGGACGGCCGCTTCTCGGTTGCCGGCACCGACAAGAGCAAGGCCTTGGCGGAGATTTCACTGGCCGCCTACGTGCCGCATAACTACCCAATCGAGGAGCTGGAGCCCGGCCTCGATGAGACCGCGTTCTATGATCCGAAGAACTTCACCTTCCCCGGCGGCTGTCATATCTGCGAGGTCGAGATCGACCGCGACACCGGCACCGTCAGCGTGGTGAACATGGTGGCGGCGGACGACGTGGGCCGGGTGATCAACCCGATGATCGTCGAGGGTCAGGTGCAGGGCGGGCTCGCTCAGGGCATCGGGCAGGCTTTGATGGAGAACGCGGTCTATGACAGCGAAGCGCAGTTGGTGACTGGGTCGTTTATGGACTATCAGATGCCGCGGGCGCATGACTTCCCGCCGATGATCACCTCGACCGAAACAACGCTTTGCACGCATAACCCGTTGGGATCGAAGGGTGTGGGCGAGACCGGGGCTATCGGCTGCCCGCCATCGGTGATCAACGCCGTAGTGGATGCGTTGCGCGACTACAACGTCCGGCATTTGGACATGCCAGCGACGCCACAGAAGATCTGGTCGCTCATCCAAGCCAATCAGCCGCGCATGGCGGCCGAGTAGGGAACCCGAGCATGTATGATTTCACCTATACGAAGCCGTCCTCGATCCCAGCGGCGGTGCAGGCGCTTGGCGCGGACATCGAAGCCAAGGCCCTCGCTGGCGGCCAGACCTTCATTCCGGTGCTGAAGCAGCGCCTTAACAAGCCGAGCGCCATCGTTGATCTGGCTGACCTTGGGCTCCGCGGCATTGCGGCCGATGACAAGACCATCACGATCGGCGCCATGACGACGCATCATCAGATTGAGACGTCGGAGGACATAAAGCGGATGCTGCCCGGTCTCGCCAAGATGGCGTCCTGGATCGGCGACACGCAGGTGCGGCACCGTGGCACGATGGGCGGGTCGCTCGCCAACAACGATCCCTCCGCGTGCTATCCCGCTGCCGTGCTGGCGCTGAACGCCACCATTCACACCGACCATCGCAGCATCGCGGCGGATGACTTCTTTCAGGGCATGTTCACCACGGCGCTGGAGCCTGGCGAGCTCATCACCGCGATCGAGTTTCCGATTGCCGAGAAGACCAGCTACGAGAAATTTCGCAACCCAGCCTCCCGCTATGCCATGGTTGGAGTGTTCGTAGCGAAGACCGCGGCCGGCGTACGTGTTGCGGTGACCGGGGCCGGGCAGGGCGGGGTGTTCCGCCATACCGCGATGGAACAGGCGCTATCGGCGAATTTCTCGGCTGACGCGATCACGGGAATTACAACTCCATCGGACGGCTTGAATGGCGACATTCACGCCAGTCCGGAGTATCGTGCTCACTTGATCGGCGTAATGGCACGCCGGGCCGTCGCGGCGGCCTGACCAGCGGCAAGTTTGGAGCATGGGTTCCAGGGTGCGCCGCCGGCGCATTCTGTTGGGAGTTTCGGCGGTTGGTCGTTGACCTGCATCTTCTTTGTAAACAAGGACAGCGTAATAAGCGTATTGGACCCGAGCCGACCCGGTATGAAACCGGGACTTGGCCGGTGACGGACGAGGTTGCCGAGGAAGCCATCGGCGGCCGAGTCTATCTGCATGCCGCGCGTGCCGAGGAGGCTTATTACGGCGGCACGATCCAGGCTTGGCACGCTTCCCTTGAAAATCCGAAGCGTAAGTCGTTCGAATATGTCGTGGATGGCCCATTCCGTATTCGCTGCCCGGAGAAGTGGGGCCAGGAGAAGGCGATCGTCCGGCGTTAGGCTATAGGCTCCGGACGGTTTGCCGGAAGGGGCCGTATGGGCGATGCTGTTACCTCAATATATGAGGAATGCACCATGGCCGATCGGCTTTATACGCCGCATGATCTTAAAGTCTTGCAGCAGTGGGATACGCCAACCATTTGTAATGGCTTGGAACTTGTGGCCCCGGAGCGGCGAGCGATCGGTTTCACCGTAGAGCCAATGGTCGCCGCTGACCGTAGCCTGCCGCCGATGGTCGGGATCGCCCGCGTCGGCATGATCCGCGCGCAGGAGGCGTCGCGCGGACCCACCGCCAGCCGGCTCGATTGGTATGACTATGTCGCCGATGCGGAGTTCCCAAGCGTCGTCATATTGCAGGACTTGGACGACCGGCCTGGCTACGGTGCTTGGTGGGGTGAGGTGCATTCGACGGTGCACAAGGCCCTCGGCGCCCTTGGCTGCGTTACCAACGGGTCGTTCCGCGACTGTGACATGCTGGCGCCGGGGTTCCAGATCATCGGCGGCCGGATCGGTCCCAGCCATGCTCACGTCCACATGGTCGATTTTGGCAAGCCGGTGAACATCTTCGGCATGAACGTGATGCATGGCGACGTCGTGCACGCGGACTTCCACGGCGCGGTGGTGATCCCGGCCGATGCGGTGCGCAAGTTGCCGGATGCGATCGCCCTGGTATCCCGGCGTGAGAAGGTGATTCTCGACGTTTGCGCCAGCGCGGACTTCAGCCCGGCCAAACTCCGGGCGGCGGTGCAGCAGGCCGGGGAGATCCACTAACCCGCCGCTTTGATGTGGCTACGCTTGACCGTGCACGGTTGCGGGATCGATTGTTAACGAAACTTTAGGAGCGCATCCCATGAACGTAGCCGCAACTCCCGCCTCGCTTTCCGGCGTCTCGGACGTGGAGTGGAAGGTCCGATGCGACCTGGCAGCACTCTATCGCCTGGTGGCGCATCACCGGATGACCGACCTGATCTACACGCACATCAGCGCGCGGCTGCCCGGGCCGGAGAACCACTTCCTGATCAACCAGTATGGTGTGATGTTTCATGAGATGCGTGCGTCGGACCTGGTCAAGATCGATTATGACGGCAACGTCGTCGGCGACGACCAGCAGTCGCGCCGGGTCAACGCGGCTGGTTTCTGCATCCATTCGGCGATCCACATGGCCCGGCACGACCTGGCCTGCGTGATCCACACCCACACCGCCGCCGGCATGGCGGTCGCGGCGCAGAAGCACGGCCTGCTGCCGATCAGCCAGCACGCGCTGAAGTTCTACGGGCACCTGGCCTATCACGGCTATGAGGGCATCGCGCTTGATCTCGACGAGCGGGACCGGCTGGTATTGGACCTTGGCGAGCACCGGGCGATGATTCTGCAAAACCATGGACTTCTGGTTGCCGGCCGCACCATCCCAGAAGCGTTCAGCAACATCTACTATCTGGAGCGCGCCTGCCAGGCGCAGGTCGCGGCACTGGCGGGCGGGACCGAGTTGGTGCTGCCGCCCGAGGCGGTGCGCCTGCACACGGCAGAGCAGTTCGAGCGAGAGGGCATGCTCGATCACTACGAGATGATGTGGGAGAGCTGCCTGCGGCTCGTGGAGCACGACCGGCCCGACTATCGTTCCTGAGCAGCTGGCATTCTTAAGGAATTGGCGCTCCTGAGTGGCTAACCTCCTAGTGATCGATGGGCTGCGCACGGTGTTCCGCAGCCCGGGCGGTGACGTGCCGGCCGTGGATGGGGTCAGCTTGTCCGTCGCACGCGGCAAGACGCTCGGCATCGTCGGCGAGAGTGGCTGCGGCAAAAGCATGCTGTCGCTGTCGGTGATGCGTCTGGTGCCGTCGCCGGGGCGGGTCGTTGCGGGACGTGTGGTGTTCGATGGCGAGGACCTGCTGGCCCTGCCGACTCACGCAATGCGCGCCATACGCGGCAACCGGATTGGCATGATCTTCCAGGAGCCGATGACCAGCCTGAACCCGGTGTTCACCGTGGGCGACCAGATCACCGAGGCGATGCATGCCCATGACCGCAGCGCGTCCAAAGCAGCGCTGCGTACCCGGGCTATAGCGGCGCTGGACCGGGTGCGTATCCCGGCGGCGGCGTGGCGTTTCGACGACTATCCGCATCAGATGAGCGGCGGCATGCGGCAGCGGGTGATGATCGCGATGGCGCTGTCCTGCGACCCCGACCTGCTAATCGCCGATGAGCCGACGACGGCGCTGGATGTGACGGTGCAGGCGCAAATCCTCGATCTGCTGCGCGACCTGCAGGCGCAGTCCGGCATGGCAATCATCCTGATCACGCACGACCTCGGCGTGGTGGCGGAGATGGCGGATGAGGTCGCGGTGATGTACGCCGGCCGCGTCGTTGAGCGCGCGAGCGGCACGGCGATCTTCGACGATCCGCAGCACCCATATACCCTTGGCCTGCTCGGCAGCGTGCCGCGGGTCGAGGAGACGCGGTCCCGCCTTTTGGCGATCGAGGGCTCGGTGCCGGCGCCGTTCGCCCTACCGGAGGGCTGCCGGTTCCACCCGCGCTGCGTGTTTGCTGCACCTGCCTGCGCCCGCGTGGACCCGGTGCTGCGCGGCCTAGGCCCCGATCACCAAGCCGCCTGCATACTGGCGCCGGTCGAGGACTTGGCGGCTTGACGGCTCCGCTGCTGGAGGTGGCGAACCTCGCCAAGCACTATCCCATGCGCCGCGGGGTGTTGCTGGCGCGCACGGTCGGCAATGTCCGGGCGGTGGACGGCGTATCGTTCCAAATCTTCCGCGGCGAGACGCTGGCCCTCGTGGGTGAGAGCGGCTGCGGCAAGAGCACCACGGCACGGCTGGTGCTGCGGCTGATCGAGCCGACGGCGGGCAGCGTGCGGTTCGAGGACGCAGACATTACCGCCCTGCGCGGCGCGGCCATGCGCCGGCTGCGCCGCCGGATGCAGATCGTGTTCCAGGACCCGTTTGCGTCGCTCAATCCGCGGATGACCGTGGCTGAGATTCTGGAGGAGCCGCTGATCGTGCACGGCATCGGCGACCGCGTGGCGCGGCGTGCCCGGGTCGAGGAGTTGCTCGGCCTGGTTGGTCTGGCGCCCTACCACGCCGGGCGCTATCCGCATGAGTTTTCCGGCGGGCAGCGGCAGCGGATCGGCATCGCCCGCGCCTTGGCAGTCGAGCCTGCGCTGGTCGTATGCGACGAGCCGGTCAGCGCGCTGGACGTCTCGATCCAGGCGCAGGTGGTCAATCTACTGAAGGACTTGCAGGCGCGGCTCGGGCTGTCCTATCTGTTCATTGCGCATGACCTGGCGGTGGTGAAGCACGTGGCGGACCGGGTCGCAGTAATGTATCTGGGCCGAATCGTCGAGATTGGGCCGAAGGACGCGGTATTCGCCAATCCGTGGCACCCCTACACCCGCGTCCTGCTGTCGGCGATCCCGCGGCCCGATCCGCACCATAAGCTGCAACGGCAGATCGCAGGCGGCGACGTCCCAAGCCCGGCCAACATCCCGTCCGGCTGCCGTTTCCACACCCGCTGCGCGTTCGTCATCGACCGCTGCCGAACCGAGGACCCTGCCTTGCACCCCATTGAGACCGATCATCTGTCCGCTTGTCATCGCGCGGAAGAGCTGCCCGCCGTGGCGGCGATGGAGGCCCCGCGCGTCGCCACTCCGGCCGCTGCACGGCGTCTCGCGCTGTATGCCGACCGCCGGGCCGCCGCCGAGCAGGCCGCCGGATGAGCGCCACAATTGTCTCGCCCCGGCTGATGCTGGTGGGCGGCGGCAGCGTCAAAGAGCTGGCAGGCGTGCTGGCGAAGTTCGGCCTGTCGCGTCCGCTCGTAGTAACCGATCCCTACCTGGTCCGCTCCGGACTGGTCCGCCGCTGCCTGGAGCCGCTGGAGGCCGCCGGGATCAACGCCGCCGTGTTCAGCGACACCGTGCCGGAGCCGACGGACACCGTCATTGATGCCGGCGCTGCGCTGTTGCAGGCTGGGCTGTACGATTGCCTGATTGGATTTGGCGGCGGGTCGCCGATCGACACGGCGAAGGCGATGTCCATCCTGGCGCATGGGCGCGCGACCGGCGCCGGCTCGCACATGCGCGACTTCAAGACGCCGGTGCAGGCGGACGCGGCCGGGCTGCCGGTGATCGCCATCCCGACGACCGCCGGCACCGGCAGCGAGGCGACGCGGTTCACCGTCATCACCGACACCGAACGCGGCGAGAAGATGCTGATCGCCGGCATGGGCGCGCTGCCGCTTGCGGCCGTGGTGGATTACGAGCTGACGTTCACCGTGCCGAAACGGATCACCGCCGACACCGGGGTGGACAGCCTGACCCACGCACTGGAGGCGTATGTGTCGAAGCGGGCCAACCCCTATTCGGACACCCAGGCGCTGGCGGCGATGGCGTTGATCGGCGCCAACCTGCGGACGGCTTATGCCGAGCCCGATAACGCCCCGGCGCGCGAGGCGATGATGCTGGGGGCGATGCAGGCGGGGATTGCCTTCACCAGCAGCTCAGTGGCACTGGTGCACGGCATGTCGCGGCCGATCGGCGCTGCGTTTCACGTGCCGCATGGGCTGTCGAATGCGATGCTGCTGCCGGCGATTACACGTTTCGGGTTGGAGGCGGCGCAGGGGCGTTATGCTGAGGCGGCCCGCCATATTGGCTTTGCCGATCGGGCCGACGCCGACGCGATTGCTGCAGAGAAGCTGGCGGACGGGCTTGCGCAGTTGAATCAAGACCTCGACGTGCCGATGCCCGGTGGCTTCGGCATCGAGAAGGCAGCTTGGGATGCACGGTTGGAATTAATGGCCGACCAGGCGCTGGCGTCTGGCAGCCCAAGCAACAATCCGCGCGTGCCGAGTAAGGCGGAGATCGTGGCGTTGTATCGAGTGGTTTGGTCGGGGAATCGATGATTCACCTGCCATGACGGCGACCTCAGCCCGAAATACGGCTCGGAAAGTGCTCGCCAGAGGAAGCTTGAATGAAGAGGGAGCGCCAAGTCCGGGTGCCCGGGAAAAACTCGGTCGGACCGCGTCTGCCCATGCTCGGACATTCAGCCGACCAGGGCGGTATGACCGGAGTTGGCCGGGAGCGGACCGGCTGTTCTAGAATAGGCGGGGGAGGTAA
Source organism: Rhodospirillales bacterium (assembly GCA_025351925.1). GTDB lineage: Bacteria > Pseudomonadota > Alphaproteobacteria > Acetobacterales > Acetobacteraceae > CAHJXG01. Next base: position 12,958 of record JANXVC010000169.1, on the reverse strand, counting down.
GCGGCTCTTTGCTGCTGGAGTCTGGCCGGCAGCTTCCGCCCATTTGCGGACATGAAGGAACCGGAGTACCTTGCTTCAAAGCAGTCGCCGAACGTTTGTAGGGAAGGATTTCGATGGACGAGCTTTGCATCCGACGTAATCCTCCACGCCCATTTTTCTGCCTGAGCGGCGTAATCTACCGGGATGACATCGCCGGTCCCCTAAACAGCCTCATTGAGCGGTTCTCGTTAGCGACGGCCGGTCTGTCTGGATTGGGTTCGCAGGTGGCTCTCTATCATCCGCAAGGTCGCGATCCATTCGGCTCGAATGGCGAGCCGTGCTGGCTGGGGCGCGAGTTGTCTGCTCCACTCGATGCACCCAGCGGCCTCCTTCTGAACTGGACACCGGGAGGGGATGTCGCGATGCTCATTCACGAAGGAGTATATGAGCGAATGCTGAAGACGCACTTCGCACTACATAGCGCTGTGAAATCGATTGGCCGAGAGCTTGTTGGCCCTAACTGGGAACGCTACGGGTCGGACAATGACAAAACGCGGTTACGTACCGAGGTCTGTTACCTGCTCGCCGAGCTGACCTGATTAAGCCTTGGTGCCAAGCAAACGGTCAGCTTACTGCAGAACTGCCCCTGAAGCCTGCCCTTCAGCTTTCCACCAATCTCCGTTTTCATCCGGCTTCGTGGATATGTCTGCTTCTGGTGCGTGCTCAAGGTTTCCTGGATGAAAGGGATGGGCGCATAACTGCCGTTTTTGGTGAAAGCGTTATATGACCGCGTGCCACCAACTGCGGTCCTCGACATTGTTCTAGCTCAAGCTTTCCGCCCCGCCACCACCGGCACCGCCTGCGCGTCCCGCCGCAGCCGGTTCTCGCCCAATAGCAGCAAAATCGGCGCCGCGATGAAGATCGAAGACGAGGTGCCAACCACGATCCCAAACAGCATCATCAGCGCAAACCCCGACAGCGACGCGCCGCCGAACAGCGCCAAGGGCAGGCTCGCCAGGAACACCGTCATTGAGGTGCCGAGCGTGCGGTTCAGCGTCTCGTTGATCGACAGGTCGATCAGTTGGCGCAGCGGCATGCTCTTGTACTTGCGCAGGTTCTCCCGCATCCGATCATAGACGACAACCTTGTCGTTGGTGGAGTAGCCGATCACCGTCAGGATCGCCGCCACCATCACGAGGTCAAACTCGATGCGGGTGACGACCAGAAAGCCGACCGCCTTGGTCACGTCGAGGATCAGCGTCACGACGGCGCCCACGGCGAACTGCCACTCGAAGCGGAACCAGATATAGACCAGGATCATTAACAGACTGATACCGAGCGCCAGCATGCCGTTGCGGAACAGCTCGGAGGAGACGGCGGCGCCGACGGCGTCGGTGCGCACGATGCGGCTGCCGGGCTGCGCCTCGTCGAGCGCCTGGCGCACCCGGGTGACGGTCGCCTGGGTGGATTTCTCGTCGCCCTGCGGGTCCATGCGGATGATGACCTGATCGTCACCGCCAAAGCGCTGCAGCCCGGCCTGCGGGATTTGCGCCGTGGTGAGCGCCGAGCGGATTTTGCCGAAATCAGCGGGTCCAGGGGTGCGGACCTCCATGACGACGCCGCCGCGGAAGTCGATGCCGAGGTGCAGGCCCGGGTAGAAGAACAGCCCGAGCGAGAGCAGCGACAGCACGGCCGAGGTCGCGAGGCCGATGTAGCGCCCGCGCATGAACTGGATCGTGGTGTGGTCCGGCACTAGCCGGAACATCGGGCGCATGAACATCGGGGCTACACCGGCAATAGAGCGGGTTTGGTGGACACGTACCAGCGCACCATCAGCATGCGGGCGAACAGGGTCGCGGTGAACAGCGTGGTGACGATGCCGACGGTGATGGTGACGGCGAAGCCGCGCACCGGGCCGGAGCCGAAGACGAACAGCATGACATGCGCCAGGAACGCGGTCGCGTTGCTGTCGATAATGGTGCTGTAGGCGCGGCGGAACCCAGTCTCCAGCGCATTGAGCGGAGTGCGTCCGTTATGCACCTCCTCCCGCACGCGCTCATTGATCAGGATGTTGGCGTCCACGGCGACACCCAGCGTCAGCAGGATGCCCGCCATGCCCGGCAGCGTCAGCGTCGCGCCAATCAGCGACAGCACGCCGATCTGCATTACTAAGTTAACCAGCAGGGCAATGTTGGCGAACCAGCCGAACAGTCCGTAGAACACCGCCATGTAGGCGATCACCAGCAGGAAGCCGACCGCCAGTGCGATGGCGCCGTTGCGTATGCTGTCGGCGCCGAGCTCCGGCCCGACGCTGCGCTCCTCAACGACGGTGAGCGGGGCGGGGAGGGCGCCGGCGCGGAGCAATACTGCGAGGTCCTGGGCGCTGCGGGCGTTGAAGTTGCCGCTGATTTGGCCGCGGCCGCCGGTGATCGGCGTCTGGATCACCGGGGCGCTGATTACCTTGTCGTCCAGCACGATGGCGAAGCGGCGGCCGACATTGGCGTTGGTCACGTCGGCAAAGCGCCTCGCGCCGACGCTGTCAAAGGTAAAGTTCACCACCCAGCGGCCATTCTGGTTGTCCTGGCCCGGCCGCGCGTCGGTCAGGCTGGCGCCGTCCACCTCGACCCGGCGGCGCACCGGCTCCTTCACGTTGGCCTGCCCCTCGAGCGGCAGGAAATCAACGCCCGGCGGCGGGGCGGCGCTGAGGTTCGCCGTCTCGTCCAGCAGGCGGAAGGTCATGCGCGCCGTGCGGCCCAGCAGCTTCTTAATTCGGTTGGGATCCTCGACGCCGGGGAGCTGCACGACGATGCGGTCGAGGCCCTGGCGGTTGATGACCGGGTCCAGCACGCCGGTCTCGTCGATGCGGCGGCGGATAATCTCGATCGACTGCAGCACGGCCGAGTTGGCACGGTCGCGCATTGCCGTGGGCGAAAGTGAGAGCGCGACCTCATTGTCCTGCGCCGTGACGTCGTATTCGGCCTGCCCGGCCGACGTCGCTGCCTCACGCAATAGTCGCACCGCCTCGTCCTGCTGCGGCCCCGGCGCGACGCGGACCACCACGCGGTTCTGCGCCGCCTGCACCTGCGGCGGCTGGAAGCCGGTCACCTTGCCGCGCAGGGTGGTGCGAGCGCTATCCGCCAGGCTGTCCAGCCGCTCGCGCGCGACCGCGGCCATATCGACCTCGAGCAGCAGATAGCTGCCGCCGCGCAGGTCGAGGCCCAGGTGGACCTGCTGCCACGGCAACCACTTTGCCGGCGCGGGCAGGACGTTCGGCAGGCACAGCAGCGCGCCCAGGACACAGACGCCGAGGATCAGCGCGATCTTGAGACGGCTGAAGTACATCATGGCAGGCGTGATTCCTAGGATGCGGAGGCCCCGGGTATGCCGAGGTCCCCAGGCGGACGCAAGCCTGCGCCTTGGCCATAGGGGTCGGGGGCTGTTACATCAGCGCATGATCCAGCATCCATTGCGCCTCGGCGCATGATCCGTCATCCATTGCGCCTCGACGCATGATCCAGCATCGACTTCGCATCGGCATCGCCGGCGCCGGGCATTTCGGGCGGTTCCATGCGCTGAAAGTCGCAAGCAGCCGTCGCGCCATATTGGCCGGTTTGTTCGATCCGGACCACGCTCGTGCCGCCGTCGTAGGGCGCGAGGCCGGGGGTGCGCCCTCGATGCCGCTGGCCGAGCTGCTGGCGGCCTGCGACGCCGTCATTATCGCGGCGCCGGCCGAGGCGCATTTCGAGCTGGCGACCCAAGCGATGGACGCCGGGCGGCATGTGCTGATCGAGAAGCCGATCGCCGCCACCCTGGCGCAGGCCGACGCGCTGGCGGCGCAGGGCCGGTCCCGCAATCTGGTGCTGCAGGTCGGGCACTTGCTGCGCTACTCGGCGGAGCACCGCGCCATCTCGGCCCTGATCACCCGTCCGCTGTATATCGAGGCGGCGCGCATCGCCCCGTTCAAACCGCGCGGCACCGACGTGTCGGTGATCCTCGACCGGATGATCCACGACCTCGACCTGGTGCTCGCGTTGGTGGACAGCCCGATTAGCAGTGTGGACGCGGTCGGTGCCGCGGTGTCGAGCCCGCACGAGGATATCGCCAACGCCCGCGTGCGGTTCGAGAATGGCTGCGTCGCCACCATCACCGCGAGCCGCATCTCATTAAAAACTGAGCGAAAGATGCGGCTGTTCTCCCAGGAGGGCTATCTGTCGGCCGATTTCGTCGCGCGTAAGCTGGTCATGATCGGCAAGGAGCGGGGCATGCCGCTGCCCGGCACTGGCGGCTACCGGCGGGAAGAGGTGAATTGGACCGAGGGCGATGCAATGGCGGCCGAGCATGAGGCGTTTGTCGCGGCATGCCTCGACGGCGCGCCGGTGGTGGTGAACGCTGCCGCTGGACGCCGGGCGCTATCCGCCGCGCTGAATGTCGCGGACAGCATGGATGCCTCACGCCGCCGGGCTGTGGCGTCGGGCTTGATCCACGACCTGCAGCACCTCGCGGGCGGCGGCCTCTGACGGGGTGCCTTTGGGAGGGCGCAGGCTGTCCAGTATGCTGGGGAACGCGTGTCGTTGCGCTGCCGCCGTTTCCGTGTCGCGCAGCAGGTTGAGCGTCGTGCGGCTCAGCGTCTCGGCTGTGCAGTCCTGTTGCAGCAGTTCCGGCACGACGGCACGGCCGGCCAGCAGATTCACCATCGCGACGTAAGGCACGCGGATCATGTGCCGGGCCATGATGGCGCTCAACGGGTTGACCCGATAGGTCACGGCCATCGGCACGCCGGCCAGCGCCAGCTCCAGCGTCGATGTGCCGGACTTGGTGAGCGCGGCCCCGGCGGCGGCGTAGGCGTCATGCTTGTCGGCAAGCTCGGTGACAATCAGCGGCTGGACCGGCCAGGTCGCGGCGGCGCGGCGCACCACATCTGCGACGGCGGGGGATACCGGGAGCACCGGCCGCAGCGCTGGCTCGCGGAGCGCCAGGCGCCGTAGTGTCTCGCCGAATACCGGCAGCAGGCGCGGCGCCTCGGACCTGCGGCTCCCGGGCATGAGAATCAGCACCGGCTGGCCCGGCACCAGGCCGTGCGTTTGCCGGAAGCGCGCGCCGTCGCCCTGGCCGGCGCCGGATTCCAGCACGGGGTGGCCGACGAACGTCGCGGACAGGTTGTGCTGCGCGAACCATGCCGGCTCGAACGGCAGCAGGCAGAGCAGCTTGTCCCACAGGCCCGGGTAGTGCCGCACCCGATGTGCTCGCCAGGCCCAAACCTGCGGCGCCACGTAGTGCACGCGCGGGACGCCGAGCTTTGCGGCGTCGGCCAGGATGCGGTGGGTGAAGCCCGGGCTGTCGATCGTGACGATCACGTCAGGTTTCAGGCGCGCAATGTCGGCCAGGGTTTCCCGTAAACGCCGGCGCAGCACGCGCACGCGGGGCAGCACTTCGATGATGCCCATGACTGCCAGGTCGGCCAACGGATACAGGCTGGTGAGGCCCTGCTCAGTCATGCGGGGGCCGCCGATGCCGGCGAACTCCGCGCCGGGTCGTTGCGCGTGGATGGCGGCCATCAGGCGCGCGCCCAGGACGTCGCCACTAGCCTCGCCGGCAACCAAATAGATCAGGGGCATCGTGGGTTGCCAAAGGCCATGCCGGACTGCATAGGGGGGCGTCGTAGCGGGCGCAACACGGTGAGAAAGCGGAGGCGCGGATGGACTTGCTGCACGTCACGTCATCCGAGTTGTGGGCCGAAGCCCAACGGTCCGGCCTGCACGCGCCGCCGATGCTGACGCAGGACGGCTTTCTGCACCTATGCACGGCGGCGCAGCTCGGCTACGTGCTGGGGCGGCACTTCTCCGGGCGGACCGGCCTTGTATTGCTGTACCTTGACCCGGCGCTGCTAGAGGACCTCCGGTGGGAGATTAGCGAACCCGGCCGCGACGCCTTTCCGCATCTCTATGGCCCACTGCCGGTCGCCGCCGTGTTGCGGGCCGAGCTGGTTCAGCCGTAGAGGTCCGCCGCTGCCACCAGCGGCGCCGCGATCTCGACCAACGCGCCGTCCCGCGCCGCACGGTAGAAGCAGGAGCGCCGCCAGGTGTGGCAGGCGACGCCGTGCTGGTCCACCAGCAAAAGCAGCGAGTCGCCGTCGCAATCCACCCGGAGTTCCACCAGGCGCTGCGTCTGCCCGGACGTCTCACCCTTGCGCCACAACGCGGCGCGGCTGCGGCTCCAGTAGCACACCCGGCCGGTCGCCAGCGTCTCGGCCACCGCGTCGCGGTTCATCCAGGCCAGCATCAGCACCTCGCCGCTGTCATGCTGCTGCGCCACCGCCGCCACCAGTCCGGCGGCGTCGAAGCGGATGTGGTCGAGTACCTCCATCAGCCGGGATGGGCCCGCAGCACGGCCAGGCCACGGTCGAGATCCGCGATTAGGTCACTGGTATCCTCCAGGCCGATATGGAACCGCGCGACCGGGCCGTCGAACGCCCAGGCGCCCGCGGTACGGACCACGAGGCCCGTGGTCGGCAGTACCAGGCTTTCAAAACCGCCCCAGCTCGCGCCGATGCCGAACAGCTCCAGACTGTCGATCATCGCGCAGGCCGCAGCCGTGCTGAACTCCGACTGGAACACCACGCCGAACAGGCTGCAGGCGCCGGTGAAATCGCGTTTCCACAACTCATGACCGGGCGCGCCGGGCAAGGCAGGGTGCAGCACCTGAGCGACCTCGGGACGCCCGGCGAGCCATTTGGCGACCGTGATCCCGGACTGCATCTGATGCTGCAGGCGTAGTCCCAAGGTCCGCGCGCCGCGCAGCGCGAGCCAGCAATCGTCGGGGCTGGCGTACTGGCCGAGTACCAGGGCGGCCGTGCGCACGCACTCCCAATCCTCGTCGCTCGCCGTCGTCACGCTGCCGAGCAGCATGTCCGAATGGCCGCCGACGTATTTGGTCAGCGCCTGGATCGACACATCCACGCCATGCTGGAATGGCTGAAAAAAGTGGATGCCCCAGGTGTTGTCCATCAGCACCTTGACGCCCCGCGCATGGGCGGCCTGGGCCAACGCCGGGATGTCCTGCACCTCGAACGTGTGGCTGCCTGGGCTTTCGGTGTATAGCACGGTGGTATTCGGGCGGATCAGGGCAGCGATCCCAGCGGCGTCGATATCGGCACGATAATACGTTGTCTCGATACCCATCCGCACCAGCATGCCATCGCAGAACGTGCGGGTGGGGCCATAGACGCTGTCGGGCACCAGGCAATGATCGCCGGCCTTCAAAAAGGCCAGCAGCGGCGTGGTCACCGCTGCCAGGCCGGTCGAGACGATCTGGCAGCGCGTGCCGCCCTCGATCTCGGCGACCACGTCCTCCAGCGCGTGGTGCGTGGGATTGCCCATCGTGCCGTAATTCAGCGCTTGGTCGAGGCGGGTCGCGCTGGCGGCCTGACGCTCCCCGCAATTTGGATAGAGCATGGTGGAGCCGCGCAGCAACGGTGGGTTCACGAAGCCGCGGATGCGCGTGCCGGCGCGCCCGGCGTGGGACAGGCGGGTGGTGAAGGCGTGTGCAGCCGGAGAAAGTGCAGCCGGGGCTTGCAGCGGGCTGCGGGGCGCTTGGTCGTCGGGCATCAATCGGTTTCCTTTATGGTATCGGGCCGCCCGGCCCACTCGGTCCAAGAGCCGTCGTACACCGCGCCCTGCGGCAAGCCGGCGCGCAGCAAGCCGAGGCTTAATATGGTGGCGGTGACGCCGGAGCCACAGCTTGTGACGACCGACTGCGTGTCATCGACGCCCGCAGCGGCAAAGGCGGCGTGCAATGCGGCCGGGTCCAGCATGGTGCCGTCCGGATGCAGCAGGCTCGACGACGGCACGCTGCGGCTGCCGGGGATATGGCCGCTGGGCAGTCCCACGCGCGGCTCCGGTATCGACCCGGCGAAGCGTCCAGCCGGCCTGGCGTCCAGTACCAGGTCGTCTGTGCGTGCCAGCATGTCGCCGATCCCGCGCAGCCGAGCAGCGCGGAAACTCGCTTGGAACGTTGCAGGCGTGGGTAACGGGACTGACCCAGCCTCGACCGGTCGGCCCTCGCGCCGCCATTTCGGCAGGCCGCCATCCAGCACGAAGGCCTGGTCGTGGCCGAACAACCCCATCATCCACCAGCCGCGTGGCGAGGAGGCGATGCCCTTCTGGTCATAGAACACGACGCGGCTGGCGTTCGACACGCCAAGCTCGCTCATCAGCGTTTCGAATCGACCCGGCGACGGCACCATGTGCGGCAGAGCGGTATCGGGGTCGGCGATCACGTCGATGTCGAAGAAGCGAGCGCCAGGGATGTGGGCGAGCGCGAACTCCGCGGCGCCGTCCTTGCCGTCAGTCGGCAGGTATTTCGTCGCGTCGAACATCACGAGATCGGCGGCGCCAAGCTGGGCGGCGAGCCACTCGGTTGTCACAAGCGGGTCCATGGACGGGCCTCCGGTCTGAGAGAAGTCTTTAGGAAATGAAAGCTGCGTCATCGTCCGGCCCAGTGCGCCCGTAGCCAGTCGCGCCGTGCCGCCAGCCAAAGCAGGGCGATCGTCGTGACAGAATTAGGGTAGCGGCCGGCGACCGCCGCCTCGATAGCGTCCGTGGCGGGATATAGGCGGGCCCGGATGTCCTCCTGCTCGGCAGCGAGGCCGCCCACGCCGATGATGCCGTCCGGCCCAGCCTGCGGCGCCCGGATACGGCCCGCGAACATGGTGCAGCGCTCGTCGGAGCCGCCGGGCGTGAGCACGAACTCGCCGATCCACTCCAGCAGGTCGATGGCGATGCCAGTTTCTTCCTGCGCCTCACGAGCCGCGGTCACGGCTGGGTCTTCGCCGTCATCGCACAGGCCGGCGGGGATTTCGACCATCACGGGCGATACTCCAGCCACCAGCGCGGGCAGGCGGAACTGCTCGATCAGCGCCACCTGATCCGTCACCGGGTCATAGGGCAGCAAGCCAGCGGCGCGTCCGCGGCAGAACAGCTCCCAGGTGCGCACCCCGGACATCGCGCCGTCGAACCGGCGATGGCGGAACTTGACCACCTCGACGGAGAACCGCCCGCTCCAGGCGGTCTCGCTCGAGACGATCTGCACGTCGGGATCGGCTGGAACCGTGATCATAAGCCGACCCTAGATCGGCACGCCCGACGTTGGAACCACCTATGCCGTTCAAGCTTAGGGCAAGACCGCCTCAACTGTTGCGGATCGTCAGCATCTCCCGCAATTGAGCCGCAGCAGTGGGGCCCTTCACGGCGTCCCGCCACATGGACTCGGCGACACGCTGATGGGCGGCGATGGCCTCGTCGGCGCCGGTGATCATCGAAACGCCGGTCTGCGCCGAGGGCATGCTGTCGGCATGGAACGGATTCGCGGCCAAGGTGGCGCGGTCGCGGGTGCGGAAGATGCTGAAGCCGCTCGCCGGTTCGCTGGAGGCGAGCAGGCCGAACTGCAGCCCCATCGGCTCGGTTTCCATAAGGTCGGCGATGTGCTGCACCTCGGCGGCGGCAACCCGGCGGCATCGTACCCGCAGCGCGTCGGAAAGTTTCAGGCCGCCCAGCACGCCCAGGCTGAGGAAGCTCTGGATCGAGGGCGGCGACAGGATCGCGATGATCCCCGGACGACGCTGCGCATAGGTCCGTTTGCGGGCGGCCAGGATGCCGAGCACCTGGTCGGCGTTGGTGCGGAATGCGGCTGTGTCGGTGCCGGGCAGGTTGGCGACTTCGTTCAACCCGTCGGCCATCGTCGCGTCGAAGGCGTCTGAGGTCGTCAGATACAGGCACGAGCCGTAGGCCTGCAGCACCTGGTCGGCCGACTCCTCGATCTGTCGAATGCGTTCGAAGTAGCCGACCGACCGGCTGTAGTACTCGACCCCGATGCCCAGCAGGGATAAGGGCGAGACCTTGAGCAACTCGGCCAGGCGCTTGACCGTGTCGAGCTTGATGACCTCGCCCTTTTCATAGCGGTAGAGCGCCGCGCGAGACACGCCCAAGCGTGCCGCGATTTCCTCTGCCCGTAAGCCGGATTCGAGCCGATAGGCCCGAAGCTGCTGCCCAATCTCTGCAAAACGCATACTCACCTCCAACCGGGCACGGAGCGGATACCGGAATGCCCCTACCGGATGCTACTCTCATAACAGCCAGAAGTTGATTCTACGTTATCTCACAGTCAATTTTGCAGAAAAGCAGCGGGATATGACGACTAATTCGTATAGTGCCTTCTAATTTTCAGACATTATAGCGCTCGCGCCACGCGAGCCCGGCAATTGTCTCGCCCGCTGGCCGATACTCACAGCCAACCCAACCGGCGTATCCCAGCGAGTCGATGCAACCAAGAACATACTCCCAACCGATCTCACCCGTGCCGGGCTCATGGCGTCCCGGCACGTCGGCGAGCTGCATATGGGCGATGCTGGGCAGCAGCGCCGCCATTCGTTTGGTAATGTCGCCCTCGGTGACCTGGCAGTGATAGATGTCGAATTGAAGACCCAGCCGGTCGAAGCCGATCGCTGCCACGATGTCGGCGCCCTGCGCCATGGTGTTCAGAAAAAAACCCGGCATGTCGCGGTGATTGATCGGTTCGATCACCACCTTCACACCATGCGCCGCCGCCTGTTCGGCTGCCCAGGCGACGTTGGCGACATACAGCGCCGCCGCGGTGCCATGCGCCACGCCGGCCGGCACGATCCCAGCCATGCAATGCACCATACTGCAGCCGAGCGCGCCGGCATAGTCCAGCGCCGTTTTCACCCCGTCGCGAAACTCCTGGGTGCGGCCCGGCAGGCACGCGATGCCCCGCTCGCCGCCTGCCCAGTCGCCCGGCGGCATGTTGAACAGCACCTGCTGCAGACCGCCATCGTCGAGCCGCCGGCGGATTTCGGCGGCTGGATGGTCGTAGGGGAACAGGAACTCGACCGCCTTGAACCGGGCCTTCGCAGCAGCGTCGAACCGGTCGAGGAATGGCACCTCGTTAAACATCATCGATAGATTGGCAGCCAGGCGCGGCATGGCGGGTCTCCTGTTTTCCGGCAAGCTAGCTATAGGACCGCTCTAGAACAACCAGTTGCTTTCCGTGAGTAGGCGGTCGATATCGCCGGGTATGAAGCAGTCCACAGACTTGGTGGCGGAACGCCTGCTGATGGGGCTGCTGCTCGTCGGCATCGCTGTTGGCTGCGTGCTGGTGCTGCATCCGTTTCTGTCGGCCATCCTATGGGCGGCGATCCTGGTCTATACGACCTGGCCGGTCTTCACCTGGGTGCGAACCCACCTGCGCGCCAGCCGCGGCTGGGCGGCGGGGATCATGGTGCTGCTGACCGCGGTGCTGATCGTGCTGCCGCTCGGCCTCGCTGTCCCGGCCGGGGCCGAAGACGTGAACCGGCTGCGCAGCTCGATTGAGGCCGCGATGAGTGCCGGCCTACCCAACGCGCCCGAATGGCTGGCCGGAGTTCCAGTCGTGGGCCTGGCGATCTCGGACTACTGGAACGTGTGGGCGGCAGACCTCAGCGTCATGGTGAGCTTCTTCAAGCCGTATTTCGGCATGATCGCCGAAAATGGGCTCAACGTGCTGCTCAGCGTCGCCGGCGGGCTCCTGCAATTCCTGATCGCGTTGGTGATCGCATTCTTCTTTTGGGCAGCGGGCGATAGCCTGAGCGTCTATCTCGACCGTATTATGCACCGCATCGCCGGCGCCCATGCGGCGAGGCTGGTGGCGGTGACTGGGCTGACTGTGCGTGGAACCGTGTACGGAATTCTCGGGACGGCGATCGTGCAAGGCCTGCTCACCACGTTCGGGCTTTGGCTTTCGGGGGTGCCGCGTCCGCTGCTGCTGGGTGCGATCGCCGGGTTCCTGTCGGTACTGCCGATCGGCGCGCCGGTAGTCTGGATCCCGGCGACGCTTTGGCTGCTCAGCACCGGGCACACCGGATGGGGCGTCTTCCTCGGCGTCTATGGCTTGTTCGCCATCAGCGGGTCAGACAACGTGATCCGGCCGTATTTTATCTCACGCGGGGCGCAGTTGCCGTTCCTGCTGACGATCTTGGGCGTGCTCGGCGGCGCCCTGGCATTCGGACTGCTCGGCATCTTCCTCGGCCCGGTCCTGCTGGGCGTCGGCTACACGCTGGTGGCGGAGTTCGCCGGCCTGGACACCACCCGGACGTTCCGCAGCGAGCGATGACCCAGGAAAATCTTGGCCGCCCTGCCCGGGGCAGGGCGGCGCAGGCGCGTGGAGTCGTGGCCGAGCAGGCCGCTTGCGCCGCGCTTGAGCGTGATGGCTGGATCGTGCTGGCCCGGCGCCTACGCACTGCCGCAGGCGAGCTCGATGTGGTGGCGGAGCGGGACGGGCTGCTGGCCTTCATCGAGGTGAAAGCGCGGCCGGACCTGCTGTCCGCCGCCATTGCCTTGGGTCCAAGGCAGCGCGCCCGACTGCTGGCGGCCGGCGAGATCGCCCTGGGTGACAACCCCGGCTGGGGCCGCAACGGTGTGCGCTTCGACGTGCTGCTGGTCGATGACGCCGGCCGGGTCCGCCGCATCGCCGACGCATTTCGGCAGGAAGGTTAGCCGGGCCGCCCGGGAACGCGGGGCCGGTAGGCCAATGCCTCCGCGACGTCCGCCCGGCGCACCAGGGCCGCGCCCGCCAGGTCGGCAATGGTGCGCCCAACCCGTAGCACCCGGGTGAAACCGCGAGCGGAAAGCCGGAGCTTCTCGGCGACGGTCTCGGCCAGCAGGCGCGCCTCCGGCTGCAGCTCGATGACGCCCAGCTCGGCCTCGGCGTTGGTCGCCGGGCCGTCCGCGCCATAGCGGGTGCGCTGCGCCGTGCGGGCGAAGGCGACGCGGCTCGCGACCGTAGCGCTGGCCTCTCCGGGCGGCGCGCGGGACAGCTCGGTCGGCGGGATCGGCTGCACGTGGACGGTGACGTCGATGCGGTCCAGCAGAGGGCCGCTGATGCGGGCCAGGTAGTCCTCCCCGCAACGCGGCGCGCGGCTGCAGGCGCG
>JANXVC010000449.1 GCA_025351925.1 Rhodospirillales bacterium | reverse complement strand
GCCCGGCGAACAGGCCGAGCAGCCGGCACAGCTCGATGTAGGGCTTGAGCCGCGGCGCATCTTCGGCCGAGACCGAAGCCATGTTGATTGCGTTCGACACGGCCCCGGTCAAAAGAAAGTCGCTCATTTGTTCAGCGACTTGCAGCGCGACGTTCTCCTGCGCCTCCGAGGTGGCGGCGCCCAGATGCGGCGTGCATACGACATTGTCCAACGCAAATAGCGGACTGTTGGTCGCGGGCTCCGTCTCGAATACGTCCAGCGCCGCGCCGGCAACCTGACCGGAAGCCAGTGCTTCGGCCAACGCAGTCTCGTCGATCAGGCCGCCCCGCGCGCAGTTCACGATCCGTACGCCACGTTTGCAGACCGCAATTGCCTGGCGCGAGAGGATGTTGCGGGTGGCGTCATTAAGCGGCGTATGCAGGGTGATCACATCGGCCCGGGCAAGCAGCTCCGGCAACTCCACCTTCTCTACACCCAGATCGAGCGCCCGTTTTTCGGTCAGGAACGGGTCGTAGGCGACGACGCGCATGCGCAGGCCCAGCGCGCGCTCCGCGACGATCGACCCGATGTTGCCGCAGCCGATGAGGCCGAGCGTCTTGGCTGTGAGCTCCACGCCCATGAAGCGGTTCTTTTCCCACTTGCCCGCCCGGGTGCTGGCCGTCGCCTCCGGGATCTGGCGCGCCAGGGCGAACATCATGGCGATCGCGTGCTCGGCCGTCGTGATTGCATTGCCATTGGGCGTGTTCATTACCACGACGCCACGGGCGGTGGCGGACTTCACGTCCACGTTGTCCACCCCGATGCCGGCACGGCCGACTACACGAAGGCGCGGTGCCGCCTCCAGCAGTTCGCGCGTGACCTTGGTGGCTGACCGGATGGCGAGGCCGTCATATTCGCCGATAATGGCTCGCAACTCGGCTGGGGACAGACCGGACTTAACGTCAACCTCTATGCCGCGGGCGCGAAATATCTCGACCGCCGCCAGGGAGAGCTTGTCGCTGATCAGGACACGGCTTGTCATGCCGGCTGCACTTGGGCGTGTGCCCAATCGAGCCAAGGCAGCAATGCTGTAACATCAACCGTTTCCACCGTGGCGCCACCCCAAATCCGCAGGCCCGGCGGCGCATCTCGGTAGGAGGCGACGTCGAACGCGACACCCTCCTTATCCAGCAGGAACGCCATGCGTTTGGCCGCCTTCGCCTGTTCGTCGGGGGTCAGCGCCGTAAACCAGGGAGCGGTGATGCGGAGGCAGATCGAGGTGCACGACCGGGTCGCCGAGTCCTCGGCGAGAAAGTCCACCCAGGGCGCGCGGTCAACCCAGGTGGCCACGGCGGCGAGGTTCGCCTCGCTGCGGGCGATCAGTGCCGGCAGGCCGCCGATGCCCTCGGCCCAGCGCAGCCCGTCGAGCGCGTCCTCGACGCAGAGCATGCTTGGCGTGTTGATCGTCTCGCCCCGGAAGATGCCGGCGCTGAGCTTGCCGCCGCTGGTTAGGCGGAACACCTTTGGCAGCGGCCAGGCTGGCTTGTAGCTCTCGAGCCGGGCCACGGCGCGCGGCGACAGGGCTAGCATGCCATGCGCCGCCTCGCCGCCCAAGACCTTTTGCCAGGACCAGGTGACGACATCGAGCTTCTCGTAAGGCAGCGCCATGGCAAACGCTGCGGAGGTGGCGTCGCAGATCACCAAGCCCTCGCGATCCCGCGCGATCCAGTCGGCGTTGGGCAGCCGCACCCCGGATGTCGTGCCATTCCAGGCCAGTACCAAGTCGTGCGCGGGATCGACCTGTTCGAGGTCAGGCAGGCTACCATACGGCGCCGACAAAACTCGGGCATCGGCAAGCTTGAGCTGCTTGACGACATCCGTCGCCCAGGCCTCGGAAAAGCTCTCGAAGGCCAGGATGTCCACGCCGCGGACGCCGAGCATCGACCACATGGCCATCTCGACCGCGCCGGTGTCGGACGCGGGAACGATGCCGAGCACCCAGTCCTGCGGCAGGCTCAGGATGGCGTGCGAACGGTCGATGACCTCCGCCAACTGCGCCTTTGGCCCAGCGGCACGATGGCTGCGGCCCAGCATAGCGCCGGAGAGCGCGTCGAGCGTCCAGCCAGGGCGCTTGGCGCAGGGACCGGATGAAAAATTTGGATTGGCCGGGCGTAGATGTGGCTTGGCCACAGACGGCGCGGCGTCGAGTGTGAGCGGCATGTTCGCTCTCCCTCTCAGAAGAGAAGCGTCCCGGTGGGGGGACGTGGCCCGCGGCAAGACTTAGCCGCGAGTTCCACTCCAGGCAAGGCGGCCCGGGTCGATGGTGACATCGTGCCCAAGCGGCCCATGCCCGGCGCCGAACCCAGGCGCTGCCAGGATTGCCGCGTGGACATAGGCCGTGCCGCGCCGGACCGCCTCCGGCAGCCGCATGCCCTGCGCCAGCCCGGTCGCGATTGCGCTGGCCAGCGTGCAGCCGGTGCCATGGGTATGGCGTGTGTCGATGCGAGCGCTCTCGATGATTTCGATGCCGGCCGAGGTTGCCAACAGGTCCTGAACGACCACGCCGGAACGATGGCCACCCTTCAGCAGCACCGCCGGCGCGCCAAGGTCCAGCAGGGCCTGTGCGGCATCGCACGCGGTGGCGTAGTCGGTGATGACCAGGCCCGTCAGCGCCTCGGCCTCAGGGATGTTGGGGGTCAGCAAGGTTGCAAGCGGCAACAGGTCGCGCTGCAGCATCGTCACGGCGGCATCGTCCAGCAGGCGCGCGCCCCCCTTGGCAACCATCACGGGATCGACCACCAAGGGCACGTCGGCCGCGCGCTGCCGGAGCGTCGCCGCCACCGCCTCCACCATGTCAGCGCTGCCCAGCATCCCGGTCTTGATGGCGTCCGCGCCGATGTCGTCGAGCACGACGGTCATCTGCAGGCGAACAAAATCTGGGGGTACCGGTATGATCCCGTGCACACCCAAGGTGTTCTGCGCGGTCAGCGCGGTGATCGCCGTGGCCGCATAGCCGCCGAGCGCCATCACTGCCTTGATATCGGCCTGAATACCCGCGCCGCCTCCGGAGTCGGAACCTGCGACGACCAGGACGCGGCGGATGCTCGGAGCGTTCACGCGGGCTCGTGCGCTGCTTGTAGGATTGTCTCGCAAAGCTGTGCCACGATGCGGTTCACCATGGCCTCGTCCTCGCCCTCCGCCATGACGCGCAGCAACGGTTCGGTGCCGCTCATGCGCAGCAGCAGCCGGCCGGTTTTACCCAACTCGGCCTCTGCCTCAGCGACCGCCGCCACGACGTGCGGGTCCTTCAGCGGCGAACGGCCGGTGAAGCGTATGTTCCGCAGCATCTGCGGCAGCGGGTCGAACAGCTTGCACACCTCGCTCGCCGGCCGCCCTTGCTTGACGAGCACGGCGAGAATCTGCAGGGCCGCGACCAAGCCATCTCCGGTGGTGGCGTAGTCCGAGAGAATCATGTGGCCGGACTGCTCGCCTCCCACATTGATGCCGCTGGCGCGCATGCGTTCCGCGACATAGCGGTCACCGACCTGCGTGCGATGCAGCGTCAGGCCCTCGGTCGCCAGGAAACGCTCGAGGCCCAGGTTGGACATGACGGTCGCTACCACGCCGTCGCCGGTCAGCCGTCCGGCCCGCCCCCAGTACTGTGCGATCAACCCCAGAATCTGATCGCCATCCACGATCTCGCCTTTTTCATTGGACAGCAGCAGCCGGTCGGCGTCGCCGTCGAGCGCCAGGCCGAGATCCGCCCCATGCTCCAGAACCTTGGCGGAGAGAAAAGACGGCTCAGTGGAGCCGCAGCCGCTGTTGATGTTGAACCCATCGGGCTCCACGCCCACGGGGATGATGGTGGCGCCAAGCTCCCACAGCACCGTGGGCGCCACGCTGTAGGCCGCACCGTGGGCGCAGTCCACGACAATCTTGAGCCCGGTCAGCGTCACGCCGCGGGGAAAAGTGCCCTTGGCAGCCTCGATATACCGGCCCCCGGCGTCGTTCAGCCGAACGGCGCGGCCCAGCTTCGACGGCGCGGCCAGCTGGGCGGACCGGTCGGCGGCCATCAGCATCTCGATGTCCAGCTCGGTCTGATCGGACAGCTTGAACCCATCGGGGCCGAACAGCTTGATGCCGTTATCCTCGAATTGGTTGTGCGACGCCGAGATCATCACGCCGAGATCGGCGCGCAGGCTGCGGGTCAGCATGGCGATCGCGGGTGTCGGCAACGGACCAACCAAGATAACGTCCATGCCTGCGCTGATGAAGCCCGCGACCAAAGCCGGCTCGATCATGTAGCCCGACAGGCGCGTGTCCTTGCCGATCACGACCTGATGCCGATGGTTGCCGCGCACGAATATCAGCCCTGCAGCCTGGCCGAGCTGCAGCGCCGTCTCCGCCGTCATCGGATCCACGTTGGCCTTGCCGCGAATTCCGTCCGTGCCGAACAGACGTCTGCTGGTCGTCATGATCATCCTCAACTATGCATCAGCATCATAGGTCAGCCAGCCAGCCGCTGCCAGACACGGACCGCCTGCACCGTCGCGGCAACGTCGTGCACCCGCAGGACCGAGGCGCCCTGCGATAAGGCAAACAGGCCGGCAGCGATCGAGCCGGGCATACGCTGTTTCGGATCAGCCACACTAGCCAGCGTGCCGATAAACCGTTTGCGCGACACCCCGACGACAATTCGGCAACCCAACCCTAACAAGATCGGCAAACGTTGCAATAAGATAATGTTATGCTCGGATGTCTTGGCGAAGCCGATCCCTGGATCGATCGCAATCTGCAGCAGATCGATGCCCGCCGCCTGTGCGGCAGCGATGCGGGTGGCGAGTTCGGCAAGGACTTCGCCGGCAACGTCGTCATAGGCCGCATGCGCCTGCATGGTCGCTGGCGTCCCCCGCATATGCATCAACACGACAGGACAACCGCGATCGGCGATGAGCGGCGCCGCTGCCGGATCATGGGACAAAGCCGAAACGTCGTTGACGATGGCAGCCCCGGCGTCGAGCGCCGCCGCCATGGTGCCAGCGTTTCGCGTGTCCACCGAAAGCGGCACATTGCAGCCGATAAGGCCGGCGATAACCGGCAGGACGCGCCGCTGCTCATCCTCCGACGACACCGGCTCGGCACCAGGTCGGGTCGACTCACCGCCGATGTCGAGGATGCCGGCCCCATCTGCGATCATCTGCCGGCCGGCTGCAATTGCCTGGGCCGCATCCAGGGTATCGCCGCCGTCGCTGAAGCTGTCGGGTGTGACGTTCAATATGCCCATGACGACTGGACCTGGGTCCAGCCCGGCCCATCGAGGCGGCCCAGATCCCGCATCGTCTTTGACATCCCGGATGGCTGGTAGATTCAACATACCGCTCATGAAAACGGCCGGCGCCACATCGTGACGCCGGCCGCTTCTCAGTTGCGCCAAGCCTAGCCGGGCTGCGGCGCCGGGCCAAGCCCACCCGTCGGAGGCGGCGCGGCAGGGCGTCCGGCGGATGGCACCGACGCGCGCCGGTTCTCCGCCGCAGGCTCGTCCACGACCTTCTTAATCACCGGATCACCCCGCAGCACCGTCCGGATATCCTCGCCGGACAGCGTCTCATACTCCAAAAGGCCGCGCGCCAGGCGATGAAGGTCTTCCAGACGTTCGGTCAGCAAGGCCTTCGCACCACCATAGGCGTTGTCGATGATCGACTTAATCTCGCCATCGATCTCCCGGGCAGTCACCTCTGAGACGTTCTTGTTCTGCGTCACTGAGTGACCGAGGAACACCTCTTGACTGTTGTCGCCATAGGCGATCATGCCGAGCTTGTCACTCATTCCCCACTCCGTGACCATCACCCGGGCGATATTCGTTGCCTGCTTGATGTCTCCCGCGGCGCCGTTCGACACCTTGTCGCGCCCGAACACCAGTTCTTCGGCGACCCGGCCGCCCATAGCCATCTTCATGCGGGCCAGCAGGCGTGCCTTGCTCTCGGAGAGACGATCGCCCTCCGGCAAGCTCATGACCAAACCCAGCGCACGGCCACGCGGGATGATTGTCGCCTTGTGAACGGGGTCACACTCGGGGTCGTTGATGGCGCAAAGTGCGTGACCGGCCTCGTGGTAGGCAGTCATACGCTTCTCGTCCTCACTCATGACCAGTGACCGACGTTCGGCGCCCATCATGACCTTGTCCTTGGCATGCTCGAACTCGGACATCGCCACCACCCGTTTACCAAGCCGGGCTGCCAGCAGCGCCGCCTCGTTCACCAAGTTGGCAAGATCGGCACCAGAGAAGCCCGGCGTGCCGCGAGCGATGACCTTCGGATCAACGTCGCTGGCCAACGGGACTTTACGCATATGGACCCGCAGGATCTTCTCGCGGCCATTCACGTCGGGGTTCGGCACAACGACCTGACGGTCGAACCGGCCTGGACGCAGCAGCGCCGGGTCCAGCACATCCGGACGGTTGGTCGCGGCAATCAGGATGACGCCCTCATTGCTCTCGAAGCCGTCCATCTCGACCAGCATCTGGTTCAGCGTCTGCTCGCGCTCATCATTGCCGCCGCCCAGCCCGGCGCCGCGATGCCGGCCAACCGCGTCGATCTCGTCGATGAAGATGATGCACGGCGCGTTCTTCTTGCCCTGTTCGAACATATCGCGCACCCGGCTCGCGCCGACGCCCACGAACATCTCGACGAAATCGGAACCCGAGATGGTGAAGAACGGCACATTCGCCTCGCCGGCGATGGCGCGGGCCAGCAACGTCTTACCCGTGCCCGGCGGACCCACCAGCAGCACACCCTTAGGGATCTTGCCGCCGAGGCGCTGGAACTTCTGCGGGTCCTTTAGGAACTCGACGATCTCCTGCAGCTCAGACTTTGCCTCATCGATGCCGGCAACATCGTCGAACGTCACACGGCCTTGCTTTTCCGTCAGCAAGCGGGCGCGGGACTTACCAAAGCCCATTGCCCGGCCACCACCGGACTGCATCTGACGCATGAAGAATACCCATACGCCGATCAGCAGCAGCATCGGGAACCAGCTCAGCAGATAGTGCAGCAGAGGATTGTCGCTCTCCTCCGGCTTAGCGATGACCCGCACGCCCTTGTCGGTCAGGCGGCTGACTAGCGCCGGGTCTTCCGGCGTGTAGGTCTGGAAGGTGCGTCCATCGGTCAACTGACCCGAGACCGTGCGGCCTTGGATCAGCACGTCACGGACACGGCCACCGTTGACGTCGCCGATGAAGTCGGAATAGGCGACCTGGGTCGCGGCACGCTGCGTGCTCCCGGGCTGAAACAGGTTGAACAGCACCACGAGCAGCAGGGCGATTATGACCCAGAGCGCTAGATTGCGGCCGAAATTGCTCATCATTTGATCCTGGCGATCCAGTCATCTCA
>JANXVC010000522.1 GCA_025351925.1 Rhodospirillales bacterium | reverse complement strand
GTCAGCTTGCGGGAGGCGGAGTATTCGAAGCGCGGGCTGATCATGATTGCTAGAAGAGATGTCATTGCGAAGCCTTATGAAAATTGTCGGGTGTGGCGATAGGGCGCGTGCCGATGCACCCACGCGACGTCGGTGCTGAGTAGCCCCACTGAAACCCTGGATTTTTAGATGCATTCTATCGGTTATACCGATGGTGTGACGCTCAAGCGGCCTCGATGCGGGCTGGTTCGCGTTCGGGATTGGCCTTCAGGCGTTCGATCAGCCAGCGGCCTGCGGGGCCCGGCGGCGCCGCCGTCTGATAGATGGCAGCCATGGGAAAAATCAGGCCGCCCGCCGGCGTGTCCTCGATCGACAGCACGACGAGCCGGCCCCGGGCGATGTCGCCGGCCACCGTGTGCAGCGGCATGCCGCCCCAGCCCAGGCCGTCGAGCAGAAACGCGCGCTTGGCGAACATGTCGCCCAGCCGCCAGACCAGCGGCGACATCACCCCGAACTCGCGCCCGGCCGATAGGCTGGACCGGTCGGTGATGATGAGCTGGATGTGCCGGGCGAGCTCCCGCCGCGCGATCGGGCCGGCGAGCGCGGCCAACGGATGGTCCCGCGCCGCGACCATGACCATCTCGATGGCGATCAGGCGCTCGCTGGTGAGGGAGGGCTGCGTGAGCGGCAGCGGTCCGACGATGCCGAGACTGCAGCGGCCGTCGAGCACCGGTTGGTATGCCGCTCCGATTGCCTCCACATACAGCCGCAGCGCCGTTCCGGGGAACAGGGTCTGAAAGTCTTTGGCCGCCGCGGTGACGGCCTCCAGCGGGAAGAACACGTCGATGACCGCCGACAGCTCCGGCTCCAGGCCGCCGGCCATGCCCCTGGCGCGCGCCTTCAGCACGTCCACGCCCGACACCACGTTGCGCGCGTCCGCCAGCAGCACGCCGCCGGCCGCCGTCAGCTTCGGGTAGCGGCCGCTGCGGTCGAACAGGGCGACGCCGATCTGCTGCTCGAGGTTGCTGACCGTCTGGCTGATGACGGACTGCGCCCGGCGCAGCCTGCGCGACGCCGCCGAGAAGCTGCCCTCCTCCACCGCCGCGATGAAAATGCGCAGCTGGTCGAGGGAAACGCCGTCCAGCATTGCGCGAACTCCATCGCCTGTGTCGATGGATTATGCAGAATGATATTGGAAAAAGCAGGGTTCGGCTGAGCGCCTAATCGAAGTGGATCGCCAGTTCGTGGTCGGGGACGTTGGTCAGGTCCTTGGTGATTGACTTCGACACCACGGCCGCGGCCGCCTTGTTCAAGTGCCCGCGGATGTTGTGCAGGGCGTGAGCCGGCGCCGCGAGGACGATGCTGTCCACCTTGCCGGTCCGCACCGCCTCGTTCAGCTCATCGGCGACCTTCCTTTCGAACGTAAGCTTGGCCTGCTCGTGCGGGTCGGACTCCGGCGCGGTGAACTGGCTGCGGGTCGCCGCGGGATCAACGTCGAAGTCGCCCAGGCCCGAGTTGTCGAAGACGTGCACCGTGTGCATGCCGCGGCCCGACCCGGTCAGCACCCGCGCCTTGCCGCCATCGGCGACGACATACCAGGTCACGCCACGCTTGCTGTCCATGCTCATGCCACTCTCCATCCAAAGGCCCGATGTGCGGCGCGTGCCGCCGCATTTCATGTCTTACAGGCAACGGCCGCCGTTCACCATATTCTGCCCGCCGCACGGCTTGCCGTCCGATGTCGGCCTGGCTATCCCAACCCGGCGGCGCATCGCCGCACCGACCCTAGCTAGAGGACGCGGATGGCACAGGCAAACAGGCGCAGCGCGCCGGAGCAACCCGTGGGGACCGTGGACACCGGCCGGCTGCGCGACCAAATCGCTGTGCTGCTGCTGGAGGCTACGAGCTTTGTCGCGCCGGCGCGGATCGAGGCGACCGCGCGCGGCTGGCTGACGCGGACTGAACACAGCGCGGACTCGGACGACGAGGCGCGGCTGGTCGCCGATGCGCTCGGCATGGCGATGGACCTGGCGCTGTTCACCCCGTCGGCCAGCGGCGTCACCGCTTTCGATCGGCTCGCGCGCAAGCGCGGCGGCATGGGCCCGGACGAGGCCGCCGCGCTCGAGGTGCTGCGCCGCGCTCAGTTCCGGCTGCTGCGGGTCGATGCCGTCGCCGGCGGTGTCGCCCAGCTGCGCGACCTGGTCACCGATGAGCGGCTGCAGGTGCCCGACGAGATCATCGGGGAGGCGGCGGTCGGCGTGGCGCTGGTCGGACGGCTCGCTCCGATGGGGGACGGGCGGCATGTGTTCGCCAGCGGGGTGACGCCGCTCGACGACGCAGCGCTCGCGGTCATCGCGGGTTTCGTGCGCCCCGGGACGCGCGGCCTGCTGCAGCCCACACGCTGCGCCGAGGCGGTCTATCGCCACGTGCTGCGGTACGGCACGCTGGAGATTCCCGGCCTGAACCGGCCGCCGGAGGGCGCGGACGACGACCTGCAGGAGACCAGCGAACTCGACCTCCTGGCGCTTCGGTGGGCGGAGCCCGGCGCCGTGCACGATCCCGAGGACGTGCAGTTCGTCCGCACCGAATCCGATCTTGGCAGCATCCTCGACATGCTCGCCTCGGCCGCCAATACGCGCGAGCACGGGTTGGATGCGCTGTCGGAGGCCTACGCGGCGATTGCCCAGGTGCAGCTGGAGACGGTGCAGCGCCGGGCCGCCGCCGGGTCCGGCACGATCGGGCTGGATACCGTGGCGGCTGCGATGGAGGCCGCCATCGCCTCGGGCGAGTTCCCAACGGGCATGCGGAGGGTGTTCGACGACATCCGACGCCGGCTCGGGACGGCGCGCGCTGCTGCGGGCGGGCGCGACGCCGAGCTGGACCGGCTGATCGGCCGCATCCAGGCGCTGCGGGCCAAGACGGTCGAGCAGGGCTGCACGGAGCAGGAAGCCCTGGCAGCGGCGGCGAAGGTGGCGGAGCTGCTGGACCGCTATGGCCTGAGCCTGAGCGAGCTCGACATGCAGCGGCAGGCCTGCGAGGGCGTGCAAGTGGAGACGACGCGGCGCCGGGTCGGACCCGTCGATGACTGCGTGCCGGGCGTGGCAGCGTTCTTCGACTGCCGGGTCTGGGGGGAGAAAAGCCGGTCGGGCACGCTGCGCTACGTGTTCTTCGGCCTGCCCGCCGATGTCGCGGCCGCGCGGTATCTGTATGAGCTGGTCGAGCAGGCGTTCGAGACCGAGACGGCGCGGTTCCGGGCGGGCAACACCTATACGGCCGCGCACACGAAGCTGCGCCGGACTGCGACCAACTCGTTCCAGATCGGCCTGGCCCGCGGCATCACCGCGAAGCTGCGGACCCAGCGCGAAGCGCGCGAGGCGGCGCTGCGCGGCTCGTCCGGACGCGACCTGGTCGTCGCCAAGGCGGGGCTGGTCGAGGCGGAGCTGGCCAAGCTCGGTCTTCAACTGCGGGTTCGCAAAAGCACGACCGGCCGGCGCGTGCTGCACGATGCGTTCGAGCAAGGGCATGAGGCCGGGCTCGGCTTCGAGTACACGCCCGGCGTCACGCATGCGGGAAGTTAACAATAGGCGCTGCCGTCCTCGGCGCGCTGCGGCGCATCGATGAAACGGCCATGCTCCGGGACGGCGATGCGGTCGAAGTCGCGCGCCAGCGTCTGCAATGCCTCCCGCATCGCGCTTCCATGCATCGCGCGGCCGTGGCCGGTGATCACCAGCTCCGGTTCGAGCTGCGCCAGAAGCCGGACGGAATCGCGGGCGGCCTGCCAGTCATGGGTGAAGTACTTGGGCGGCCCGTGCAGCTCCGGCTCCTGCGTTACCGCCGCGTAGGCCGATTCCTGCGCCGTCGTGACGAAGGCGTCGCCGGCGATCAGCGCGCGGTCCGCCTCGCGCCACAGCGAGACCTGGCCGACCGAGTGCCCCGGCGTATGCAGCCAGCGCCAGCCCGGCATCTCCGGCACGCTGCCGTCCTCGGGCAGCACGCGCAGCCGCTCGCCGACGTTGACCGGGCTGCGCGGGAACAGCGGCGACAGCAGCGCCGTGAGGCCGCCGCCGACGGTGGGGTCCGGCGGCGGATAGGACGCGCTGCCGTCGAGGTAGGGCCGCTCCAGCGGATGCGCATAGACCGGCACGTCCCAGCCGCGGGCGAGGTCCTCAAGTGTGCCGACATGGTCGAAGTGCCCGTGCGTGAGCACGATCGCGGCGGGGGGCACATCGGCGCCGAAGCGCTCGGCCGCCGCGCGCCTGATCCGGCCGGCCATGCCGATGACGCCGGTATCGACCAGCACCCAGTGCCGCTCACCGGGCACGCCGAAGAACACGGCGTTGACGATCGCGAGGCGCAGGTAGGCGAGGTCGGGCGCGACTTCGATCGTGCCGTCGTCCTGCGGCTCTCCGGCGATGTCGGATTGGGTCATTGGGATCTGTTGGGCCATGGCGCTGCCTCTCTATCGTGCGATGCCGTTAACGCAGCAGCAGCGGCGACGTTTGCAACATCACGATGCCGCAATTAGGGTCATGGCTCGCATCGCACCGGTTGGAGGTTAGGATGGCTGGCTTTGGACGCAGGGGGTTTGTTGCCTTGGCCGGCTCGGCCGCACTTGGCGGCCCGGCGGCACTCAGCGCCGGCGCGGCCAGGGCGGCGGAGGACGTGCTGGCCCGCGTCAAGGCGGCCGGCGTGCTGCGGGTGGGGACCGAGACGCAGTTCGCGCCGTTCGACTTCCTCGACAACGGCAAGGCGGCCGGGCTGAACTACGACCTGTTCGCTGAGCTTGGCCGCGACATGGGGCTCAGGATCGAGTTCGTGGCGCTGCCGTGGGAGAGCGTGCTGCCTGGCCTGGACTCCGGCAAGTTCGACATGGTGAGCGGCCCCGCCACGATCACCAAGGCGCGCATGGAGCGCTACCGCTTCACTCCGCCCATCGCCGAGGCGACCTGCGCCCTGTTGAAGAAGGCCGGCGACACGACGCTGAATAGGCCCGAGGACATGGCGGGCAAAGCCATCGGCTCCGGCAAGGCGACGTCGCAGCTCGAACAGCTCAAGAAGTTCTCCGCCACGCTTTCGCCGCCGGCGACGGTGCGCGAGTACGTCGATTTCAGCCAGGCCTACGCGGACCTCGCGGCGGGGCGGATCGTCGGCGTGGCGAACTCGCTGCCCAACATCGCCTATGTCGCCGCACAGCGGCCCGAGACGTTCGCGCTGATGGCGACGCCGTTCGGGGAAAAGAGCTACTTCGGCTACATTGGCCGCAAGGACGCGGAGTATGCCGGACTTATGGACGCAGTGGACGGCGCCGTGCTGAAGATGCGGTCGGATGGGCGGCTCACTGCGCTGCAGCAGAAATGGTTCAAGACGACGTTCGAGACGCCCGAGCGCGTGGCCAGCCCAGCCGTCTGATCCCTTCGCGCAGCAGCGCATGGCCGGGCCTGCGTGACCTGGGCGGTGCTGTCTTTGCTGCTGGCCGGCGCCGGCGTCACCGCGGCCATCAGCGTGGTCTCCGTCATCGGCGGCCTGCTGCTGGGCATCGCCATCTGCGGCGCGTCGCTCGCGCGGTCGCGGGCGCTGCGGGGATGCGCCGCCGTCTATGTCAGCTTTTTCCGCGGCGTGCCGCTGCTGGTGCAGCTGCTGCTGCTGTATCACGCGCTGCCCCGGCTCGGCCTGGACCTGCCCGGCATTGCCGCCGCCGTGCTGGGCCTCACGCTGTGCACCGCGGCGTATCAGGCGGAGACCCTGCGCGGCGGCTTCGTCAACGTGCCGGCCGGGCTGATCGAGGCCGGCCGGATCGTCGGCATGACCGCACGGCAGATCATGCTGCGGGTGCGCGCGCCCATCGCGCTGCGCTTGACCTTGCCGGCCGTGGTGAACGAGGCGATCCTGATCCTCAAGGCGTCGTCCCTGGTGTCCGTCGTCGGCGTCGCGGACCTGACGCGGACCGCGCAGAACATCGCGTCGAGCAACTACCGCCCGATCGAGACCTTTGCGGCCGCGGGTGCATTGTATCTCCTGCTCAATATCGTCGTCGGCGGCGCCGGTGCGGGCCTGGGGCGCATGGTAGGCCGCGGACGATGAATTTGGAGCTGATCCGCGCCTCGATCCCCGAAATCATCGACGGCCTGGGCTTCACCCTGCTGATGTGGCTGCCCGGCAGCGCGCTGGCGTTGGCGCTCGGCCTGCTGGTCGCGATCCTGCGGCACTATGGCGGGCCCGCCCTCGACCGCGGGCTGCAGGCGCTACTGGGCGTGCTGCGCGGCACGCCGTTCCTCGTGCAGATTTTTCTGCTGTACTACGGCGGACCCTTCATCGGCTGGGACTTCGACGCGCCGACGGCTGGGCTGCTGGGCCTGTCGGTCTATGGCGCGGCCTATTTCGCCGAGATCATCCGTGGCGGCCTGGCCGCGGTGCCGCGCGGCCACGTCGAGGCGGCGGCCTGCGTCGGCATGACGCGCGCGCAGACACTGCGCCGGGTGCTGCTACCGGAGATGGCGCTGCTGATCCTGCCCAGCACAATCAACATGCTGATCGTATTGATGAAAGAGACCGCCGTGCTGTCGATCATCACCGTCCCCGAGCTGACCGCCGTCATCACCGGCATCGGCTCGCTGCATTTTGCCTACGCCGAGGCCGCGTTCATGCTTGCCGTCTGCTATTGGGGACTGACGGAGGCGACGGGGCTGCTGGGCCGCGGCCTGGAGCGGCGGCTGCAGCGGTTCCGGCTTGCATGACCGCGCCCGCCATCCGCCTGTCCGGCGTGTGCAAGAACTACGGGACGCACCGTGCGATCGACGGCGTGGACCTAGTCGTGCAGCCCGGCGAAGTCGCCTGCCTGATCGGACCGTCGGGGTCGGGCAAGAGCACGCTGCTGCGCTGCATGGCGTTTCTCGAGGAGCACGACGACGGCCTGATCGAGATCGCCGGCGATCCGCTCGGCTTCGCGCCGGGTGAAAACGGGCGCATCCGGCTGCCGGACCGGGAGATCGCGCGGGTCCGCCGCAGCATCGGCATGGTGTTCCAGCAGTTCAACCTCTGGCCGCACCGCACGGCGCTCGGCAACGTGTCGGAGGCGTTGCGCTTCGTGCTGCGCTTGCTGCGCCCGGCGGCGGAGCGGCGCGCGATGGCCTATCTGGACCGGGTGGGCCTGGCGGACCGCGCCGGGCACTACCCGTCGCAGCTTTCGGGCGGGCAGCAGCAGCGCGTCGCCATCGCGCGTGCCTTGGCGCTGGAGCCGCGCATTATGCTGTTTGACGAGCCAACGTCGTCCCTCGACCCCGAGCTGACCGGGGAAGTACTGGGCGTCATGCGCGGACTGGCGGCGGACGGCATGACGATGGTGATCGTGACGCACGAGATCGGCTTCGCGGCGCACGTGGCGCAGCACGTGGTGTTCCTGGAGCAGGGGCGGATTGCGCTGGAGGGCAGCGCGAGCGCGGTGTTCCGTCGGCCCTGGAACCCCCGGCTGGCGCGGTTCCTGGAGACCTACCTCGACCGCGGCGCCTCGATGCTGATCGCTCCTGAACAGTCGGATGGGGCATAGAGTCAATTGAGAGCCTGGAGCTATGATATCAGTCCCGACGAAATTCGATCCGGAGCTTCTCGACCTCCTCCATAATCCGCAGCTTGATCGTCATCTCCATAAGCTTATCCTTGTCTTCAAGACGCTTCTCAATACCTTTCATTTGGCCGATCATGTCGCGTACATCTTTGACTAAATCAAGTACTGTCCGATCAAGTTCGAGTATTTGAGATTGAATGCGTGCGTCTTGTTTTTCCAGGCTCTGCATTTGCTCGGTAATCGTCGCCAACTTCTTTACCGCATCCCAGACGCGGGGGGCGACCGTCCCTACGACGGCGGCTTCCTGCTGTTTGGGCGCCTCAGGTACTGGCAGAGCCACTTTCTGTCCTAAGAAGCCGTCATTTCTGCCCTGACCTTGCGGATCTCAGCCAACGTGGCGTCTATCTCGTCGCCGCGTTCGCTGGCATTCCTGACCGCACGCTCCGCTATGGCCAGCAGCCCGTCCACACGGTCATTGAGGGCCTCTACCGCCGCCGAAAGCTCAGAAATCCCGTTACCCTCGATCTCCACGCCCCTATCGTCTTGAGCCTCTTCCGCAGTCGCCGCTCCGACCTTCAGCAATCTCATGACTTTGCTAAGCACAGAATTACCGACTAGACCATATCGCGAGTTTTGCAATTGCCGGTCCGCCGCATCATCAACCCTTGCCGTGATCGAGGCCCGCAACTCGGCAAAGTCCGCGGCGCGCTGGGCCTCCGTGGCGCGATCCGCCTCAGCCTGCTGCTGCGCCGCGATCATGGCGAGGCGTATCCGGAGTTGACACACCGCAGCCGTGTCCTGCGCGAGCACCTCTCGGGCTTTATCCGCATCCGCGGTGCCCGTCACAACCTCAACGGCCTCGGTAACCAAGCCCGCCGTCCTCTCGCCCGTGGCACCGAAAAGCCAGCGGCCGATTTCAGGCGCGATGTCCACCACGAGACCGCCTAGGGCGCCCACACGGACGGCGATCTGTTCAGTGGCCGTCCTCAATAATGCATCGGTTAGGTTCACGTCATACTTCCATCTACGCACTCTGGAACGAGAAGGCAGCCAGGGTGAAATCGGGAGTATAAACCAAGTTTGCCAGCCATAATGGCTTTTCTTACCGGGATGGGGAGTTCGCTTCCATAAGGCGGCTTGGAATGTTCGCGCGGCAGGCCGAGCGAAACGCCTTGACCTTCCCGCATTGGAAACCCGACCCGCCGTGCCAAGCAACCAGGAGCCTGCAAAATGCAACAGCAGTTCAGCGTATCCGGCATGTCGTGCGACCACTGCGTCCGTGCCGTCACTGAGGCGGTCAAGGCGGTTGATGCCGCCGCCGTGGTGCAGGTGGATTTGGGCCAGAATTCCGTCGTCGTGCAGAGCGGCGCGGACCGCGCAAAGTTTGGCGCGGCGATCACGGCGGCCGGCTATGACGTCGGTTGAACGGGCCGATGCGTTGAGCTGACAGGAAAGCATTGGTATAGTACCTTTCAACGTACAATCCAGGCGTGCACATTCTGGGTCGCATGCACAGTGCCATACAATACCGATATGAATTGATTTGGTTTCGTTTTGAGGTATCCGCTTGATCAACAATCGCCGAGTGTCCGTTGTACTGCCGGCCTACAACGCGGAGCGAACCCTGCGGCAGACCGTCGCCGAGATCCCCAAGGACATCGTCGATGACATCATCCTCACCGACGACGCCAGCCGCGACAACACGGTGGCGGTCGCGCGCAGCCTGGGCCTGCACACCCTGCAGCATGACCGCAACCGCGGCTACGGCGGCAACCAGAAGACCTGCTACCAGGCGGCGCTCGACCGCGGCGCCGACATCGTCGTCATGCTGCACCCGGACTACCAGTACACGCCCCGGCTGGTCACCGCGATGGCGTCGATGATCGCGTCCGACCAGTTCGACGTCGTGCTCGGCAGCCGCATCCTGGGACAGGGCGCGCTGGCCGGCGGCATGCCGTTCTACAAATACGTCGCCAACCGCGCCCTCACCTTCGCACAGAACCTGATGCTGCGCGCCAGGCTGTCGGAGTATCACACGGGCTACCGCGCCTGGAGCCGCACGGTGCTGGAGCGGCTGCCGCTGCACGCCTGTTCCGACGATTTCGTGTTCGACAACCAGATGCTGGCGCAGGCGCTGTATTTCGGTTTCCGCGTCGGCGAGATCTCGTGCCCCACCAAGTACTTTGCCGAGGCGTCGTCGATCAACCTGCACCGCAGCGCCGTCTATGGGGTGGGCGTGCTGCAAACCTCGCTCAGCTTCCGGCTGCAGCGCATGGGCCTGGGGCGCTCGCCGTTGTTCGCGGACGGCGGCGGCCTGCGTCTGCAGTCGCAAGAAGCTACTCAGGCGTGAGTTGGATAACATGGGCCCGGCTCATCGTTGGCGCGGGCGCGTTGGGTTTGGTGGCGGTCGGGGTGTTCGCCGGGCACTCGCCTGACCGGCTGATCGGCTGGGCGGATGGCGGCCTGCAGACAATTCGGGACCTCGGCGGCGCCGGCCGCGCGCTGTTCGCCGCCGTCCAGGTCCTGGTGGCCGTGAGCGGCATCCTGCCGGCCTCCCTGCTCGGCGTCGCCGCGGGCGTGCTGTATGGGCTGCCCACCGGTTTTGCCGTCTCGGGGGTGAGCACGCTCGCTGGCGCCGTGCTCGCCTTCGCGCTCAGCCGCTCCGTGCTGCGTCCCGTCGTGTCGCGGTTCCTGGCGCGACGCTCCCGCCTGCGCCGGCTCGACGGCATGATCGCGCAGGATGGCTGGCGCATCGCCTGCCTGCTGCGGGTCTCGCCCGTCATGCCGTTCGCCGCGACCAGCTACGCGCTGGGCCTGTCCTCGATCGGGCTGCGCGACTACGTCATCGGCACGCTGGCGGCGATGCCGGCGCTGTTCGGCTTCGTGCTGCTCGGCACGCTGGCCGGATCGGGCATGGCGGTCTGGTCGTCCAGCAACCCGCTGCGGGGCTGGCTGCTGGGGTTGGGCGCCGTCGCCACCCTGGCGCTGACGCTGCGGGTCGGGCAGCTCGTTGCCCGCGTGGTCCGTCCTGGTGCGGCGCCGCTCGGCGAGGACCTCGCTTCGTGAGCGGGGCCTCGTGAGCGGCGTCTGGTCCGTCCAGCGGGCGCTGGCGTCGCTGTTCGCGGCCATAGCACTGCCGACCTGCGTCATGCTGGCGCTGCTGACGCCGCTGGGGCAGGTCGCCGACGAGCCGGCGCATGTGCTGCGCGTGGCCAGCCTGCTGCATGGGCAGTGGATCGGCCGGCGCGCGCCCGCCCTTACAGAAGACGGCACGATGCGGTTGCGGGCTGGCCTAGACGCGGACCAGGCGATCTTTGGCGTACAGAGCGGCCCAGAGCAGCACAAACTTGTCCAAGACGATGCGTCCCGGGCCAACGCGCAGAATTGGGCAGGCTTCCAGTACTTCTATCCAATCCCGAGCGTGGCGATCTACACGCCAACTTTCTATATTCCGGCAGCTATTGGCATGAGCCTTGCCAAACAGGCCGGCGCTGGGCCGTTTATCGCGACCTACGCGGCCCGCCTCGCCAATGCCGCCTGTTTCATCACATTGGGCTTCGCGGCTCTGCTGCTCGCACGACGCGGCCAGGCGCTGTTGTTTTGCACGTTGATGTTTCCCATGACCGTCAGCCTCGCGGCATCGGTTAATCAGGATGGTATGATCATCGGGACCAGCGTCTTGGCGGCGGCGCTGCTGACGCGCTCGGCCGTACCCACGATGGCCGGGGCTGCTCTGCCGCAGAGCTCGCCCTATTGGATAGCGGCATTGCTGCTCGCCTGCATCGTGGCTGCGAAGCCGCCCTACGCGCCGCTGCTCCTTGGACTGCTGATCCCTTTGCCGCGTATGCGCGATTGGTGGCAGCTCCGCCGGCCGCTGATGCTGCGGTGCGCTGTGGTCGGCCTGGTGCTGCTGCCCGGCCTGCTTTGGGGCTGGTTCGCAGTCACCACCGTCGCAACAGCTTTTTCCAAGCCTCCCTACGAAGCTGGACCGCTCTGGATCGGGCCGCGCCCCGCGTTGTTTGACGAGACCAACGCAGCCGCGCAACTCGCCATCCTGATGGCAAAACCGCTGCGCTTTCTGAGCATCCCGTGGACCACGATCATCCACGATCCCGCCCTGCTTCCGAGTGCTGTGGGTGTGCTTGGCTGGCTGAACGTGGTCCTGCCCGACGCGCTCTACCTCTTGTGGTACACCGCCGTACCGGTCGCACTGCTATGCGACCTCATTGCCCCGCGAGCCGGAACGCGGCACGGCGGCTTGGCCGATCTCGCGCTCGGGGTCGTCGCGGCGGCGGCGTGCGTGCTCGGCATCTATTTGTCGCAGTATCTGTCTTGGACCGTGGTCGGCAACGCGACCGTGCAGGGGCCGTCCGGCCGCTATCTGCTGCCGATCCTGCCTTTCCTCGCGCTCAGCCTGCCGGTGTTCGGGCTGCGGGGCGGCGAGCGATGGCGGGCCGGATTGGCCGCCGTTCCGGCCGTGGCCGCGTTGGCGGGCGTCGCCGTGCTGCCGCCGGTAATCGTCTATGCGATGGTCCTGCGCTGAGGCGGATCGAAGGAGCTGAACCGATATCGCTCAAAGCCGCCGCGAACTGCAGCCGAGTCAGGCGAGCACGCGGCCCGTCCTGCTCGGTGCTTCCCGGACTGTTCCCCGACTACACGGTCTTGCGGCGGCGGATCACGCCGAGGCTAGCGAGAGCGGCGCCGAGCATTGCCAAGGACGCGGGCTCTGGCACCTCCGTCGCAAAGTCGCCAGCAAGAAAGTTGACGTTCGGAAGGCCAACCGGTGTGCCCTGCTGCAACAGCGTACCGGACGTTGACCATTGCTGCAGCATATTGGTCTCACCAGCACTGAACCAAAGCGTATTGTCGGCAGCGTCATAGCCGAGTGCAGCCATGTAATTTTGCCCAGTATCGAATGAGGATAATAGGCTTCCAGACATGGTGTAGTCAGCGATTGTACTTCCAGACCATTTAGAAATCCAAATTGAATTATTAGAGGAATCATAAGCAATCCCAAGATTGCTGCCGGCGCCGCCAGGCGCCGTGAACAAAACTACAGGGGTTTGCCAATTCAAGTCGGTCTGAATAACAGCACCTGCGTTCTGACTAGCGCTATATTGAACAGTATAGTTGTGTTGTCCATCCGACGTCCCATCAAAGGTGAATTCATTGGCATACCCCGGAGTTCCCTGAGCACTATGTGTCACGCCGGTTGGCGTGCCCGTCAGCGTATATTGGCCAGCGGAACCAAGGCCGAAACCGGAGCCGAAGCCGTTGGTGGTGATCACGTCGGTGACGGCGAGGTTACTCTCGCCATATTGGGTGGTGGGTGCGCCAGTGGCGAAGCTGTTGATCACGCTGCTGCCTTGCACCGTGTAGATCATTGACGGACCAGAAGAGGCATACTGGTCCAGGTAGTAGGCACTGGTCGGACCGGTGAACGGAGCGGCGGCTCCCGGTCCCGCGCTCGCCAACAGCACTGCTGACGCCGCTACAAACATTCCTAGGGTAACTTTGCTCACTTTTTAGCTCCTATGACCTCCGTTCTCATAAAACAACGTTCATGCCAGAAATGATTGAGTAATTAATTCAGGAAGATATTAATAATGAGATAAAGCGCGGCGCAAGAAGTGTAAGATCCTTCTTACACATAGCCGCTGCGATATGAGCGCCGCTAAGCCGCCGCGAACTGCAGCTCGGCCAGCCGCGCATACAGCCCGCCCTGCCGCACCAGCGCGTCGTGCGGGCCCATCGCCACCACGCGGCCGGCGTCCATCACGATGATCCGGTCGGCCCGGCGCACCGTCGCCAGGCGGTGCGCAATCACCAGAGTCGTGCGACCCTGCGCCAGGACGGCGAGCGCGTGCTGCACGGCGGCCTCGCTCTCGGCGTCCAGCGCGCTGGTGGCCTCGTCCAGCAGCAAGACCGGCGCGTCGCGCAGGATGGCGCGGGCGATGGCGACGCGCTGGCGCTGGCCGCCCGACAGGCGGACGCCGCGCTCGCCCAAGAAGGTGTTGAAGCCCTGGGGCAGGTCGTCGAGGAATCCGGCCGCCGCGGCCCGGGCAGCGGCGCGCACGTCGGCGTCGGACGCGCCGGGGCGGCCGTAGCGGATGTTGTCCCACACGTCGGCGCCGAAGCTCACCGGGTCCTGCGACACGAGGCCGATGCGGGCGCGCACGGCGTCGGGGTCGGCGTCGCGCACATCGACGCCGTCCAGCAGCACGCGCCCGCTAGCGGGGTCGTAGAAGCGCAGCAGCATCTGGAACACGGTGGTCTTGCCGGCGCCGCTGGGCCCTACGAGGGCGACGGTCTCGCCGGGCTCGACACGAAGAGAAAACTGGTCGAGCGCCGAGGTGTCTGGGCGGGAGGGGTAGTGGAACGACACCGCGTCGAACTGCACGAGGCCGGCGGGGCGGCCCGGCGACGCCGCGGGCAGCGGGACCGGGTGCATAGGGGCGGCGATCGAGGGGGTCTCGGCCAGCAGCTCGGCGATGCGGTCGGCGGACCCGGCGGCGCGCTGCACCTCGCCCCACAGCTCGCTCATGGAGGTGGCGCTGGTGGCGACGAGCACGGCGTAGAACACGAAGGCGGAGAGCTCGCCGCCGGACATGCGGCCGTGCACGACCTCGAGGCCGCCGACCCATAGGCTGAGGGTGATGGCGCCGAAGCCCAGCAGGATGACCGACAGGATCAACAGGGCGCGCATGCGGGCGCGGCGCAGGGCGGCGCCGATGCTGTCCTCGACGCGGGCGCCGAAGCGGGCGCGGTCCACGGCCTCGTGGGTGAAGGCCTGGACGGTGCGGAGCGCGTTGACCGTCTCCTCGGCGTAGGCGCCCAGGTCGGCGATGCGGTCCTGCGCGCTGCGCGCCAGCTTGCGCTCGCGGCGGCCGAACAGCACCAGCGGCAGCACGACCAGCGGCACGACGGCGACGACGAGCAAGGCGAGCTTCGGGCTGGTGACGATCAGCATGACCAGGGCGCCGACCGCGATCACGGCGCTGCGCAGCCATTGCGACACCGCGGAGCCGATGAGGCCTTGGAGCTGCGCCGTGTCGGTGGTGAGGCGGGTGAGCACGTCGCCGGTGCGCATGGTCTCGAAGAACGCGGGGGAAAGGCGCAGGACCTGGCCGAATAGTGCCGCGCGAAGGTCGGCGGCAACGCGCTCGCCGAGCCAGGCCATTAAATAGAAGCGCAGCGCTGTCGTGAGGCCGAGCGCCACCACGACGGCGAACATGACGAGGGCGGCCTGGTTGAGGTGCGATGCGCCGTCGGCCGAGGCGAAGCCCACGTCGATCAGCCGGCGCACTCCCTGCCCCAGCAGCAGCACGAGCGCCGCCGCCAAGGCCAGCGCCACCGCCGCCGCCACGGACCGCCCGGCGTAGGGCCGCAGGAACGGCAGCAGCAGGCGCAGCGCGGAGAGGTTGGGCTTTGGGCGAACGATGGTGGGGGTCAGCGTCGTGGTTCCTTCAGTTCGGCCAGGGTGACGGGTCGGAAATCCCGGACGTCCACGCCGACGTCGAACTGCCGGGTCTGCGGACGCAGGCGGCCGTGGCTGTGGCCGTGCAGGTTCAAGGCGCCCTTGGCGATGCCGCGCCAGGTGCGGAAGGCGTAGTGGCACAGCACCAGCAGAGTGCCGTCGATCTCCAGTTCCATATAGGGCGCGACGCTGGTCCAGCCAGGCAGGGCGGTGACGCCGGCGGGGTCGTTGTTGCCGGTGATGAGGTGCTTGCGGCCGTGCAGCCCGTCCAGCAGCGGGCCCGGCGCTGGGTGGCGGACGGCGAAATCGCCGAGGTGCCAGATTTCATCGTCGGGAGCGACCACAGCGTTCCAGCGCTCGACCATGGCGGCGTCCATCTCAGCGACATTGGCGAAGGGGCGGCGATAGAAGGCGCGGGCGGCGGCGTGGCCGAAATGCGTGTCGGCGGTGAAGAACACGGTCATGCGATTCTCCCCCGAGGTTGAACGGATCGCCCTGCCCTGCGTTGGTGCGCCCACTGAGGCATACGGGACAGAGGGCACATGGCACGCATTGGTTCCTACTTTTTCCCGCTGCTCGGCGCGGCGTTCGCCGTGGCGGGCGCGGATAAGATCATCGGCAACCGCGGCTATGCCCGCATGTTCGACCACCTCGGCTGGTCGCGCGGCGGCCTGCGTGCGGTGGCGGTGGCGGAGATGGCGGGCGGCGCGCTGCTGGCGGCGGGATCGACCCGGCGGCTCGGCGGCGCCATCGCGGCGGCGACCTCGGCGACGGTGCTGGCGAGCGAGATGCGCCGAGGCGACAGCGAGCTGGCGGTGCCGCGCGCGATGCTGATGGTGGCGGCGCTGGTCGCGGTGTTTGGGCGCCGCTGACTAGCGCTGACCCATTACTGCTGAAACGTGTTGCAGCCGGCGATGGTGCCGGTCCGCAGCCCGGTGCCGAGCCAGCGCACCCGCTGTTCCGATGAGCCGTGGGTGAAGCTGTCCCGCACCACGGCGCGGCCGGCGGCCTGGCTGATGCGGTCGTCGCCGATCGCGGTGGCGGTCGCGGCGGCCTGCTGCAGGTCGGCGTCGTTGATGTTGCGGTGCCGCTGGTTCATCTGGTTGGCCCACACGCCGGCCAGGCAGTCGGCCATCAGCTCGATCCGCACCGAGAGGTCGTTGGCTGTCGCCTTATCCGCATCTTGTCGTGCCTGGCGCTGTGCCTCCTGCACCTTGGGCAGCAGGCCGATCAGGTTCTGCACGTGATGCCCGACCTCGTGCGCGATGACGTAGGCGTAGGCGAAGTCCCCGCCGCCGCCCATCCGGCGCTGCATGTCTTGAAAGAACGCGGTGTCGAGATACAGCTTGCGGTCGAGCGGGCAGTAGAACGGGCCCATCGCCGATTCGGCGGAGCCGCAGCCGGACGGCGTCAGCCCGGAGAACAGCACCAGGACAGGACGCTCGTACTGCCTGCCGGTCTCGCGCGGCAGCACCTGGGACCAGACGTCCTCGGTTTCGCCCAGCACCCGGGCGACGAAGCGGCCGACGTCGTCGCCCGGCGCGCCCGGCCGGGTCTGCGTCGGGGCGGTCTGGCTGGTGGGCGGCGCGTTGCCCGCAACCTGCTGCGCGCCGTTGATCAGCACGGAGGGGTCGATGCCGAAGGCCCAGCCGATCAGGCTGAGCACCACGACGGCGCCGATGCCGAGGCCGCCGGTGCGCAGGCCGCCGCCGCCGGAGCTGCCGCGGCGGTCCTCGATGTTGCTGCTCTCTCGGAGATCGTCTTCGCGCATGATCGGCTCCTACTCGGGCTGTGGGCGTTGGGCGGGGCGCGGCAGCTCGTCGGGGCCGGGCGTCAGGCCGTACGGCTCTACTAACGCCCAAATGTGCCGCGGCACCATGCTGCGCAGCCGCCTGGGGTGCTGGCGGCGCAGGTGCAGCACGGTCTCGACCGCCTTCATCTCGACGCGGGCACGGGCGAACTCGAGGCCGCGCGGGCCGATGCGCGGCATCAGCCAGCCGACGAGGGGCCGCAGCCAGTTCGGCATGCCGCGCACCGGCAGCCCGCCGGCGGCCAGGGCGACGTTCTTCAGGAAGCCGCGCACCGGGCCCTGGCGCTTGCCGGCGCTGCCCAGGCTCGCGGTGCGCACCTCGTCGCCCAGCAGCGCCAGCAGCTCCTCGCCGCGCTCGTTGCGGACCAGCAGCCACTGCTCGCCCTCGCCCGCCATGTAGCCGACGGTGATGTCGGCCAGCACGTTGGTGTAGTCCACGCAGGTGCGGCAGGTCAGCGGGAAGAAATCGGGCGGCAGCTTGCTGATGGGCAGCTGCAGGAAGGGGATCGCCTTGCTGCGCCCGTCGCGGAAACGCAGCTCGACGTGGTAGTCGGCGCGGAATTCCAAATACGTGATGCTGGCGGGGTCGTCGGACAGCAAGTCCAGGAATGTGTGGAAGTTCGCCGTCGTGGTGTTGTCGGAACAGGGCGTGCCGATGACGAAGATGCGCTCGAAACCGAGTTTTTGCTCCAGCGCGCGCAGGGCATAGACCTGGCACGGGATACCGATCACCGCGATGCGCCGGTGGCCGGCCTGCCGCGCCGGCTCCAGCAACGCCAGCAGCGGCGCGTAGCCCATGCGCATGCCGCGGCACTCCGCCATGCCGGCGGCGGCGGTCACCAGCACCGGAACCGGGCGCCAGGGATCGTCCGGGTGCGGCGCCATGGTCAGCACGGCGTCCACGGCACCGGTCTCCAGCAGGCGCTCGGCGATGCGAGTCGTGATGCCGGTCCACTGCGCGCCGAGCTTGGGGGCGGTCAGCGAGGCGCGCAGCATGCGGCGGAACGGGCCGAAGAACAGCTCGTCCGGGCGTGCGGGATCGCGGGGGCGGCCGTGCACGCGGGCCTCGATGCGCGGGTAGTCGGGGGCGATGAACTGGCAGGCGCTGCCGCAGTCGGCGGGGGTGGCGCTGCGCGACACGCCGCAATCCGTGCACAGGCCGCGCAAGGCCGGGGCGGCGATGGGGGGTGCCCACACGGATTGGGCGTCGGTCATGGCAAGGCTTTCACGCGCCTCTTTTCATCCTGCGCAGCCAGAACGGTCAAGCGGCCGTCACGGGCGGTAGTGGTTCAGTTTGCAGCTGGTAAGTTCTTGCAACAAATTCCCGTCATTGCGAGAAGCCCTTGCGACGAAGCAATCCAGGGCCACACGCACGAACCTCAGCCTATGTTGCCCTGGATTGCCACGCCGAAGCCGGCTCGCAATGACGGCAGGTGAGAAACTGGCCCAAACTGACCCACCACCTCACGGGCAGGCGCGGCCTTTTGCCTGACTGCCTGCGCGCACGGTCTTATACCAGCCGCCCTATCGGGCGACCGGTATCAGAGTCGCTTTTGGCGCGCGGCCGCCCCACCAACCCCGCGCGCATACCGGTCAGCCAAAAGGGCTGCCGGTATTAGACCTGCTCTGGAGCGGGCGAGACGATCGGCTTGCCCTTCTCGACGACATAGGTGATGGCGAGTCTCAAGGGCACGGTGACGTTGCGCACGCCGTGGGGCACGGACGCCGGGATCAGGTACATGTTGCCCGGTGTCATGGCTCTGTCGGCCTGGCCGCGGATGTAGAGTTCTGCCTGACCCGACAGCAACGTCGAAGATTCGGTGCCGGGGTGGGTATGTCTTGGGACCTCGATGCCCGCCTCGACCTCGACGATCATCTGCACGGTTTCATACTTGCTGTCCGGTGCGTCCTCTCGGCTGAGGATGGTGCGCTTGATGCCCGGCACAGCGGGCGGTGCTTGGGCATCGACGCCGGTGGCCATCAGGCCGATTGCGCTGCAGATGCCGCAAGCGGCAAAGACTCGCCTCGTGAACATAGCGTCTCCTCCAGCGCCAACTTTTGACTGCTTGTGCCGGCAAGGACGGCGGCGCTGCCGGGCTACGGGCCGAAACGGCCGGGGATCGCAGGGTTGGCTGGTGAAAACACTGCGCTCGCCGGGGCGCTGCCACAATGAGAATCGTGTTGGCCTGCTGCGGGTTAGGCCGGCGCCTTGCCCAGGCGGAACGCGAAGGGGTCCGGCGTGTTGGGCGACAGCAGCGGCAAGCAGACGCCGTCGGCGTAGCGCACGGTGAGCACGTGCGGCGCGCCGTCCAGGAACGACTTGGGGATTATAAAGCCGAAGCCGGCGGTCGCAGTGCCGAACCCCGCCGCCAGCAGGTCCGGGCGCGGCATGTCGCAGGCCGCCCGTCCGACCACTGCGCCGTCGATGACGATGTCCAGCATAACCAGCCCCACATTTTGCCAGATCGCCCAGCCGCGGACGGTGAGATCGACCAGGTCCACGCTGCCGTGCCGCCGTCCGGGCCGGATCGCGAGCGCCGCCAGGGCTTCCGGCGGTTCGTCGAGCGCCATGATGAACGTGCGGACATAGGCGCGCAGGGCGTCTGGGTCGAAGCTGAAGTTGCTGTAGCTCAAGTGGTCGAACGGCACCAGCTTGGGTGCTTCGGGGCGGTCGTGTGTAACCTCGCCGGGCACGAAGACTAGCGGCGTCGGGTCGGCCATATTTGCCGCGGTATCGTAGATGTGCAGATCACCCTTGTTCTGCAGGTTCCAGCGGCTGGTGACGACGAGGCCGGGTTTGTTCGCCACCCAGCGGTATTTAGCGAGCCCGGCGCCCCATAGTGCCACGAAGCCGTCGCAGGCCTGCGACCACATGAGGCTCACGGCCAGCGGCTCG
>JANXVC010000517.1 GCA_025351925.1 Rhodospirillales bacterium | reverse complement strand
GCCACAAGCCGGTAGGCGGCTACACCTCGATGCTGGCCCCTGACGCGCTGCACGGCAAGCGGATCGGGCTGTATGGCCCCGGCTGGCGCACCCTGCCGCTGTCTGCTGAGGCAACAAGCCTGTATGCCCGGGCGCAGAGTGAGCTGGAGGCACGGGGCGCCATCCTGGTCGAGGACCCGTTCGCGGGCACTGGCTTCGCCGCCCTGCGCACGCCCACGCCGCCGCTGGAGGAGTTTGACGCACGCGGGATGGAGTCGATTCCCTATGACCTGCAGCAATACCTGCTGCGCCTGGGTCCCAACGCGGCCGTGCGCAGCTTTGCCGAATTCGCCAAGGTCACGGCGGCCGAGGACGCGTTCGGTCCCAAAGGCGTGCTCAGCTTCATGCACCACTTGCCGCAGTTTGCCGCCAGCCTCGCGAACCCGTCCGTTCCACCCGATATTTCAGACTTCATCACGGCGCGCGAGAGCTATCTGGAAATCTTCGACGCTGTATTTACCGAGGCGCGGCTGGACGCGATGGTGTTCCCGCAGATGCGCGACGCGCTGGAGGGCCTGAACAGCGGCATGCCGATCCACGAGACGGTGGTGAGCGAGATCAACATCGCCGGCCTGCCCGCCGTCACACTGCCCGCCGGCTACTATGCATCCGGCGCACCGTTCGGGCTGGTGTTTGTCGGCCGCCGCTGGAGTGAGGCTGCGCTGCTGGCGATGGCGTTCAACTATGAAAGCGCCACGCATCACCGCCGCCCGCCGGAGTTGTATATGGCCTAGCGTTGCAACAGGTCAGCCAGGCGTGTCCAGGCCGCCGCCATCGATGAAGCGCCGCAGCCAGTCGGCCGCCCGGCCGCCATCCTCCGGCTGCAACAGGGACAGCAGTGCCGGGCCAGCGAGCGGGCCGTAAACGTCGTGCTGCGCCTCGATCAGGGCGGCGGAGAAGGCGGGGCTGAACTCCGGGTGGCCCTGGATCGACGCCGTGTCGTCGTCATAGCCGATCGACGCAAATGGCGTGAACGCACTGGCGGCGAGCACCCGCGCCCCTGGTGGAAGCGTCACGACCTGGTCTTGATGGAAGGCCGGGATCGTGAAAGTCAGTGGCTCGCGCATGCCGGGAGGCGGCCCGATGATGTCGTAACGGTGCATGCCGACCGCCCAGCCCTTAGGTGACTTCATAACCTCGCCGCCGAATGCCTTTGCCATCGCCTGATGACCGAACCAGATGCCAACAAGCTTCGCGTGGCCCCGGACCTTGCGCAGGAAGTCGAGGAGCGGCGGAATCCACGGCAGGTCATCGCACACCCCGCCTCAGACCCGGTGATCACATAGGCTGAACATTCGGCGGGATCGGCTGGAAGCTCGCCGGCCTGTACGTCGTAGCTACGGTACTGACGATTGCGCCCGAGCATGGTGCGGATCATGTCGTCGTAGGTGCCCCATTGCGCGCGTAGTGCTTCGGGGGGCCGACCCGTCTCGAGAGTGCCGATTGTCATGGCCGCAATATCTCACAGCCTGAGCTAGACGGACAGCTTCCTTGCGGCCCTGCGTGTCCAGAGCGACGTCGAGTTTCCTATTTTTCCCCGCGGAGCCCGACTGGCCGCCTTCAGCCAAAGCCGCAAACGGCAGAGCCTCTCGACAAAAAAACCGCTTGCCGTGCCGCGTCGTCGCTACGTATCCGGGAACCAGTTGCCATGGAAGCCCGGTGGTATCCTGTGCGGCAGCCGGACGGTGGCGACCGGTGCCGCCTCGAAGGATCGCGCGTCGAGGATGACGAAATCGGTGGTCTCGTCCGCTGTATTGATGACAAAGCCGACAAGCCAGCCTTCGTCCTCTGCCCCGGCGGTTGCCGGTATGAAAATGAATTCGCCGGGCAGGTGATCGTCGCCGAACTCGTGCACAAGGCGGCTGCCGGTTTCGAGATCATGCTTGTAAAGCTTGGTGGCCCCGGCGAGCTGCGGGTTGCCGTCGGGCGGTACGGAGACCGTGTATGCGTAACGATAGCTCCGGCCGAAGCGGCGTTCGTCGATACCGGGAAATTCCTGTGGCGTGTGGTCGATCACACGCCGACCGACGCGGTGCGTCGAAGGATCCACCGTCCAGCGTTCAAACCGGCCCAGCGCGTCGAGGCCGCTCGCGCCTGAGGCGAACATCGTGGCGTATGCAATGACGTTGAGGATCACCTGACCGTCTTCGCCATCAAAGGCATGGCTACGTGGAAAACAAAGCATGGCTCGACGTCACACCAGACTATGCCGGCGCCATCGCCGTGTCGCGGCAGGAGCCCCACTCGGGCACGGTGAGCCGGGTTCCAGCGAAATGGAAATAGATGACCGTCGAGCACGGCACGCATCGAGAACGTGACGGGGAGATCGAGGACGACGGCGAACCGCGCCGTGAAGGCGCAATCATGGATGCACGGGCCATGCCGCACTGCGACCGGCACGTCGCGAACCACTTTGCCGGCTGCCGAGACGACGACGTGACGGACGGCGTCCCAGACGCTGCCGTCATAGGCGATGGCGTGGTGCTCGCCCGTGAGCGGGTCCCGGTGCGGGTGCCCGGTAAACGAGCCGTCGAGCGTTCCGTCGAACGGGTTGTAGCATTGGTCCTCCAGGGTGTCGGACAGTTCGACCGGGAAGCTGCCTGCTTCCACCAATGCAAAGGCGCGACCGCCAATGTCGGCAACATTGGTGTTGACGGTGTCGTTGCGCCCTCTGCGCGGTCCGGGGGCGGCGGCACGGCCGAGCGCAGCACCCGCCAAGCGCGAAAGAATCCAGCGGTTGCGATACCACAGGACCCTGCCGTCC
This sequence comes from Rhodospirillales bacterium, assembly GCA_025351925.1. GTDB lineage: Bacteria > Pseudomonadota > Alphaproteobacteria > Acetobacterales > Acetobacteraceae > CAHJXG01. The sequence goes on along the minus strand of JANXVC010000517.1, from coordinate 4,074 downwards.
CGGATGGCGATGCCGTGCACCATGCCGTCGCCGAGGAACCAATGGTGAGCCGTGGGATCGGGACTGACCGGGTTTGCGCCCATCTTGAGATAGCGGCCACGCAGCCCCGCTGGGATCGAGCCGGCAACTGCAAGATCCTGGAGCGTCAGTTCCGATTGCATCGGCGTGTGGATGCCGACAAGGTAGGGGCTCTCGGCCTTAGGCAGCCGCCTCCGATTATAGGCCGCGACGAACTCAACCACAGCCTCGATGGCTGCGCGAACGGCCGATTGGACAGGGCTCGGCATAAATCGCGGTCTCCGAAGATGTCGCGCCGCTCTTGAGCCAGAATGCTAGCAAGCTGTCCATATGCCGTCGCGAGTGATCCGGAGCGTGACGATGGCGGGTCAAACGTATGTTAGGCGTAGGCTTATCGTCCGTGCTGCCGCGTCAACCTGATCGAAGAAGGGTTCGACGCCGCGGTCCGGATCGGGGACCTGCCTTGGTTGAGGGACCTAACCCTCAATGTGAAGCCAGGATGCATGAACGTCATGCCGTCCAGAGGCCTGCTCCAAATAGCGCCGCTACACCGCGGGGCGTACTAGACATGCCGGTGATGCGGCAAGCACTCCAATGTTCAGCGCGGTTCATTCGAGCAGGCCGCCGCCATTGCGGCATGCCTCGACAGAGTGCACAGACTTCGATTGCGTTCTGTCAACCTAATCAATACACCGGGATTCCGTAAGAAACGTTTGCTGGATGCTTGTCCCGGCCCGGTTTGTTATAGGTCATTTACAGCCAATTTTCGGGCGCTGTTCGATTGCGAGAATTTGATTGCGATAAATAGGTCGCACAATACTATCGCTGGCCATTGATCGCTTATGCGACGGAAAACTCCCTTAATGCTGCCGCGTTGAAGCATTCACATATGCTCCAACCCGTGGCGCAATTGAGGTATGTCATGCCTGTCAGCATCGCTTTTTGGTCCATAGCTGCGTTTGGCGTAGTGTTGATAAGCGGCTGCGTTGGTGAGCCGCAGACTTTCTACGCAGCCGAGCCGGTCGTGTTGGAAAGTCATGCGATAGTTCGGGCATTGGTACGGCCAACACCTGCGGCAGTTGCGCCAACTCTAACCGCTGATGAGAAGCAGCGGTTATTTCAGAATTTTCAGCAGTTGCAGGGTTTGAAGAGCCAAGCAGCCACGAATCAGGAACCGGCATTTTAAGTTATGCCTGACATCGCCGCCTTCGCCGGTATTCAGGTGCGTCGGCTGCCTAAATGCCTGGGTGACCGCCCATTCACCGCTTTGCTGTTGGAAGATGATCGGCAACGCGCAGACGCACTGTCTGCTCTTCTGTCCGGTTTAACCAAACCCAGTGTGCGCGTCGTCCGCATGGGCAGTTCCATGCGGTCGCGGCTTACGCTGGAGCGGGTCATGCTTCAGGCGACGGGACAGGAGGGCAGCGCGTCCCTGGCGGACAACGCTCGCCGGATCGCCCGTACAATCGCCGAGCGGCATCGCAGTGAGACATCGGTCATCCTGCTGATCACACAGGCGGAGACGTTGCACTCAAAAACACTGCGGTTGCTGCAGGCCATGGCGCCCTACTTCGCGGAGCATGGAGCGCCAACGCTGCAGGTCGTGTTTGTTGGGCGTCCGGCGTTCCGGTCGCTGCTGGACGGGAGGGGCATGACGCCATTGCGGGAGGCGCTTGGGCTGCCGGCATCCATCGAATTTCCCCAGTCAAGCTCCGATGACAGGGTGTCCGTATCAAGTGCTGTGAATGATCAACCGGAGCGCCCTGAGCCAGCGCCAGCAACGCCACCCGCGCCGTTCCTGAAGCCCGGCGGCGCAGCGTTAGCCTCAGCATCGGCTCCTGAAACGCCGCGCCGCAGCATCTCCGTCCGCTGGTTGCTGCTGTTCGCGGTTGTCCTGATGGCGATCGGACTAGCCAGTCTTAGCATACCCAACATATCTGATCGGAATGTCCCGGCACGAACAGTCCCGGTGGACGTACCACCTGCTGAGCCACAGCCTCGCTCAGAGGCAGATCCTGCTGCCTCGCCTTCGCCTCATGCGCCGGCGTCCGATCCGTCAGTCCCGCCAACGCCCATGACCCCATTACCCGTGCCGGCCCCAAAATTGGTATCGCCTGGCCGGGTCGTGCCGTCGATCACCGTCGCACCGGCTCTGCCGCCAGCTCTGCTGAGGCAATCCCACGGTGACTCCGCCACGTTTGCGACGCTCGACCCGCGCATTGTGATCCATGTGCCTGCTGGGTCCGAGGGCGCGGCGGCGTTGTCCGCCCATTTGCTGGCGAGCCTCAGTCCGCGGCCCGGCACCGTCGAGGCGCGCCGCGTGCCAGACACGCCCAACCGACCCACCATCCGCTACTTCCATCCGGAGGATGAGCCCACGGCGCGACAGGTTGCCGCATGGATGGCTGACACCGGGCTGCCCTGGACGCTGCGGGATTTTTCCACGTTCCAGCCGCGGCCCTCGCGCGGGACGATCGAGGTCTGGCTGCCGCGGCAATGATTGGGGTGAACTCAGGGCCGCCTTGCTCCCCGGAGTAAGAGGTCGCTAGTCTCTCTGCCGTGCCGGGAGCAACTCGGCCAGAACTCACGGGGGAGACGGGGCAGTGCGACGACATCTCACGGTGATCGTAAGCCTATGCGGCGACCAGAAGCATGTAGACGGAGAGTGATATGGAGCCCATCCATGGAGGCCGCCGCGATCTGCTGCTGGCGCCGCTGGTTGCCGCTTTGCCAATGGCGCTGATGCAGGCGGCCGCTGCCAGCCCGCTCAACCCGGCGCAGACCATCATCCGCCCGCCCGGGGAGCACGTCTGGATCCCAAACAAAGGCTATCCCGAACGCAGTGTGGATATGTGCCCGCTGACCGGGGACACCAATAAACCCGGCCTCTATTACACCCTGGTGCGCTGGTGGCCCGGCTATATGAGCGCGCCGCATACCTACACGACCGACCGCTTTTGCATCGTCGTATCCGGCACCTGGTGGTGCAATAGCGGCGAGGACTTTGATCCCGCCGCCTGCGTCCCGGTGGCGGCTGGGAGCTTTGTCCGCCGGGTAGCGGGCACGGCGCACTACGACGGCGTCATCCGTGGGCACCCCGAGCCGGCAATCATCGCCATCTGCGGGATGGGACCGGTGAACTACGCCCTCTCCGATCCGTCCAAGACCGGGTGGCGGGCGGTCTGAGCGCCTAGCGAACCGTCTTGCGGCCGGCCTCGGCGAGCTGCTTCGCGCGGGAGGATTGGGTCTCGAACATCCAGCCCGGATACTCCCGGGGCAGCACGCTGACCTGGCCGAGGACATCAAGCTCCTGATCGGTCAGCTCGACATCAGTAGCGGCGATGTTGTCGTCGAGCTGATCCAGCCGCTTGGCGCCGATGATGACGCTGCTGACGATTTCTTGGTGCAGCAGCCAGGCGAGGGCGATCTGGGCGACAGAGACGCCGCGCTGCTCGGCCATGGGCTGCATGGCGTCGATGCAGTTGAAGGCGCGGTCGCGGTCAACTGGAGGAAAGTCGAAGGCAGCGCGCCGGCCCTCGGTCGCCTCCTGGTCACGCCGGTATTTGCCGCTCAGCAGCCCGGCGGCCAGCGGACTCCAAACCATGAGGCCGACGCTCTCGCTGCGCAGCATGGGAACGATCTCGCGCTCGAGGTCGCGGCCGGCCAGGCTATAATAGGCCTGCAGCGTCTCGAAGCGGGCGAGGCCGTGGCGCTCGGCGATGCCGAGGGCCTTCATGATCTGCCAGGCCGCCCAATTGGATACGCCGACGTAGCGGACGTGGCCGTGCTGCACGAGGATGTCGAGGGCGCGCACGGTCTCCTCGATAGGCGTCGCCGGGTCGAAGCCGTGGATTTGGTAGAGGTCGATATGGTCGAGCTGCAGGCGCTTCAGGCTGGCCTTCACGGCGTCGATGATGTGGACGCGCGAGTTGCCGCGGGAGTTGGGGCCGGGGCCGGTCGGGCCATAGACCTTGGTGGCGACGACGACGTTCTCGCGCGGCACCTGCAGGTTGCGCAGCGCCTGGCCGGTGATCTGCTCCGAGAGGCCGTTGGCAT
>JANXVC010000430.1 GCA_025351925.1 Rhodospirillales bacterium | reverse complement strand
GACATACAGGTTGCGGTCGGTCGCTGGCGTGCCGCCCCAGGCGTCGTTGATGAACCGCACGCCCACGTCGTGCGCGCCGGGTCCCCACTGGCCGGTGAGGCTCACAATCTGCGACTTGCCCTGGCCGTGCGAGGCGGTGATCGTCTGGGTGGCGCCGATCGTCTTGCCGTCGATGGTGATGACGCACTGCGCGTCGCCCTGCCAGGCGTCTTCGGACAGGCTGAGCTGCAGCGTGTCGGTCGCCAACGCCGGCAAAACGACGGGCGGCGGGGTCTGAATGGTGGTGCCGCCCGAGTCATTGCCGAAGTACTTGGCCCACGCGGCGGCCTCCAGCGGCTTGCCTGCTCCGGGAGAGAAGTCCCAGTTGCCGTCGGCCATCTGCACGTCCCAGATATTGACGTGATCGATCTTCACGCCCAGCGACTGCGCCTTCGCCAGTTCGCCGGCGAGCCACTTTGGGAACTCGGGATCGTCCACTGGCCCGGTTTTGAGCCCGTCGCCGCCCGCCCCGGTCTCGGAGATCGCCAGCGGCTTGCCATGCGCCTTCGCCATGGCGATCATGTCCTCCATTCCAAAGCCGAGGCCCGGGGTGCCGGTCGGGTTCGATTGGGTGGCGCTCGGATATGACCAGTGATGGTCCCGGTTGGCGGGGTCCGCCCACCATTGCTGGATGGTGCTATCGACCGTGCCGTCGTTCTTTCCCCAGTCATACAGGCCCAGCGGATAGAGCGGGCTGTAGATATCGGCGGAGATCACATCGACATAGGCGTCACCGGGGTATGCGGCCTGCACCGATTGGGTGGACCAGCTCGTTTCATTGGGGTTCCAGATGATTTTTGCCGTTGCGCCGAGTGCCGTGGCCTCCCCGCGCATGAGGGTTGAGAGGTGCTGAAAAGCCTTAACCCAGTCGGCCTGCGTGCCGGCGTCGTTGCCCATATACCAAGGCATGAAGCTGCCATTCATCTCATAGCCGAGGCGCAGCTCGACGGTTTTGAAGCCGGCATTCACCCAGGCGTCCACGACCCCCTTGTAGTCGCTGTCATAAGCGCCGTTGATGATGCCCTTGAAGAAATCATCGTTGGTTGACCCGGCCGCGTTGCCCGCCCAGTGATTGTTGTCGGACATCGGGATGCCGATGATCGGCGTGATCGAGGTTTGCACCACCGGCGATTGGGTCCATGACCAAGCGGTCCAGCTGGCATTCGCCGCCCAGGTGCTTGGGTCCTGCGAAAAATCGACGAAGCCGTTCATGCTGCTCGGCTTCGCGCCGCCCATCGTGGTCACGAAGCCGTTGAACTTGCCTTCGAAAGAGGCTTCTGCCGAGGCGTCGTTGCCATTTGGGTTGCCGAAATACCCGCCGAGAGCGTATTTGGACGACATAGAACCTGTGCTCACTTTTCCGTAATATATGGATATTTCTCCCTGATCGAGGTATTTTGCACAATCGAGAAAGTACCGGTTCTACATTTTTCCAATTAAGGAAACATTAACCGATAAAACTTGACAGTTGGCGCTAGAACTCATGAAGAGACTGCGTCCATGCGGCCCCCAAGATGCTATCGCGAGCTCTAAGGGGGTCACTGCATGATTGCACGCCGGCGGAGACGGCCGTGCGGCGCTGGGTCCTCAACCGGGGTGCCCGCGCATTCGTGAGCGCCAAGACGCTTCCGGCGGCGGCCCGCCCGCGTTACGGCAACCGGAATGGCTGTCCTGTCAGCCCACGCCGAGCACAGGGAATCCACAGGAGAGATTGCGCCGATGCCGGATGCGGCCCCATTCATCGCGCGGCACGCCAAGACGCTGGCCGCCTTCACCGCCGCAGCGCGAAACGCCGACATCGTCTCGTTCGACGTGTTCGACACGCTGCTCGTCCGCTGCTTCGGCGAACCTGCGGACCTGTTCACGGCTCTTGCCGAGCGCCTCGCCCCGCCGCTGGCAACAATTTTCTCGCACGAGCGGGCGGCAGCCGAACTCCGCGCGCGCCTGGCTGCCGCCGCCAAGGGTGAACCGGAGGTGACGCTCGCCGCAATCTACCACGAGCTCGGACAGGCGCTTGCAGCACGGAGTGCCGCCGGCGGAGTCGATCTCGATCAGATCGCCAAGGAGGAGATCGCCCTAGAACTCCGCTGCGTACGCGCCGATCCGCAGGTTGCCGCCGCATTCCAGGCGCTGGTCGCAGCGGGACAGCGCGTCGTGCTGGTGTCCGACATGTATCTTCCGGGATGGTGTGTCGAGCAAATGCTCGCGGAGTGCGGGTTTACCGGGTTCGAACGGCTGTATCTATCGAGCGAGATTATGGCCGCAAAGGCCGACGGCAGCGTATGGCCGTATCTCCGCGCCGCATCCGGCCTCGCCCCGGATGCCCGGATCGTCCATCTCGGCGACAACCCGCAGAGCGACGGCGATGCGGCCCGCGCCGCCGGGGTGATGCCCTTCCTGCTCACGCCGCCCGGGGAGCGCCGCCTTGGGTCGCGGTTGATCCAGCGGGGCCACTGGCTCACCGACGTCTTCGCGTCCCTGCTCCGTCAGGACCTGGTCGCGCGCCGTGACGACCCTGACTTCGATCCGTACTGGCTCGCCATTGCCCATCTCGTCGTGGCGCCCGCCGCCCTAGGCATGGCTGGCCACGTCGGGCGTGTCGCACGGGCCCACGGAACGGACCGTGTCTTCTTCCTTGCGCGCGACGGGCTCATTTTCCAAAAGGCCTACGAGGCCGCTTGGCGCCCAGCCGATGCCGTGGCGTCCCGCTATGTCTGGTGCTCGCGCCGCTGCGTGAATTTTGCCAACATCGCAACGCTGGACGATACGGCCCTAGAATTTCTCGGGTCCGGCGCGCCGATCTCGCCCAACGCCTACCTCCGCCGCATCGACCTCGACCCGGCCGATCCGTCGATCCAAGCGGTCGTGACCAAGTTCTTCGCCGATCCGCACAAGCCGGTGCACACGGCGGATGGGCGTGCGGCGCTGCGGGCGATGTTCACAGCACTCGCCGAGCCGATCCTCGCGCAGGCCGCGGTCGAGCGTGCGGCGCTGCTCGCGCATCTTGACGACGTCGCACTCTATGACGGTTCCGGAGTCGTCGTCGATCTCGGCTGGCACGGCAGCCTGCAGCGCTCGCTGATGCTGCTGGGCCGCTCGCGCACCGGCGTGCTGCCGCCGCTGGTCGGCGCCTATCTCGGCACCTTCGAGCGCCGGGTTCAAACGGTCGCCGGAGCAAAACTCGAAGCGTCCGGCTGGCTGTTTGCCGATGGGCTGCCGCGGGACAGCATGGCGCGGTTCACTCGGTCGGTTGAAATCACCGAGCTGCTGTTCTCGGCACCCGAACCCGGCATTCGCTGTGTTCGCTCCGACGGGCACGGGACGGCGCCGGTCCGCATCGAGGAGCCGCAGGAGGCGGACCGGCTGCGGCTCGCGGCGTTGTTCCATGACGTGACGGCCAGCACCGCAGCCGCGTTGCGTCCGGTGCTATTGGACGCGCATGTCGATGCGCTCGCGTCCATCACCCTGCGCGGCTTCGAAACCTTGCTCGGGGCCCCCACGCCGGAGGACGTCCGGCATTTTCAGGGCGTCACCCACGCCGAGGGCTTCGGCGTAGCGCATTATCGCCCGATCATCCCGACCGTCCCTGCAGCCAGCGGAGCGAAAGCCGCGCTGGACGCCCTGAATGACAGCTTCTGGCGCCGAGGCTTCCTCCGGTCGCTCGCCCCCAGCGTCCGCGCCCGCACAATCCTGCTGTCGGTCGTCCAGGCGGAGGTGCGTCGCCTGCGCCGGGTCGCCACGCGCGCCCTGCCCCGCCGCGGCGGCCTTGCGTGACCGACGATATCCATCTGGATTTCGGCGAGGAGATCTCCGATCACGCGGACCTCAAGCGCCGTTCCGTGCGTGGCGCCGCCGCAACCTTTGGAGCGCAGGGCATCCGCTTTCTCATGCAGTTCGCGGCGCAGATCGCGCTCACCCGCCTGCTCACCCCAGAGCAGTTCGGCATCGTCGCGATGGTGGCGCCGCTGATCGGCCTCGTCCAGCTCTTTGCCGAGCTGGGACTGGCGCAGGCGGTGATCCAGCGCCCAACGCTGACCCATCGCGAGCTCTCCGGACTGTTTTGGATCAACGTGGCGGTCAGCCTGGGGCTCGCTGTTCTGATGCTCATCGCGTCGCCGCTGGTTGCAACGTTCTACAACGAGCCAAAGACCATGGCAGTGACCGCCTGCCTGGCGATCCCGCTCGTGCTCGGCGGCCTTGCAGCGCAGCAGATGGCGCTGATGAACCGCCGGCTGCAATTCATGGCCCTCGCCGCGATTGACGTCGGCAGCACCGCTGCGTCGGCCGTGGTCGGCATCCTATGCGCCTGGAACGGCCTGGGCTACTGGTCGCTGGTGGCGATGCAGGTCGCCAATAATGCGTTCAACCTGGCCGCCGCCTGGCTCACCTCCGGCTGGCGGCCCGGCCGGCCCCGCTTCGACGCCGGCGTGGCCCCGCTGCTCCGCTTTGGCGGCAACGTGACCGGCTATAACCTCGTCAACTACTTCTCGTTCAACCTCGACAACGTGCTCATCGGCTGGGCCAGCGGAGTCGCGGCACTCGGCCTCTATAACCGGGCATTCCGGCTGCTGCTGCCTTCGATCATGCAGCTCACGACGCCGTTCACCCGGATCACCGTGCCGTTGCTGTCACGGCTGCAGACCGAGCCCGACCGCTACCGCAACACCTTCCGGCAGGTGCTGCGGGCGCTGCTGCTGGTGACGCTGCCGGGATTGGTATGGGGCGTCGTATTCGCCAATGAGGTCATCGTCACGCTGCTCGGCGCGCGGTGGCAGGCGGCCGGGCCGATTTTTGCTGCGCTGGGCGTGGGATCCCTTTTGCTGCCCGTCAACAACGGGATCACCTGGCTGTTCATCAGTCAGGGGCGGGCGCGCGAGCAGCTCATCTGGGGTGCGGTCGGGTCGGGGATCGTGCTGGTTTCGTTCATTGTCGGCCTGCCATGGGGTCCCGTCGGCGTCGCGACCGCATCGGCCGGTTTTGCCTGGTTGCTCGGGGCGCCGCTGCTGTTTTGGGCGGTGACGCGCAGCGGGCCGGTGCGCCTCGGTGACCTGCTGGGCACCATCTCCCCAATCGCATTCGCCGCTCTCGGAGCCGGCATTATTCTGGCGCTGCTTCCCGGTGGGATGTGGCCCCCCGGTGTTATGGGGCTAGCGGCCGCTCTCGTTGGGTCCTATGGGGCGACGGCCATGGTGCTGGCGTGCCTTCCCGCCGGGAACCTTATGCTGCGTGACCTTTGGCGCCTTCACTACACCTTGCGTCCGGGACAGCACTCTGAGTCGATCAATCCGTAAGTGTTACTTTGCTGAGTCCGCTGGGCGGAACCACATTGTTCGAATCCGGCGGACGGTGCGCGCGTTTAGGAGGGAACAAAGATATCCGTTTGAAAAAAAAGCCGAGCTGGGAGTTGCCAGGATTTCTTGCCCCACCGAAAGCAAGAGGTTCGGCGCGCAGTTGTTCCGGCCGCGCGGCGAAGCGGGACAGCAGTATCGCTAAAATAAGTGAACAAATAATATAAATTGCCAGCGCATCCACCCAGCCATCAAATATTAGCACAGCTACTGCAAGAACTGTGCCTACAACGCTGATGGTTATAAAAAACGTAGCCCTTTGCTGCCAAGGAGCTTGGGTTAGGCTAGGGTCAAGGCTGAACCGATCTGGCTGTCGCATTTTTGTTCCGTCCTGGCAAAGGAATAACACCAGGAGTGGCGGGCCGTAAAGCAGAATTCATATAGCTTAAGTTGTCAAGCATGTTTAAGCGCCGGTCGAGTCCTCATGGACGAAGGCCACCGTGCCGATAAGCAACACGGCAAACAGGATTGGCGAGAACTGGTGGTAACCACCAGTTAACAACAACAGCACCATGAGCGGCGCAAGCAGCATGGCCTGGCGCTTCGTGCGGGTCCCCCACGTGAGAAGACCGAGATAGAGCACCAAGCCGAATGCTCCATATTCCATCAGGACTTTGACCGGCGTGTTCAGGTGATAGATATACGGGATGATGAGTTGCTCCGACGCGCCAGGGCCGACCCCGGTGACTACCGACCAGGGCGCCGCCTCATAAAGGGTTTGCAAGGCCAAAAAGGGCGTCACAAACCGCTCATGGCCGCTCGTGCCCGGCAGCGTGAACTCGCTGACCCGGCTCGACATCATATCGGCGACATCGGGCAGCACCAAACTCAACGCGGTAAAGGCGAGCGCGCAGGCCGCCGCCAGCAGGATCGCGCCCAGCAGGCCGCGCCCGCCCGAGCTGACCGCGAGCACGATGATGTATGACCCGAGCACCATCCATCCGGTGCCGGACACGGAGACGAGCAGCGCTGCGAAGAACAACGCCAGATAGGCAGCACGGCGGAAATACAGCGCTTCGACGATCACGCCAACCGCCATGAACTGAGAAAACACCGACGGCTCGACCAGGAAGAGGCCGTTGGATCGGTTGAGCCCGCGGTCGATCGGGATCGTGACCGCATACTGCTCCTCGATCAGCAGGCTATCGGGCACGACGCCGCTGAATGCAAAGAAGCTGATCCCGGCAAACTGCAGGATGAACTGCGCGAGGCCTGCGACTGCGACCACCGCCAGGCAAATCGATACGATGCGGAAGAACGTGGTCTCGCTGACGGAATGCCGGAACCGCAGCACGGCGAAGGCGGTGATCGCCAGCCAGTAGGCAAGCGAGGTGACGCTCATGCGCGGTGCGATGGCGAGTGGCAGGTTGATCTGGCTGCCGACCGAGAAGATGGCCATGGCGCACAGGCCAAAATACAGCGCCATGCGCCGCCGCTCGATTACCAACGTGCCGCTGGCGAGCGCCCAGACGGCGAGACCCAAGACGAGCGGGGTGGCGACGCTGATCTTGAGCTCGCCGCCAGCCGGGATCGCGAAGCGCTGCAGAACGAGGCAGCAGAACAGCGTGGCCCAGGTGAATGCGCCGGGGCCGAGCCGTCCCCACTTTGCGGTCGGGCGCAGTGCCATGACAGGGATCGCACGGGCTGGGCGAAGGGCGGGGGGATCGACGGTTTTGAACGTTTGGGCCATGCCTGCGATGCGCGCTCTTGGGAAGCTTCCTAGTCACGTGCGGTGTGAACGTGAAGCCGCGCCGCCGCCAGCCCTGTCGCCCGATTGTGATCTGCTTCGCTGCATTGCAGCCTTGTGAAGCCCATCAAACAGCTAGGCGCGGACCGTCTAATCTTTTATTTATTGTTCAATTCCTGGCATAGCCGGCATCAGCCGGTGAAAGATCGATTTGGCGATAAGCGGGCTTGCTCCCAAAGCACCGTTCCATCCGAGGTATGAACATTTCAATCGAAATGTACATGGCGCCCGTGGTCTATTCGCGTTCGCAGTGTTCGTGTTCCACGTCGTCAACTCCGGGCTGAGCACCTTCCCGCCGCTCGCCTCCCCCATCGGCTTCTTCCTTGCATCGGCCTCGGAATACGGAGTCGAGCTGTTCTTCTGCATCAGCGGGTATGTCATAGCGGGAACCCTACGCCGCGCCGCAAGCCCGGCGAGCTTCTTCGAGGATCGCGCGATCCGCATCTATCCCGTGCTCTGGGCCACCGTCCTGACCATCACCGCCCTCGGCCTGGCAAGCAGGACGCATGGCTTCGCCGACGAGACACTGTCCCATCTGCTCATTGAGGTCCCCATCAACCTGCTGGCGTTGCCAGGCATCCTGCCGCTCGACAACATCCATCCAGCGGCCTGGTCGCTCAGCTATGAAATGGCGTTTTACCTATTTTGCACCGCATGCTGGGCCATGCGCCGGCGCGTGGGATCGGCAGCCGCCTGGATCGCCGTGCCGGTCGCGACCGTCCTGATCATCGTCTATCCGCGCGGCGCTTTCCTGCTCGCGGGCGTGCTGGTGGCCGAGGGGTGGCCGCGCAACGGGTGCCTTCTCCGGCTGACCCGGCATCCGCTCCCGCTCATCCTGCTGTTCCTGCTCTGCTGGCGCACCATCCGCGCGATGAGCCATCCCGACAGCATCATCAGCACGACCATGCTGGACTGGTCGTCCGACATGCGGCTGCCGCTCGGCGTGTTGAGCTTCGTGCTGGCAGGGCTCGGCTTCACTGGAGTCGTCGGCGGCTATGGGGCGTTCGGCCGCACGCTGCGCTCACGCCCGCTCCAATACCTCGGCACCATCAGCTACAGCTTCTATCTATGGCATCCCATCGTGATGTCCGGCATCAAAACCGCCCTGCTGCAGGCTGGCGTCTTGCAGGCCGTGGGCATGTGGGCACAGTTGTTGTTCTTTGTCGCCGCCCTGCCTCCTGCCCTCGCGGTATCCGATGCCAGCCAGCGCGTCCTGGAGCGACGCCTCGCCGTCTGGTTGCGCCGCCGGCTGCACCACCCGCCGCCCATGCAGCCAGCCGCCCTCGATCCGCCACCACCGCACAGTTTGGAGCGTGCATGATACACCGGGTTCCCATTCTTACGCGCCGTGCACTGGCCGGCGCGGCTGCGGCTGCGGTCTTCGCCCCCGGCGCTCCGGCGCAGGCGGCTGCCGCGATCCGCATCGGCACCTATGGCGGTGCGGGCTACACCGGCGTGCCCGAGGTCGCCGCTTATGAGAAGTGGCTGGGCCGGCCGCTCGACGTCGTGCTCGACTTCCTTGAGAAGGAGACGTGGAACGGGATGGTCAACGAGGCCGGGTGGATGAGCGGCTGCTGGCGCGACGCCGGGCGCAAGAGCCTCATCGTCTCAGTGCCGATGTTGGTGAGCGAGGGGCAGCCGACCCTGGCCCAGGGCGCGCGCGGCGCCTTCGATCAGCATTTCGCGGCGCTCGCCCGCAAGCTGATCGAGAACTCCTACGGCGACAGCGTGATCCGCATCGGCTGGGAGTTCAACGGCGGCTGGTATTCTTGGACCGCGCGCGGCAACACGCCGGACTTCAGGGCATACTGGCGGCGGATCGCCCTGGCGATGCGCGGCGTGCCGGGCGCGCGCTTCCGCTTCGACTGGAGCGCCACCACGGTCGATGGCCCCACGGCGGACGCCTATCCCGGCGACGATGTCGTCGATATCGTCGGGCTGGACATCTACAACCAGTCCTGGCCGCTTATCCAGGACCCGGCGCAGCGCTGGCAATACCTGCTGAACCACGAGGCCGGGCTTCGGTGGCACCGTGACTTCGCCAAGACCCATGGCAAGCCGCGGTCCTTTCCAGAATGGGGCACCGGCACGCGGCCCGATGGGCACGGCGGCGGCGATGATCCACTATTCATCCGCAACATGCTGGCGTGGATGCGCGAGGGCGGGCCGGTGGACTATGCCTGCTACTGGAACTACCGCGCGCCGGACTATGATGCGAAGGTCACCGACGGCCGCCTGCCGGAGGCCGCCAAGGCGCTGCATGCGGGATTGCAGCGCAACGCTTGATACCGTTTTTCGCCTGTGGGTCGCGTGCCCATCAGGACCGAGGCAGCGCGGCGTAGAGCTCGACGGTCCGGCGCGCGATCTCCGGCCAGGTTGGGACCGACGTCGTGAGCGCGCGCACCCGCGCTGCGCAGGCGGCGGCGAAGCCGCGGTCCGCGACGAAGCGTGACATCGCGGCCAATAGCGCGGCAACGTCCTCCGGCGGAACCAGCAAGCCGTGCTCGCCGTCCTGCACGGCCTCGATGAAGCCGCCGAGGCGGGCGGCCAGGATCGGGCGGCCGAAGGTGATCGCCAGGCTCAGCACGCCGCTCGCCTCGATCTCGCGATACGGGAAGCTCGCGACGACGCCGGGAGCGAAGATGCCGCCCACCTCCGCGTCGCCCACGAAGCGCGGCTCGATCGTGACCCGGTCCACAACTGCCGATCGCTGGGCCAGGCGATACAGCGGATCGAGGTCCATGTAAGGCTTGCCGATGATGCGCAGGCGCGCCTGGCTTTGCAAAGCCGGGTCCATGCGGGCGAACGCCTCGATCAGCAAGTCCGCCCCTTTATAGGGCTTGATCTTGCCGAACAGCAGGAAGGTGATCTCGCCCTGCATGGCGTCGTCGGCGGCGTCGGCCGATGCGCGCCCGAGCAGGCCGTGCGGCATCACCGTCACGCGGTCCGTCGCCTCGCCATGGGCGAGCAGGCGGGTGCGGCCCTGCTCGGTATGGACGATCAGGCGGTCGAAATCGGCGAAGGCCGCGTGGGCGCCCACTCGTTGCAGGCGACCGGCGGGGTTGCCGTTGAACGGGTTGGTGTCGTGCACGGTCAGCACGAGCGGTGCGATCGCCCGCAGCCGCTTGAGGAAGCGGCGGTCCACGACGGGCAGCGGCAGCCATTGGAAGTGGATGACGTCCGGCCGCTCGCGCCGCAGCCGCCGCACCAGCGCCTGCATCGACCAGGCGTGGTCCAGGCCCTTGATGCCCAGCCGGAGCGCGTGCGGCAGGCGCGCGAGGGCCGGGGCGCCGGCAACCCGGTAGAAGCTCGCAAGCAGCGGTGCGCCGTCGGTGGCGTTGTCATCCGGACCGGGAGCGCGGCCGTGCAATACGACCTGGTGCCCCTCTGCCTGCAGGCCCGCCGCGAGCGCCGTGTCATAGGGCAGGGTAAACAGCGACGGGTCGATCATCGCCACCCGCATCGCGCGGGTCATTGCGCCAACGCTTCGCTCGCGGGCGTTGGGCTCGCCGGGAGTTCGCCTATGGGCAATCCGCTCATGGGATAACCGAACCGCCGGGCGAGCAACGGCAGGATCTCGGGGTCGCGTCGTTGGTCGAACTTGCGGGCATAGAACGCTGGGCTGCGCATCAGGCGCGGCAGGTCGTCCCGGGTCAGCACCGTGGGACCGGGAAAGATGATCTCACGCCCGAAATGCGGCGCTACCTTGTCGCGCCACGGGCCGTTGCGCACGAGCGTCTGCATGATGAGCTCGTCTGACAGCAGCAAGCGGCTGAGATAACGCCGGATCGGCTTGGCGACCGGCGCGCGCTGCTGCCATTCGCAAAATGCGCGCGGCAGGATCGACCATTGCGAACCCTTATAGGCGAGCTCGAAATCATCCGGCGGCGGACGCGGCCCTTTGAACTTCACCGCGCGGTGCGGTAGCTCCAGCATTGGGTGCCAGCGTAGGTGCCAGTCATCGGCCGGCAGCGTCGAGAGGTGCCGCAGCTCCACAAAGACTTGATCGGGATCCGCCGCCAGCGTCTGCCTGATCTGCTCGATCGGCTTGATCGGGTAGCACTGCCCGCTCAGATTGACGAAATGCGACCAGTTCGGAGAGGCCTCCAGCGCCATTGCAATCGCATCGAGCTGAATGCGCGCCAGGCTCCAGCCGCCCCAGTTGGTGAAGCGGGGCCGCATGACGAATACGTTGGGATATTCCGCCGCAAGGCCCTTCGCCATCTGCCAGATCCCGCGCCGCTCGGCCTTGAGGCCCAGCATGGATTTACGGTCAATATGCAGAATGATCGTGTCACGCCGTGCGTCATCCGACGGCGCGAGCGCCTCGACAAGCCAGCGCAACTGCTGCGGCCTGTGATGCGCCAGTATGAAATAGGCCATTCCTGCTTGCATGGCGGCTAGATGGCATCACCGCAACTTGGCCGGAAATCACAACCGCTTTAAATCGCCTTGTACGGCCCGCGCCGATTGCCTTGTTGGTGCGTTGCATCATCTGTCACCGTGGCTGGCCCGATGTGGCCGGCTTGTTGGGCTTATTGGAAAGGACCTTGGACATGTCGGAGCTGGCACTCCTGGACGAGCGGTTCGAAAAGGGGCCGCCGGCGTTGGAGGATGCGGCGGTAACGCCGGGGCAGCTGCTCCGAACGCTGCGCCGCAACTGGCCATTGATCCTGTGCTTCGGGCTGCTATTTGGCGCCGCCGCCTATGCCTACACCGTCGCGCTGGTCCCCAAGCAGTACACCACTTCGGGAACCCTCTCGATCGACATGGAGCGTTTCGCCGTTCCGGCCCTGCAGGGCGCGCTCAGCGGCGAGGCGATGCCGGACCCGATGCCATTAGTCCGTAGCGAGGTGCAGATCCTGATGTCGCGCTCGCTGCTGCAGGAGGTTGCGGACGAGCTGAACCTGATCGCCAACCCAGAGTTCAACAGCTCGCTGCGGCCGCCACCGCTTATGGAGACGCTGAAGCGAAAGATCGCGGGCGCGTTGCCGCTGTCCGTGGCGCAGCCGCTGTTCGATACCGGCCTGCTACCCGACATTACGAAGCCCGAGCTGCCGGCTCCGCAGGCCGTGCTGCAGGACGGCGTCATCGGCAGCCTGCTGCACAACCTCAGCATTATCAATGACAATCGAAGCCTGATTATCCTGGTTCAGTTCACCTCGACCGATCCGAAGACAGCGGCCGGCGTCGTGAACAGCGTGATCAAGCACTACATGGCCGACAAAGCGCAGGGCCGCGTCTCCGCCAACACCGACGCCAACTCCGAACTATCGCGCCGGGTTGTCGAGGCACGGTCCGAGATCAGCGCGCTCGAACGGAAGATCGCCGACACGCGCGAGAAGTACAACCTCGTACAGACCCGGGCGGGCAGCGTCGGGCAGCAGCAGCTTGAGGACCTTTCCAGCGCGCTGACCCGGGCGAGCGCCGACCGGGCGCAGGCGGTCGCGAATTACCAGCGCGCCAGTGCGCTCGCGCGGACCGGGGTTGTGTCGAACGACAACGCCGCTGTGCTCGGCTCGAGCACGATCAGCGCGTTGCGGGACAAGGAGGCGGCCGCAGACCGCCATGTGGCGCAGTTGGCGACGACGCTGGGCGTCGGTCATCCGCAGTACCGCGCGGCGCAGGCGGAGCTCACCTCGCTGCGCGGTGCGTTGGCGGCGGAGGCGCAGCGGGTCACAGCCTCGCTCGGCGCGCAGGCCGATGCCGCGCGGGCGCGCGAGACGGACCTGCAGCGGCAGCTTGAGATCGCGCAAAAAAACGCCGGAGGCCTCGCCGCGGTGCAGTCCGAGCTGCAGCAGCTTGAGCGGGATGCCGAATCGCGGCGCAATGTCCTGCAGACGCTGTTGCAGGGCGAGGCGCAGACCGCGGCGAGGAAAATCGGGCCCGAGCAGAGCGGCGTGCGGGTCGTCAGCACGGCCGTGTCGCCGGCGTTCCCGGCGAGCCCCAAGCCGAAGCTGGCCGGGTTGCTGGGCATGCTGAGCGGCTTTGCCTTTGGCGGGCTGCTTTCACTGGCTCGGGGACGCCGCGACAATGGTTTTGCAAAACCCAACGACATCAGGAGCGCGACGGGTCTAGCTCCGCTCGCCGTCATACCGCGCCTCACGGGTGGAAGCTCACTGGCCGAGCGTGTGATCGTAAATCCAAGCGGACCCGAAGCTGAGGCGTTAAGGTCGCTCCGCACCCGCCTGCGCTTCTCTGGACAGGGGTCTGTTCCGCGCAGCGTGCTTTTTGTCTCTAGCGCTGCCGCCGAGGGGGCGGCGGAGATCACTGCGGCCTTCGCGCGTGTCGCGGCCATCGATGGGCTGCGTGCGCTGCTGCTGGAGGGAGATCTGCGCGAGCCCTCGCTGGCCCGTATTATGAAGCTCCCGCCGAGCAACGGCCTGGTCGAGACGCTGCAAGGACGTGAGCATTGGCAGGATCAGGTCCAGCAGGACCGGCAGACCAGCCTCGATCTCTTGCTGGTCGCTGGGGCACAGCCGGCGGCAAACCAGCTTCTGGACTCGATGCAGCTGCAGAACCTAATCGCCGAGGCTCGGGACGAATACAATCTTCTCGTGATGGACAGCCAGCCGATCGGCAGCGCGACGCAGACGATGGTACTCGCCAATATCGTCGATACGGTCGTGCTTGTGGTCGGCGCGAAGCGGGCAAAGCGCGCCGAGGTGCGCGAAGCGATTCGGACGCTCACCGCCGCATCGCGCCGGCCGGTCGTGATGGTGCTCAACATGGCGGCGTGATGACCCACCCTACCGCCCGTCTCAGCTGCGTGCTGAGGCGGGCGGCGTCCAGACCTGAAACCGTTCGCCGCGAAGCGACCGGATGACGCCGACCCCGGTCGCGATGAACGCCGCGCTGATATCAACTAGTTTGCCGAGCGGCCCAGACGGTCGAAGCCAGGCTGCAAACAGCAATGCTGCCCCACTACCGATACCCAGCAGCAGCAGCAGCCACGCGCCCAGCACGACCAACCCGGCGACGAGACAGAGCATGGCCGCCGACAGCAGATAGACGGTGAACCAACGCAGCAGCTTATGCGAGACGTACTTGTATTGATCCAGTAGCGGCAGCCCGGCCAGGTCCGCGTGCAGCAGGCGGTGGACGTTGAAAGCCTGGCAGGCGATGCGGACCTTACGGCGGAACTCATCGCCGGATTTCGAAGTCGTGACCTCAAAAGCCAGAGCATCGCTGGCGCGCACGAGACGGTGGCCGCTGCACAGGATGGACAGCGACACATACATGTCGTCGATGATATCGGGCGGCGGCGGCCGATGCAGCGCACGCCGGATTGCGAAGATGGAGCCGTCGGCGCCCATGGTCGATCCGCTGCGCGTCTCCAGCTCCTTGATGGTCTCCTCAAGGCGCCAATAGAGTGAACCCGTCACCGCCGTCGCGCTGTCGTCGGCCAGCGTATAGACGAGATGGCCGCAGACGCAGCCGACCTGCGGATCGGCAAAGCGCGCAAGCAGGCGCGGAATGGCGTCCGGTGCGAAGGTGACGTTCGCGTCGGAGAACACGATGAAGTCGGCGCTGCTGGCCTGCACGAGCGTGTTCATGCCGAAGGTCTTGCCGTGGCGGAGCGGTGAGGTGATGACGGTGATCTCGCCTTCATACTCCCGCAGGATCTCAGCCGTACGGTCCGACGCGGCGTCAACATAGATCAGCAGCTCAAGGCCCGGCGCGAGCTGCCGCATGCTGATCATGTTTTCGGCCTTAGCGCGGATCACCTTCTCTTCGTTATAGGCGCAGACACACAAAGCTACGCGTGCGTCCGTCGGCGTGGACCCGGCCACGGCTGCGTTGCCAGGGAGCGCCGCCAGTCCTGTCGCGACCGGCCGGGGGCGGAAGCGCGCGAGGGCTGCAAGACTGAGCGGATAGGTGGTGAAGGGATGCAGGCCGACGGCCGCGAAGGCGCCAGCACCGGCAAGCAGTTGCAGACCGAGCAAGACATAATCTCCTTTAGGCCGATGCGGGCATGGTGGAAGGGGCGCCACGCCAGGGTACTCCGGCGCCATCCGGCACAGGCCGACGCGCGGCGGCGGCCATCAGCACCGCCTCGTATTCGCCGCTGATACGGGAGGGCGAGAAACTCGCCGCGGCTTTACGGCACTCGGCAAATACAAAACCCCGGTCCCAAGGCGAGGCGATGAGTTCGGCAAGGCTCGCATACAGCGCGTTGGCGCCGGTGCCGGCGATGAGGAAGCCGTTGCGGCCGTGCTCGATCGCCTCGGAAAGGCCGCCCAGTGGCGTCACCAGGCTTGGCACGCCGTAGGCCAAAGCCTCATGGAACACCCGCGGAAACGGGTCTTCCCATACCGATGGAATAACCAGCAGGTCGATCGAAGGGAAGAAGTCTGCCGGTGCTGCATGACCGATGAACTCAACATGGGACACTCCAGCCGCACGCGCGTGCAGCGCGCTGGCGTAGTCAGGTTTTCCCGTCCCGGCGATATGAAGCGAGACAGCGCCGTCCGGCAGCCGACCGACTACGTCGATTAGATGTTCGAGGCCCTTAGACGGATCAAGCCGCCCAATGAAGCCAAGACGGAGCGGCGTGCCGGCAACCGGTGGATCAATCCCTGGCAGCGTGTCCGACGCATTATTGCCGCGGATAATCCGTATGGTTTGCTGGCCGGTAACCGTGCGGGGAAAGGCGCCCGCGCCGGTCAATCTGTCAAACACACGA
Organism: Rhodospirillales bacterium; assembly: GCA_025351925.1. Classification (GTDB taxonomy): domain Bacteria; phylum Pseudomonadota; class Alphaproteobacteria; order Acetobacterales; family Acetobacteraceae; genus CAHJXG01. The sequence goes on along the minus strand of JANXVC010000430.1, from coordinate 17,504 downwards.
TGGCTGACGCAGGTTAGAACATCGGGAAGATCGGACAATGCCCGACGCGGCTTGCCGAAGACATTGCATTCCGTACAGAGCGACGAGCAGTTGCCGCGACCGGGACGCCACATCGCACTCCGCGGACAGGCCGTATAGTAGTCGTGCAACGTTTGGACCACTGGGATTTGCAACCTTCGCGCCGCCGACCACGCCGACGCGGAGAACCCCTGCAAATTGTGGAAGTTCACAACTTCGGGCGCGAGGCGCCGTAATAGTACCGTGAGCCGCCGCCCCATCACGGGATTATAGGCCTCAATTGCCTGAAATATCAGACGCCACGGCGCGGACCGACAAGCCCCATGCGGCCAGAAGACGTTGGCGAGCGGGAGATAGTGCACTGGAATTCCATCAACCTCGCCGTTTTCCGCCTGCCGGCCCGGCGTAAGCGTCACCACGTTGCAATCGTGTCCACGATCCACCATTTGCGCGGCCAGTAAGCGAAGCGTCGTCTCAGCGCCGGCTGCACCGTAGGGCGGGTAAAGCGTGTTCACAAATGTTAGGCGCACTGAGTACCTCCAGCGGGATCACAGACTTGTGTTAGTTAAAACTTACGCAATATTTCGATCGTTTGCGTTGCATTGCAGCATCCAGGTGATTTACTTGCATCCATGAGTTTCGTAACGCGCATGCTCCGCCGTTCGCCGCGTCCTGTGCCGGACGATGCCTCATCACCATCCCGGCAAAAGGCATCGCCGCAGCTCAGCGTGCCATCACGCGCGAATACGTCGCGCAAAGCTGGCGCGTTGCCAATGGACGTGGCCGCGCAGCCGCCCTCACAACAGCACGCGCTGCGCGAAGTGTTCACGCCGACCCGCCCGCAGCGCAGCTCGCGCCGGGTCAGCGGCAGGCAGACCGAGCTATTGCGGATTTTCCGCGCGATCGCGCTCGACCGGGCGCATGTCGTGCTCTACGGCGAGCGTGGCCGGGGTAAAACCTCGCTGGTCAACCTCGTGGCCTCCGCCGCCCGCAGTTCCGGATATATGGTTGGCCGTTATACCTGCTCATTCGACAGCCGGTTTGAGGATATTGTGCGCGGCCTCGTCCGCGATCTGCCGAAGTCCATGCTCGCGGCGCCGGTTGTCCAGGACGACGAGCTGGAGGGGTGTGAGGCGGCCTTGCCGCGCGGCCGCCTCCAGCCGCGTGACATCGCGGCGCTGCCGGGTCGCCTGGCCGGTCGCCATGTCGTGCTGATCGCCGACGAGTTCGATCGGGTGGAGGATTCTGCGACGCGGACCTGGTTCGCCGACGCCATCAAGCAGGCATCCGACCGGGGCGCCGCCATCAGCTTCATCATCGTCGGCGTCTCCGACAGTTTGGAGGAGCTGGTTGGGCGGCATCCTTCGATCCAGCGCAACATCCTCGGCTTGGCGCTGCCGCTGTTATCCGACGCGGAGATCGATGAGATTTTAGTGCAGGGCGGGCGGGACGCCGGCATTGAGTTCCTGCCGAGCGTGCGGGAAGCCGTCATCGACGCTGCCCGCGGCGTTCCCTACGTGGCGCAGCTGCTCGGCCTGCATGCGGGAACCGAGGCGATCGCCCGCGCGTCGTCGCAGGTCGAGGCGGCCGACCTGCTCGCTGCGTTTCGACGCGCTGTGGAGGAGGCCGACCCGCGCGTTGCCGCGATCTACCAGGGTGTCACCCAGGGTGAGCGCGACCGCACGACGCTTGATAGTCTCCGGGCGATTGCCGGCGGCGAGCAGGACCGCTATGCCCGCTTCATCGTCTCGGAGCACGAGGGTGCGCACTTCATCGCGGATCGCTGGCTTGAGCGGGATGCGTGGGCGCGGTTGAAGGAGACAGGCACGGTGCGAGCATGCCGCAGCATCGGCCCGGACGCCTTCGCGTTTTCGGAACCGATGCTGCAGCACTACGTCCTGATGCGCGAAGCACTCGAGGACAGCACGCCTTATTAGGCTTGTCTCGTGCCGCCGCAATTTCCGGTCTCGCCTCGTCGGTTCAAAGCGAGAAATGCAGCCCGACCAGGACGACGTTCCGGTTGTAGCTGCCCGTGGTCAGCGAGTTTACCCGTTGCCCCGTCGGCGTGTTCACAACCTGATTGCCGATGAACACCACATTGTTCGAGCCATTCTGCTGCGTGACGTCGTAGTCGGCCGAGAGACGCACGCGCCGGTTCACCAGCCAGTTTACGCCGGCACCGAGAGTGTAGCTTGTGGTGGACCCATTGCCCTGGAGGTATTGCGCTGCCTGGAAGTTCGCCCGGCCCTGCAGCAGGATATTGCGCCGTAGCTCATGGTCCACAACGCCGCCGACGGTCGTGTAGGTATATCCGGCAACGCCCTCGGACTGCGGATCCTCGATCTCGCGCCGTAAGATCCCCGTGAGCGTCGTCAATCCTGTCGGGGTGTAGATCACGCTCGCCTCAGCCACCGGGGCCACCCGGGTGCCAAACTGGGCTGAAGCGAACTCACGCACCTCGATGCCGCCCAGCACGCGATACCGCCATAGGCCGGTCGCCTGATAGTCGAGTCCGGCGAGCAGCAGGACGCTCTTTGAGTTGCTGCTCGGCTGGCCCAGCTGCGGTCGCAGATAGTGGGAGTTGATCCCCTGCAACACAACGAGGATGCCGCGCTGGTCGCTAAGCTCATAGCGCGTGGTGACGCCTCCCGAGAGCACGGTGCGGTCGCGATACTGCTGATTGGCCGGCTGCCCGATAATAAGCGCGTTGCCGAACTGATAGAGCCGGAAGTCAACGTTGGGCACAAAGGAGAACCGGCCGGCGTCGAAGGTGTAGTCCGTGCGGATGTCATCGACGTCGTAGGCCACGGGCGAGGTGGATGCGACGGTCCCGATATCCGTGCCGAGCTCATGCTGGCGGAAGTGCGAGTAGCCGACGTTCAGGTCGTGGCGACCGATCGTGTAGCCGCCGCCGACAGAGATGTTGTAGTTCGTATAGTTCTGCGCCGGAGCGCTGAAATACGAGTAATTGTCCATGCTGGCAGAGATCCCGACGCGGTTGCGGGACCAATTGGAGGTGGCGGTGACCGAGGGCGACGTCTTGACGAAGCCGCTGCTGGGGCCCCGGCTTATTCCGGTGATGTTCGAGTCGTAGCCGACGCTTTCGTCGAGATGCGCGTTCACGGTGTAGGCGCCGAGCCGCACGCCGGGCTGCTCATACAAGGGCCGAAGCCGGGACAGCACTGTTACGCCCTGATCATGGTCGAAGCCTGGCAGCGCCGGCGGGAAGTACGTCTCGACATACTGTGCGTGAGCAGCCGACGAGACGCCCAGCGCGAGTAGGCCGACCCCGATACACGACAGGTAACGCCGTGTTCCTGACCGTCCCATAATCCCTCCGCCGACATCCATCGTTCCTGCAAGGACACGAGCGTGCGGATGCGGTCAAGGGCAAAGGCGCCACACGGGCTGCTTGGCGATGACTTGCCATGATTATGAATGTTTGCTGCGGCCAAGATGCAACGTTTATGTCGCATTGTGTCGCGATTGCCGCGGTTGCTCTCGACGGCGCAACCAAACAAGCCATAACGTGCTAAGATAGAAGCTGGAATTAGGAGAAAGTCATGCGTGGAACGGTTATAAGGCCAGGATCAATGTCGCGGCGCGTTGCCATGATAGGTCTCGCAGCGGCACCGGTCGCCGGCCTCATTGGCTGCAGCAGCCCCGGAGACGGGCTTCCACCGGTTCCAGACGTGAACACCAGCATCTACACGCTCGGACCAGGCGATCAGATTCGCATCATCACGTTCGGTGAGCAACAGCTGACGGGGGAGTTCCGCGTTGACGCCGCCGGTGAGATTGCACTGCCGCTGGTCGGCGGCGTGCATGCCGCCGGTCTGACGCCCAAGCAGTTGGAGGCCGCGGTGGGCCAGGCTCTCACCCGGTCCAAGTTGTACCGAAATCCAAGCGTATCGGTCGAGGTGATCAACTATCGTCCGATCTTCATCTTGGGTGAGGTGGTGCGGCCAGGACAATACCCCTATCAGCCGGCCATGACGGTCGTCACCGCCGCCGCGGTAGCCGGCGGCTTCACCTATCGCGCAGTCAAGAATCGGTTTTCGATCGTCCGTACCAGTACTCAACAATCAACGGTAGAGGGCGCTGCTAATCGGGAGACTTTCGTACAGCCCGGTGACGTCGTAACAGTGTTCGAGCGCGTGTTCTAAATCGATAGCGGAGATGACTGAATTATACTCTTCATGACAATTTGATGATCTAAGACATTTCGCCTTGCCTTGCCCATCTTCTCGTCTTTCTGGTCCAGATGAGATGATGCAACAGCCTGCTTAGGCGCCGTCAAGTACACGTGATCGGCGCCTTGTGTGCGATGCGGCATAGTCTGCGTTAACAGACGCAGCAGGCTGCTCCATATGACCGGTGGTCGCAATCTGCGTGACGCACTAAAGCGATGGGCAAGGGCTTAACTGATGCATGTCAACTTTCTAACGCCAGGAGTGTCGCGGGAAACCCGTTCCCGCAATGCGCTGCTGAGACCAGCAACGGTCCGCTTGATGACAATGTTCTCGGCAGATGTCCTCGGGTTAATCCTTGCTGCCGGCGTGGCGTTTGTGGTCCACATGGCGGTCGAACTGCCACCGCTGGACCGGGCTCTCCGGCAGATTGCAAATCAAGGCTATAGTTGGCATGGCTGGGGCACCGTCCTCGTCGTACTGGGACTCGTGACCTACTTTGGCGCCCGCGGTCACTACACGTCTCGAGTGCCGACCTGGACCGAGTTTCGCGGCCTAGCAACCGGCGTCGCGATCGGCTTCCTTTGCGATAGCTATATCCGTGTCGTTGCTTACGGCATGCCTCTCGGATTTGAGAGCGTGGTGCGTTGGATCGCATTGATCCCTTGCTTGCTGCTCATGCGCAATCTTGCGCGTACCATCCTCGACGATCTCGGCATGTGGCGTCTGCGCACACTGATCATCGGTGATGAGGCAGCGGTCGCGTCAACACGGGCAGCCTTCCAGTCGGATGCCCGGCTCGGCTATGAGATGGTGGCTTCGATCAACCTGCACGGCGTCCCCCATAGCCCGGGTCGCGGGACCCGTCTGCTTGAGCAGCACGGCGCTGAGTTTGCGGTTGTCGCAATCCGCGGCGACGTCTCTGGCGATGCGGTTCGCCTCGCCGAGGACTTCTCACGCGAACGCGTGCCATTCGCGCTCGTGCCGGCTGTTGACGGCCTGCCAGTCACTGCGTTCGATAACCAGTATTTCTTTACCCACGACGTCATGCTCATCGTGTATGGCAACAATCTGGCGCGCCCGGTAAGCCGGTTCGTCAAAATGCTGTTTGACCAGTTTGTCGCGGTGTTGCTCCTGGTGGTTCTATCGCCGCTTTTCCTCGCGCTCGCTTTGCTGATCCGCGCCGATGGTGGGCCGGCGCTGTTCGGGCATCGGCGTATTGGTGAGAACGGTCGATCCTTTCGCTGCTTCAAGTTCCGGTCGATGGTCACCGACGCCGATGTCGTGCTGCAGCAGGTGCTCAAAACTGACCCCCAAGCCAATCTGGAATGGCGGGCTACGCACAAATTGTACAATGATCCCCGTATCACCCCGATCGGTCGGGTGCTGCGCCGGACTAGCCTTGATGAGCTGCCGCAATTGCTCAACGTCGTCCGGGGCGAGATGAGTTTGGTCGGTCCCCGACCCATTATCGACGCCGAGGTTCCCCGCTACGGCCGTGACATTTCCTACTATTTTGAAGCTAAACCTGGGATCACCGGCCTCTGGCAGGTCAGCGGGCGCAGCAACACGACTTACGAGCATCGCGTCCGCCTTGATGTCTGGTATGTGCGCAACTGGTCCTTGTGGCACGACATTGCCATCTTGATGAAGACACTGCCTGCAGTCCTGACAAAAAACGGTGCGGTTTAAGGTATTGCTAACTTCGCTCAGGTAATACGCTCAGCCTTCAGGAGATATCCGCCGCGCAATACCTTCCGTGCAATGATGGGTGCCTGACGCAGCGTCTCCTGTGCGATGTAGCAGGAACTCCAGCGTGAGTCGGTCAGCAGCCTTCCGGCCCGGCGGAACTGCCGCAGCTTGATCGCATCCGTGAAGGCTCGGTAATAATACGCGCGGTCGATCTTCGCCTTATGCAGCCGCAATGCGCTGCATAGCGCCGTGTCTCGCATGATTGCCGGGTCATTCAGATACCCTGCTTCGAGCTCTGCGATCCGTAAGAGGTCGCCGGAGCTCTGCACCTCGGTCAGCGATCCCGGCCGAGTAGCGTAATGATACAAAACCTCGGGCGTGATCCACCAGCGCGCCCCAGCCCGCAGGCAAGCCATATACAGCATGAAATCCTCGCCAAAGCGGTTCCGCTCGTCGTGCCGCAGGTCGTTGCCCAGCAAGAAGTCGCGGCGGATCATCGGCTGCATGAAGCCATAGCTCAGGCGAGGATGCTTCGGGTCGCCGATGTTGCGCAGGACGAATTCCGCCGCACTCAGATGCTGAGGACTTGACAACAACTCCGGCGGGATCAGCAGATACGGCGTCCCGCCGACCGGCCGCATCAGAAGATTATCCGATACCATGTCAGCGGCGTTCGCGTCAGCCAGATGCAGCAGCCGCGTGAGCCGTTGCGGAACATAGGCGTCGTCCGAATCAATCAGCGCGATCCAACGTCCGCGCGCGACATCAAACCCGACGTTGCGCGCAGCCGCCGGCCCGCCATTGCTAGCCATATGCAGGAGGCGGATACGCGCATCGGCGTGGGCGTAATGCGCGACGACCTCCGCGGTGTCGTCGGTCGAGCAATCGTCGATAACGATGAGTTCGAAACGCCGCTCGGTCTGTTTGAGTACCGATTCGATCGCCGTGCTGATGAGATGCCGCGAGTTATACGCCGGCAATAGGACCGAGACGAGACATTCCTGCTCGACGTCACTCATGCTGCTTTCCGTCGTCGTCCATGGATGAGGGCACGAGGTATGGCTCGGAAACCTTCACTGCCGATGTGTCTGAAGTGCGCCGGGCTTTGAAAAATTTGCGACAGTGCGGCAACGGGATCACGCCGCTTGATCGCCTGGGCGAAGCAGAACCAACCCAGTGCGAGATCGACAGCATGGATATGCCGATCCATTGCGTCGTGCAACGGACCGTTCAGCGCGACGCCGGGTTCCAGCAGCAATGCGCGCTCACGATGGCTTAGTCGCACGAGATCATTTGCCGAGTGCCTGGTCGTCAGCCCGGTCGCGTCGATGGCGTAGTCGTACATAGCCTCCGGCAGCACGATATAGCGCGCCTCGGCGATCAGGCATCGCAGCACGAAAATGTAGTCCTCGGAAAAACGGAGATCGTCGTAGCGAATGCTGGTTCGAACCAGGAAGTCCCGGCGGATGATCGGCTTAAGATAGCCATAGCCGACGCGCTGCTGTGCCGCCGTCCGCGTATTGCCCTCCACGAACTCGATCGCGCTGATCAGGCGCGGCTTGGGCAGCCACTCCGCCGGGATCATCAAGCCAGCGTGCTGCATCTGCGGCGTGATCACCAGCGCGAGATTGTCGGCTACAAGCTGCGCGTCCTCCGACGCACCGGCCGCGAGCAGGCGTTCGAGACGCTGCGGATGGAAGCGGTCGTCGGCATCCAGCAACGCGACCCATTCGCCGCTTGCCGCGTCCAGCCCGGCATTGCGCGCGACGCCTGGCCCGCCGTTCTGTGCCAGCCGCACCAGCCGGAGGCGAGTGTCCTGCGCGGCCAGGCGCTCAACAATGGCCGTGGTGTCGTCCGTCGAGGCGTCGTCCACAACGATGATCTCGATCAGGTTCTCGGTCTGTGTCTGCGCCGAGCTGACTGCGTTACCGATCACGGCGGCGGCGTTGAACGCAGGAATGATAACGGATACCCGAGGCATTATGTCTCCAAGTGGTGCAGAGATATGGATTGACGACTGGAACTGCGGCATCCGCAGCTTTATTTCAGCAAAGCGGGCCATCGGAGGCAGCGGCGCGGATCACTGAGTCGCGATCGACCCCAAAGCCTCTCGGCGACTTGATGATCGAACTCGGCTGGCCGCTTGATAACCGCTCATTACCGGGCCTTATGGGCGCGGCACCCAGGAAACTCATCGATCCATGGTTGATGTCTCCGTCATAGTCTGCACACGCAACCGGGCGCATGCCGTGACGGCGAGCCTCGCCTCAATCGCAGCCGCAGCGCAGGCCTGCGGCGACCTCGATGTTGAGCTCGTGGTGGTTGATAACGCATCCACCGATGAAACCCCGGCGGTTGTCGAGGCTTGGGCGAAATCCGTGGCGCTGCCGGTCCGGCTGGTCCGTGAGGATCGGAAGGGCCTTGCGGTGTCCCGCAACACCGGCGTCCGCACGGCTCGTGGCGTCATCCTGGCCTTAACCGACGATGATTGCCGCCTGGCGCTCGACTATATCCGCGTGCTGCACGGGTTGTTTGCGGGTGATGCCGGCATGGCCGTTCGCGGCGGCCGAGTCGATCTCGGCGACCCGAGCGACCTGCCGTTCACCATCAAGACGGACTTGGCACCCTCGGTCTATGATGGCGAGCAGCATCCCGGCGGGTTCATCCACGGCTGCAACATGGCGATGACCCGGGCGACCTTTGACCGTGTGGGCCCGTTCGATGAGCGCTTCGGCGCCGGGGCCCCGTGCGAGGCTGGCGAGGACACTGACTACCTCTATCGCGCGCATCTCGCCGGCATTCCGGTTGAATATGCCCCCGCCCTCGCCGTCGCGCACTTTCACGGGCGGAAAAGCCGGGCGGAGATCACGAAGCTGAACGGAATCTATGCCCGTGGAAACGGCGCCCTCTATCTAAAGCACGCTCGGCATTGGCAGCTGTTCCGCAACTTTGTCTGGGACCTGAAAGGCAGCGCCCGGGAGCTTGTCGGAGGCGCCCCGATCGACGCCGCCTTCGGCTTCACCTACCGCGCGAACGTTCTCGGCTGCCTGCAGGGCATGCTGCGATTCGCCACGGTGCTGCTGCGCGATGTCGTGCGCGGCCGACAGCGGGTGTAACGCAGCGCTACTGCTGCTCCTCCGGCTCACCCTGGGGCGCGTTATAGGCGTCCAACGCCGCCTGGCAGCCCTTTGAGAGGTTGACATAGAACTGCGCGAGGCAGGCTGCCGCGATTGGGGCAGAGGGGTCGTTGCCGACGCAATGCGCCCGATAGTCACCCCGGCACGACGATTTCATCGACAATGCAGCGGCAGAGCTAGGCCCATTGGACTGCGCCAGCGCAACGCCTGGGCCGCTTATAATGAGCGCCAGCGCGGCAATGCGCAGAAGTCGCGGCCGCGGATCAGCAGCGGCCCGCTCAATCCCCCGCCTGATCCAAGGATGCGGCATGTTTTGCTCGACCTGGCTCAAGAGCTCGGGCGCGTGGATTTTCGGCAATGAAAAACTCCCTTGATGTGATCATCGCTGCGAGCTGGGCGTCCGACAGCCTGAAACCCAAAGGATCGTCCGCAATCACCGATGTGGTCTGTGAGCGGTGCCGCAGCACGGCCTCCCGCTTAATCGCGATATGCGGGGTGATGTCAATCGAAAAGCCCTGCCAGCGCAAGTTCGGCATGAGTGTGCCGCGCGGCAGCATCCAGGCCCAGACCGGATAGGAGAACAGCGCCGCCTGGGTCTCCCACGCCGCTATGCCGGCATAGTGATGCGCCGCGACATGGTCGGGATGGGTGTCGTAGTTCCAGCTCGTGAAGATCGTCCCCGCCGAGATGTCGTGCGCCAATGACGCAAGGCGCTGCCCGGCGGCTTGGGCGCCGCGGCCGTGCTGCGGCGCCTGACCGTCAGGGATGTCCAGAAAACTGACGCGCTCAGCCGGGACCCCAAGCACCGCCGCCGCCGCGAGCGTCTCGCTATGGCGGAGTTGCCGCAACCGGTCCCGCTGATGCGTGCCCGACCCGGGATGCGATGCCGCACCATCGGTCACGACGGCAATATGCACTGCCGCGCCGAACGCTGATGCCTGCGCAATCAGCCCGCCGCAGCCAAGGCTTTCATCATCGGGGTGCGGCGCCACGACAAGTGCTGGGCGGCCATGCATCACTTCGGCGAGATCACCGTCCGGTAAGCGCCTAATCCGGTCGAGCACTATCGCAGCGGAACTAGGACCATGGCGGGCGCATTGGTAGTAACGACGCCATCGTCTCATTCTCTAATGCCCAGCGACATAGGGAGGTCCACCGTCCTACTTGACGTTTTTATCGGTATGGCAGATCTCCTCTCGCGCTCAAACTTGGATTCGTCGGGCTGATCGCGATACTTTGAGAACAATATCGCTGACAGAGACGGTATGAGCCGATAATGAATGCGGAGCGCAACGTATGGCCGGCATACGACGCTTCGAGCTGCGCCGGAGATCCGGCCAGGCGTCTGGAGGTACAGGATGCGACGATTTGGCGGTCTATTGCTAGCGCTTGGCCTAATGCCGGTAGCGGCTTCCGCGCAGCCGATGCGCTTGGAGGCCGGTCATGCGAGTGATCTCTGCCAAATGGCAATCGCCCGTTACGTGCCGGTCGCGCGTCTGCCGCCAAACCTGCTCAGCGCCATCGGCCGCGTTGAGAGCGGTCGCCTCGACCCGCGGGACGGCAACGTCAAGGCGTGGCCCTGGAGCATCAACGCCGAAGGACGCGGCTACACGTTCAACACGAAGTCGGAGGCAATTGCCGCGGTGCTAACGCTGCAGGCGCGCAATGTTGCATCCGTGGATGTCGGCTGCATGCAGGTCAATCTCATGCATCATCCGACCGCCTTCATTTCGCTGGAGGAGGCTTTCGACCCGGCGGTGAACGTGCGCTACGCGGCAAAATTCCTTGGCCAACTCTATGCCGAGTCCGGCGATTGGAACACGGCGGCTGCCCACTATCACTCCCGGACACCCGACCTCGCCTTGGCGTATCAGCGCAAGGTGCTCGCGCAACTTCCCGGCGCCGCCCGGGCTCAGGCGGTATCTGCCGATCAGATGTCACTGACAAGCGCGTGGTCCTCCACGCTTGGCGCACCACCAACGCCCCGGGTTCTTGAAGCCCAAAGCCCAATCCAGCCGCTGCGGCAGGCCCGGTCTCATCCGATCATGCTGGCCAGCCGCCGGTGAGGCTGACGAAACGCTGCTTCAGGGCGGCGGCCCTGGGTTTGCACCCGCTGCACCGTAGTTCCATCGAAGATACTCGTTGAAAAGGCGGGCCCGCTCGCCCTCCCCAAGCCGTTTGGAACCCCACTCCGTTTGCGCGAGGAAGCGGTCGAACTCGCTACGGAGCCGGGCCAACTGATCGCCGCTCGGCAAAGCGCCGCGCTCGGGACGCGGGACGGTTGGCGCTGGACTGGGATCGCGAACACTGGGCGGCGCTGGACCGAAGTCCCGATTGCTGGGCGGCGCGGCGGCTTGCGGACGGGGCGGCTCCGGCAGAGCGGTTTGCGGTAGGGCGGCTAGCGGCGGAGGCCCCAGCGGTGGCACATCTTGTGATCGGGCCGGCGCTGGCGGCGTTCCAGCCGGGGCTGGAACAGCCCGCGTTGTGGCGAATGAGCCAACGCCCATTGGCTGGCCGGAGCGCTGGCTGATCGCCAGCGTTGCAGCGCCTATCACCAGTAACAGCGCGAGAAGCGCTGCTAGGGTTTTCGCACCTCGTCCGAAACTAAGGCCGATGCGCCGCGGGCCCACCTTGCGGACCGGCACCGCTTGATCCGGTGCTGCGGACGCTGCGCTGACCGGTAAGCGTGCAACGAGAATCACCGCGTCAAGCCGGTCGCGAAGCCCCGCCAGTTCGTCCCTGACAAGCAGCTGTTCGAACCTTGGATGCCCGGCGAAAATCAGCTGGAGCCGCGGCGTTCGTGTGCCGAACACTGTCGAGGCGACCTGAAGGAACGCAAGCGTCGATAGCGGCAGCAGCTCGGCCTGCTGGATGATGAGGGCAACCTGCTCCTCCTTGTCGCCGCGCCGGGCCAGGACATGGACGATCAGCTCGTCATCATCCGCCGGCCGCCCGCCTCGCTGACCTGCGCCGAGCTCCTCAACGATGCGCGGCAGCGTCAGGGGCACTCCCGGGATGCCGTGAATGCGGATGACGCGGATGGGATCATCGAGCAGAAGCTCAATGCACTCGTCGATAGCGGCCGATACAGGTGCCGCGTCCATGCCGAGCAGCGCCACCACCGGATTTCCCCGCCGGATCGCGTATGCCAGTTCCACCGCAGGACGGATCAGTGGCTGCCCCCTGGTCGTGCTGGGGATGTTTGCGCGCGCTGACGAGATAACGGTCTCCTTTATGTTGCCCGCCAATTTCAACGTCGCCTGTGTCAACGAATATGTATCCCTGGACCATGAACCCCAAGGGTAGCAGTCGGTTGCTTAAGGGGCGTTGTCTTGCGCGCCTTGCCAATCAACGAAGCTGCGGAACAGCCTTTCCTTCTCCGCCGTTTGCGCCTCGCTCAGGACGGATGCGTTGGGCGGAGCCGGGTTTGCCACACGGGTGACGCGCCGTGCATGGGGGGCAGGCCGTAGCAGCGGCGCCGGCTGCGAGAGCGTGATCAGCGCGGGCAGAGGCCGATTGGCCACGCAGCCGGACGTCGCGAGCAACATCGGGAGCCAAATAGCGATCCGCCAAGCACTACGGCCAAGGCGCATTAAGAGACCGTCGTTCAACCCATTCATCGCCGACGCTATAGTGCAAGGCGGCATCCCGTTCCAGGATCTTGCCGCGGTGCCGATTTGCCGTCCGCCCACCGGAAGGTCCCCCGCAGCATCCCATCAAGGGCCGGTGACTTTCCAGACGGTGTTGCCCACGTCGTCGGCGACGAGCAACGCACCCTTCTGGTCCATGGCGACGCCCACCGGACGCCCCTGCGCCTCGCCCGCTCCGTTCAGGAAACCCGTCAGGACCTCCAAGGGCTTGCCCGCCGGACGGCCGTCCCGGAAAGGCACGAAAACCACACGATAGCCGCTCGGCGGCATGCGGTTCCAGGAACCGTGCTGGCCGACGAACGCACCGTCCGTCAACGCGGCCGGCAGGCTCCCCGCTTTTGAGAACGCCAGGCCCAACGACGCCGTATGCGCCCCCAGCGCGTAGTCCGGCGCAATGGCGCGGGCCGTCATCGCTGCGTTCTGCGGCTTCACGCGCACATCCACATGCTGACCGTAATAGCTGAACGGCCAGCCGTAGAACGCCCCGTCACGCACCGCCGTCATATAGTCCGGCACCAAGTCGCTGCCGATCTCGTCCCGTTCGTTCACCGCCACCCACAGCGCGCCGGTCCGCGGCTGCCACGACATGCCGACCGGGTTGCGCAGGCCGCTGGCGAACACGCGATGCGCTCCCGTCGCCGCATCGACCTGCCAAACCGCGGCGCGCCCCTCCTCGGCGGCCAGGCCGTTCTCCGCCACGTTGCTGTTCGAGCCGACGCTCACATACAGCGCCCGGCCGTCCGCGCTGGCCACCACGTTCTTGGTCCAGTGGTGATTGAGCGGACCGCCCGGCAGATCGCACAGCTTGGTGCCCGGCGCCGTGATCTCCGTCTGCCCCGGCCGGTATGGGAACCTCATCAAGGCGTCGGTCTCGGCGACATAGAGGTCATTGCCGACCAGCGCCATGCCGAACGGCGAGTTCAGGCCCTTGAGGAAAACATGGCGCTCGACCCCGCCCTGGCCGTCCTCGCGCAGCAGGGTGATGCGGTTGGCGCTCGGCACGTCCGCGCCGGCACGCCCCATAATCACCCTTTGCACCAGGCCGCGCACGCCCGCTGCGTCCTCCGGCCGCTTCGGCGCATTGGTCTCGGCCACCAGGACGTCGTTGTTGGGCAGCACAACGAGCCAGCGGGGATGCTCCAGCCCCTGCGCCAGCGCCGCGACGCGCAGGCCGGACGCCGGCGTGGGTGTGACGCCGGCGTCCCAATGCGTCGCCGGCGCGACGTTGATGGTGGGCAGCAGCGTCGCGTTGGGCGGCGGCAAGGCCGGGTTCGGGCCGGTTCCCGCCTCCAGCGGCAGGGTGGCACGCTCGCCGCATGCCGCCACCAAGCCGGCGGCGAGGAGGATGGCGGCGCCGGCGGTGACGAACACATGTGTGCGCATGGCTGAGAAATCCTTTTCGTTGTTGAGGAGGTGGCTTCGGTCGCCGGATCGACAACGCTGAGGTCGGGACAGGGCGCGACCGAAACACGGCAATGCTGTTCGTGCCCGTGAGTGACACGGGTCACAGCGTCCTTTGAAGGCCCAGCGCACATCACGGTCAGAGCGGCATCGCCCCAGCAGCACCGCTCCGCGTCAATGATTTCACGGAGGAACAAAATGAGTGGTCCGGAGATGAAGAAGCCTCGTTCAGGTGGTCACGGCGGAGGGGTGCGCGGCGACACGATGCGCCGCCGCTCCTCGATGTTCGAGGGCCGTTTCGGCCGCATGTTCCGCAACCTGCCGCCGTCCGTCTGGCCCGAGGACGCGTTGCGTGCGCTCGGCGCGGCGATGGTGGCACCGCCCGAGGCAACGGACACCGATCCGAAGCTTCCCACCGCCTCGCCGGAAACCGACGCCGTCCTGCAGGACGACGAGGAGAATAGCGGCATTCCATCCGGCTACACCTATCTCGGCCAGTTCATCGACCACGACCTCACCTTCGATCCAGCGTCCAGCCTGCAGCAGCAGAACGACCCGGATGCGCTGGTGGACTTCCGCACGCCGCGGCTGGACCTGGACTGCGTGTACGGACGCGGTCCCGACGACCAGCCCTACATGTTCGACGGCAAGCGGTTCCGGTTGGGCCGGTCCCTGCTGGAGCTGGACCAGCCCAGCAAGCGTCGCGACCTGCCGCGCTATGAGGACATCGAGGATTCATCCCGCGCCAAGCGTGCACTGATCGGCGACAAGCGCAACGATGAGAACGTCATCGTCTCGCAGCTGCATTCCACCATGCTGCAGTTCCACAATCGCTTGGCCGATCTCGATCCCTCGCTCTCCTTCGAGGACGTGCAGCAGCTCGTCCGCTGGCACTACCAGTGGATTGTGGTCAACGACTACCTGGTCCGCATCTGCGGCACGGAGGTGGTGGACGAGATCCTGCCGCACCGGAACGAGACGATGCCGGCCTGGGAAAAGGAGCCAAAGCTCCGCTTCTACAAGCCGCGCAACGACGCCTTCATGCCGATCGAGTTCTCGGCGGCGGCCTACCGCTTCGGCCACTCGATGGTCCGGCCGATCTATCGGCTGAACACCGTGCTGAAGGGCGGCGACAATCCGTTCCAGGCGACGCCTGACGAGATCGCGCGCGGCCTGCAGGGGCGGTTCTTCGTCTTCGCCGGGGTGCAGGCGCGCGGGCTCAATGGCTTCGACGCCTTCCCCAAGCAGTGGGCGATCGACTGGAGCTTATTCTTCGACATCGACGGCTCGGGCCAGAAGGGCGGCATCCAGCGCGTGCAGCCGGCCTACAAAATCGACACCTCGCTGGTGAACCCGCTGGGCTTCCTGCCGGAGTTCTCGGCAGTTGCCGCCGCTGCCCCGCCGCTCACCGTGGAGCAGCTCCAGGCGAAGCCTCTCGACGCCGAACGCAGCCCGGCCAACCTCGCGACCCGGAACCTGCTGCGCGGAATGTCGATGGCGCTGCCGAGTGGACAGGCCATCGCCGACGCCATGGGCGTGCCGCGCGTGCCTGACGATCAGCTTTTCGTCGGCAAGGCGATCGTCGATGAGCTAGCAAAAAGCCCCAAGCTCATTGACATCGACCCCAGCTTCGCCGGCAACGCGCCGCTTTGGTACTACGTGCTGGCCGAGGCGCAGTACGAATGGCTCGGCCGCGCCACCGGACCCGAGGGCAAAGGCAATGCGGAGCCGGTCAGGCTTGGCGCGGTTGGCAAGCGCATCGTCGCCGAGACGTTGATCGGCATGCTAGCGGCCGACGGCACCTCCTACCTGCGGCAGAACCCCAACTGGCAGCCGGTGATCGACGGGCAGCCGATCCGCACCATGGGCAGCCTGCTGCAGTTCGCGTCGAGCTGAGGAAGAGACTCACCGGGCCTCGTTTACAGCGAGGCCCGGTATCTTTTAGCTAAAGCTCAGGGCTGTGCGCTGGGAACATGGTCCCGGTACCAGCGCCAGTTGCCCGAAAGCTCATTCACCACGACGCTGCCCGCCGCATAGGTCGAGTTCAGCGACTCGACAAACCCTGAGAAGCCTGTGGCGTCCACCTCGCTGGCCAGCAGCTGTGCCGCGGTCTGCCCCGGCGGCGGCACCGAGTAGTCGCTGCCCCCACGCAAAACCATCACCCGCTGCAGATCGACCGTCTGTACCTGGCTCAGGAAGGTGAGCGCCTGCATGTAAGCCGCGTCCTCCTCGGCGGTCGTGGTGAACACGCCCTGACCCGAGGTCCAGTAGTCCACCCAGTTCTCTGCCCACGTATTGAGCAGGGCACCGATCCAGAACGTCCCAGCCGCGAGCACGGCGCCCTTTTGGATCGCCGGCGGGCGCTGCGCGTTCGGAAAGCCGGTGTAGCGGGCGCGGAGCTGCTGCAGGTTCTCATCGTCTGCCAGCTGCACGCTGCTGGATGAGAGCTGGTAGGCCCATTCCACCAAGCCGGCGTTTAGGGTGAAGGCGTTGGTCCCGCTGTCGGTGGCGACGGGCGGAGTGGGGGGCTGGTACGGCGAGGTCCGGCCGAACGGCACATAGCCGGTCGTCCAGTCGGACGGGATCTCCCGTGCGTCGATCTCATAGCCCAGGTCACCATCGACGACCTGGGGCGCCCATACGGCGGAGGCCACCGATGCCACGTTCGGATCGATGCCGGCGATGCCCGCCAGCAGCCAATACGCGTGGCTGACGTCAAACCGGCGGTCATTCGCCAGCGCGGTAATGGAGGAGGCCATGCGCGCAGGACCCTCCCCCGCGACGATGCCCAGCACCTGTTTATCGGGGTTGTAGCGGAGGCTGTGATAGCCTTGCGGGAACGGCATGACCTCCGGCAACGGCAGCTGCTCGACCCAGTTCTGGAACTCGCCGGGCGTATCGCCCGTGTCGTTGCCGATTTCAAAGGCGGTGACGACGATGACCCTGATCGGAATGCGTTCATGTTTAAACTCTTCGGCGCGGGCAAGAGGAGCAGAAGCAAGAGCAGCGCACAGCGCAAGCATTGCAGTTTTGGAGCTCATCCTGCCGTTCTCCTCGTTCAACAATCACAATCAAAAAGCATGCCCAAACTTGCGTTTAGAGGGCATAACTTGACCTGCATACTATTAAAAAAGGCTACACAAAAAGTAGAATTTTCGTCAACGTAGAAATACTGCGTACGGCAATTTATATCGAATGCCACGACCCTGCCCCGGTTGCGCTCCCCTCGTCTGAAAGGCGCAACCGGAGCAGGGTGCGGCAGGCAACCGGACTAAGAGTGTCTGCTCATCTCCCCCGTTGATCTGGAATGTCTGGCGCTGCGCGTGAGGCGGCTTGACGTGACCCTGATGCTTGGGATTCAAAGCGGGGATGACCGAGCTTCCTGATCTCAGCTGTCTGACGCACGAGGAGAAGGA
>JANXVC010000486.1 GCA_025351925.1 Rhodospirillales bacterium | reverse complement strand
CTCGGGCGCGGTCCGCCGCTTACGGCCATCTCCGCGGCACGCTTCCCGCTCGCCTCGGCGAGGCGCACGCGCTCGGCATGCGGGGCGGGGATGGTGGCGGCCATCGGCAGCGCCAGCCCAAGCGCCTCGGTCATGCAGGCCATCGTGCTCGCGGTGCCCATCACCATGCAGGTGCCGACGGATGGGGCGAGCCGGCCCTCGATGACCTCGATCTCGGCCGCGTCGATCGTGCCGGCGCGGTGGGCGCTCCATAGCCGGCGGCAATCCGTGCAGGCGCCGAGCACCTCGCCCTTGTGGTGGCCGACCACCATGGGGCCAACCGGGACGACGACGGCCGGCAGATCGACGCTGGTCGCCGCCATGATCTGCGCCGGCAGCGTTTTGTCGCAGCCGCCGATGACGATGACCGCGTCCATCGGCTGGGCGCGGATCATCTCCTCGGTGTCCATCGCCATCAGGTTGCGCAGGAACATTGAGGTCGGGTGGGCGAAGCTCTCGTGGATCGAGATGGTCGGGAACACCATCGGCATGGCGCCGGCCAGCATGACGCCGCGCTTCGCCGCCTCGATCAGCACGCCGGCGTTTCCGTGGCACGGGTTGTAGTCGCTCAGCGTGTTGGTGATGCCGACGATCGGCCGGTCCAGCGCGTCGTCGGAGTAGCCCATCGCCTTGATGAACGCCTTGCGCAGGAACAGCGAGAACCCGGCGTCGCCGTAGCTCGTCAAACCCTTGCGCAGCCCGTTGTCCATTCGTCGCCCCACGCGCTGTTTATCGGCGCCTGGGCACTGTATCGCAGGGTGACCGGCAGACAATGGCCGGGCCGGGGGCACGGCAACTATTCGCGATGCCCTACGTTCGGACCGCCGACCGGGTGAGCGACATGCCTTTAATGAGAAAACGGGCGCGGCGCCTGCGTTGCTCTTCACGGATCAAGAACGGCAAAGGTTTTCATGCGCCAAATACTCCGCTTCACCAGTTTAGCAGCTTTGACAGCTCTGGCACTCTCCGGCTGTGCAGCACCGCCGCAGGGTGACACGCCCTATAAGCCTACTGCGGACATGCTGGCTGTGTTGACCGCGCAGGCGGATCTTGGGGCCAAACCGATCCCGGACCTCACGCCCGCCCAAGCGCGCACTAATCCATCGATCGCCGACGCCGTTCTCAAGGTGGAGCAGCAGCGCAGCATGAGCACAGCGCCCATGCCGGCGATGGTGCAGGATATCCAGGTGCAAGGCGCTGCTGGCCTGCTGGCAGCGCGGGTCTATCGCCCAACGGCCGTGGCGACCGGGCCGTTGCCGGTCATCCTGTATTTCCATGGTGGCGGCTGGGTGATCTCGACCATCGACACCTATGACAGCTCGGCCCGGGCGCTGGCGAACGGTGCCAACGCGATTGTGGTTTCGGTCGAATACAGGAAGGGGCCGGAGGACCGGTTCCCAGCCGCGCATGACGACGCCATCGCCGCCTACCGCTTTATCCTGCAGCATGCGGAGCCGCTCGGCGGCGACCCGCGGCGGATCGCAGTGGCGGGAGAGAGTGCCGGCGGTAACCTAGTGTTCAACGTGGCGCTGGCCGCGCGGGACCAGAAGCTGCCGATGCCGGTGCACGAGCTGCTGGTCTATCCCGTCGCCAGCACCGACCTGACGGCGCCGAGCGTGCAGGAGAACGCGCGCGCTAAGCCGCTCGGCAAGGCGGCTCTGGAGTGGTTCATCAAGTATTACGGCCGTGGCCCCGAGGATGCGATGGATACACGGCTGAACCTGCTCGGCGTCACCGATCTGCACGGCATGCCGCCGACCACGATCGTGCTGGCGCAGATCGATCCGCTGCGATCAGGCGGCGAGCTGCTGGGGGAGCACCTCAAGGCGGCCGGCGTACCTACGGAGGTTCGGCTGTATCCTGGTGTGACGCATGAGTTCTTCGGCACCGGCGCCGTGGTGCTCGAGGGCAAGGCGGCGGCAGATTTCGCCAGCGAGCAGATGCGCCAAGCGTTTGCCGCGGTTCCTCCAGTGCCCATGCGGGCGGAGCCGGTGCGCCAGCGTAGGTCGATGCGGACCCATGCAGCTCAAGGCTGCTGAAAGAACGGTACAGTACATCTAAACGGTTCAATCATACACTGATTGGAAGGGCCGAACGAAAGTTCTGGCCCTTTCCTTGCATCTACCTTGCACATTATGGCCTAGTGCACGTGTCGCTGTCGGCGACACCTATCAGGCTTGGCATGGCAAGGGAGCTCACTGGCATGATTTCACGTCGTTCGGCCATCAAGACCACGACCGGCGTTATTGCAGTCTCAATAATAAACCTTCGGGACGCCAGAGCTGCCGATAAAGTTATTAAAGTCGGCATTAACCTGTCGTTCACTGGAGCCGACGGCGAGAACGCGACCCGCATTGGTAACGGTGCCGTGATCGCTTTCGAGGAGGCGAATGCCGCCAAGGCTGTGGCGGGGTTTACCTTCCAACTCGTGAAGCTCGATGACGCCACGGCCACCGCCGGCCAATATGACCCGGCGCAGGCCGCTACCAACGCGCGGACCATGGTGTCCGACAAGGCCTATGTCGCCGCACTGGGTCCGCAAATGTCGGGTGCCGGCAAGGCGATGGCGCCCATCCTGAGCCAGGGCAATCTTGCGATCATCACGCCGAGTTCGACCAACCCCGACCTGACCGACCCGAAGTTTGCCCAGCAATACCGGCCGGCGGGTAAGGCGATCTACTTCCGGACGGTGGCGACCGACGCCTTTCAAGGGCCGAACATGGCCAACTATATGGCCGACACGTTGAAGGTGAAGTCGATCTTCGTCCTGGACGACTCCGGCGCCTATGGCGTGGGGTTGTCGGATGCGTTTCAGGCGCAGGCGGAGAAGCGGGGCATCAAGCTGCTCGGACGCGACCGGCTGGATCCCAAGGCGGCCGACTACACGCCGATCCTGACCAAGATCAAGTCGCTGAACCCGCAGGCGCTGTTTTACGGCGGTGTCGCCCAGGCCGGAGTGAAACTGGCCAAGCAGGCCTATGAAACCATCCCGGACGTCATCAAGGCGGGCGGCGACGGTGTATATACAGTCGATCTGCTTAATGGCGCCGGGTTCCCCGCGGTTGAGGGCTGGTATGCGACCGTCGCCGCGCCGCATGTCACCGAGGATCCAAAAGCCGCCAAATTCAGCGACCGCTACTTCGCCCGGTTCAAGCAGCGCCCGGACGACTACACCATCACCTGCTATACCGGCGCCGAGGTGATCATCCAAGCTGTGAAGAAGGTCGCGGCCAGCGGAAAGCCGGTGACCCGAGACGCGGTGCGCGACGCGATCCAGATGGTGAAGCTGCCCGACAGCATGCTCGGCCCTATCGAATTCGACGAAAACGGCGATCTGCGCAATAAGATCATCAGCGTATTCCAAATCCGTAAAGACGCTACCAAGCCGCTCGATGATCCTACAGCGCAATATAAATATGTTGGTGTGGCCCCAATAGTGTAGTTATGACGTCCACCGACCTGCTGCTCCAGCAGGTGATCAATGGGCTGAGCCTGGGGGCGATGTACTCGCTCCTGGCGCTCGGCTTCACCCTGGTTTACGGCATTGCGGAGCTGATCAACTTCGCGCATTTCAACGTGTTCATGGTCGGCGCCATGGTCGCCATGCTGACGCTGCAGGGGTTTGGACTGGTCGGCCAGGAGACGATCCTAACGGGTTTGCCGCTGGTCGGCACGCTGCTGGCGGGGTTCGCCGTCGCGATGCTGGTGTGCGGCGGCATCGGCGTCGGGATCGAGCGCGTCCTGCTGCGCCCGCTCCGCGGCGTGAAGGGCCCGGCGGCGATGATCACCACGATCGGCGTCTCCTACGTGCTGTTCAACGTCGTGCTGCTGACGCTCGGCTCAGACGCGAAGAACTTCCCCAACCCGCTGCCGCCGATCGTCTGGCACATCGGCGGCGCGGTGCTGCGCCTGCGGGAGGTGCTGATCTGGGTGATTGCCTTGGCGCTGATGGCAGGGCTGACCTATTTCGTGCAGTATACCCGGCTCGGCAAGGCGATGCGCGCGACCGCCCAGGACCCGGAGGCGGCGCGCATGATGGGCGTCGAGGTGGACCGCGTGGTGATGACCGCGTTCTTCCTGGGCTCGGCGCTCGCGGGTGCCTGCGGCATGATCTTTGGGCTGTATTACAACCTCGCCAAGGTCGATATCGGCTTCGCCGCCGGGCTGCGCGCCTTCACCGCCGCGGTGCTGGGCGGCATCGGCAACGTGCCGGGCGCCATGCTGGGCGGCGTGGTGATCGGTCTGATCGAGGCGGTCAGCGGCCAGACCATCGGCACCGCCTGGACCGACGTCATCATTTTCGGCCTGTTGGTTTTAGTGCTGATCGTACGGCCGGCGGGGCTGATGGGCCGCCTGGCCCCGAATAAATCCTAAGGTATTGTGAAAGAACGCGAAACCTCGTTTCAGATGAAGCCATCTGAACCGATATTGCTTCAAGGGACACCGCGCATGGTCTCGGCCGCACTCGCCTACGTTTCCCGTCCGCTGCTCAGCCTGACGCTGGAGCGGCGGCGGGCGCTGGGTTTGTTCGCGCTCAGCCTGGCCCTGTTGCTGTTTCCGCTGGTGTATGACGACGATGCCACGATCGACAGCGTTGCCAATGCGCTGTCGTATGCGACCCTGGCGCTTGGGCTTAATGTCGTGGTGGGGTTTGCCGGCCTGCTCGACCTCGGCTACGCCGCGTTCTTCGCCATCGGTGCCTATTATTATGGTATATTCACCAGTTTTCAGGTGATGCCCGCTTGGAGCGAGGCCTGGGCGCCGCTGGCGTTCCTGGGCCTGGTCGAGAAGATGAACCAGGGCGGCCCCGACCTCGTCCACTTTACCCTGTCGTTCTGGCTGGCGCTGCCGACGGCGGCGATCGTCAGCGCGGCGTTCGGCGTGTGCTTCGGCGCCCCCACCTTGCGGCTGCGCGGCGACTATCTGGCGATTGTGACGCTGGGTTTTGGCGAGATCGTGCCGATCGTGGCGCGCAACATGGACGGGGTGACCAACGGCGCCGCCGGGCTGAACGGGATACAGGCGCCCCGGTTGTTCGGCCACAGCTTCGGCGTGGATTCGACGCCATACTACTACGTGGGCCTTGGCCTGGTCGCCTTGCTGATCTTCCTGTCCAGCCGGCTGCGCGACAGCCGGGTCGGCCGGGCCTGGATGGCGATCCGCGAGGACGAGACCGCCGCCAATGCGATGGGGGTGAACCCGGTCCGCTTCAAGTTGCTGGCCTTCGCCATCGGCGCCGCGTTCGCCGGCATGACAGGGGTGTTCTTCGTCGCCAAGCTGCAGACCGCGACGCCGGAGATGTTCAACTTCAACGTCTCGTCGATGCTGCTGGTCATGGTCGTGCTGGGCGGCATGGGCAGTGTCTGGGGCGTCGTGGTCGGCGCCGTTCTGCTGCAGCTCATGCAGACCTGGTTCTTGCCGCAGGTCACGGGATGGCTGCACGACCTGGGCGAGCTGGTGGGCAGCCAGTTCCTGGTCGGCATCGACCTCGTGCAGTGGACGCAGCTGTTTTTCGGCATCATCCTGATCGGCATGATGCTGTACAGGCGCAACGGGCTGATCCCCGCGACGCGCAAGGCGCCGCCCCTCAACTTCGCGGCCCAGCACGCCGAGGTGACGCGCGGCGGCTTCCTGCATCTGGACCGCATCCCGCGTTGGGAACCCGGCGAGGGTGCTCTCGACATACGCGGCGTCTCGGTGCGGTTCGGCGGCTTAGTGGCATTGGACAGCATCGACATCAACGTGCCCGCCGGCGGCGTGGTGGCGGTGATCGGGCCGAACGGCTCGGGCAAATCGACGCTGTTCAACGTGATCACCGGACTGGTCCCGGCGCATTCCGGGTCCATCGTGTTCCGCGGCCACGAACTGCTGGGCTTGGCGCCGCATGAGGTGCTGACGCGCGGGGTGGCGCGCACGTTTCAGAACATCCGGCTGTTCCCGAACCTGACGGTGCTGGAGAACGTCATGGTCGGCCGGCACGCGCGGCTGCGCAGCGGGGCAGTGGCGTCCGTATTGCATACGCCGGGCAACAGGACGGAGGAACGGGCGGCGGAGACCTCGGTGCTGGACCTGATCGCGATGTTCGGCAATCGACTGACGCCCCGGATCGGTCAGGTGGTGAGCGGGCTGTCCTACGCGAACCGGCGCCGGGTGGAGATCGCCCGGGCGCTGGCGTCGCGGCCGCAGATCCTGCTGCTGGATGAGCCCACCGCCGGCATGAACCCGGCGGAGACGCTGGAGCTCGCCGAGCAGATCAAGTCGCTGCATGGGATGGGGCTGACGATCCTCATTATCGAGCACAAGCTGGACGTGGTGACGACGCTGGCCGACACGGTGGTGGTGCTGGACCATGGGGTTAAGATTGCCGAGGGCCGGCCGGAGGAAATTCGGCGCAACGAGCAGGTGCTGACGGCCTATCTGGGCCGTGCCGCGCGGGCAGCGATCATGGAGGCTGACCGTGTCGCTTGACATCCTGTCGCCGCAGAATGAGCCGTTGCTGCAGTTCCGGGATGTGAACACGCATTACGGCGATCTGCATGTGCTGAAGGACGTGAACTACACGATCGCGGCCGGCGAAATCGTCTCCCTGTTGGGCGGCAATGCCTGCGGCAAATCGACGACGATGAAGACCATCATGGGTGTCGTGCGGCCGACGACGGGATCGGTGCTGTTCGAGGGCCAGCCGATCGAGCGGCTATCAACCAGCGCCCGGGTGCGTCGCGGCATAGCCCCAGTGCTGGAGGCCCGGCGCCTATTCCCGCGCATGACGGTGTTCGAGAACCTGGAGATGGGCGCCTACATCCAGCCGCGCGGGGCCGGGTTCAATGAGGACCTGGAGCGGGTATACAGCCTGTTCCCCCGGGTGAAGGAGCGGCGCGCCCAGCTCGCCGG
The DNA here is from genome assembly GCA_025351925.1 of Rhodospirillales bacterium. Classification (GTDB taxonomy): domain Bacteria; phylum Pseudomonadota; class Alphaproteobacteria; order Acetobacterales; family Acetobacteraceae; genus CAHJXG01. The sequence goes on along the minus strand of JANXVC010000486.1, from coordinate 10,409 downwards.
CACGCTGTCGGGCGGCGAGCAGCAGATGGTGGCGATCGGCCGCGCGCTGATGGCCCGGCCGCGGCTGATCTGCATGGACGAGCCTTCGATGGGGCTGTCTCCGCTATACGTCGAGCAGGTGTTCGACATCATCCAGGCGATCAACCGACAGGGCACGACGATCTTCATGGTGGAGCAGAACGCCGCCATGGCGCTGCAGATCGCCCACCGGGCCTATGTGCTGCAGACCGGTGTGGTGGTGCTATCTGGGACGGCAGAGGAGCTGCGGCGGAACGAGGACATCCGGCATGCCTACTTGGGGGAGATGCAGGTAGGGGTGGCAGCTTAGCCTGAGATCAGCGTCCATAGTTCGGCAGCGGACAGTACTTCAATTGGGGCTGACGCTTTCAGGATTGACAGGTCGGCGTCTCCGCTGATCAGGCGTGTATGGGCAATGATCGCCAAAACGAGAAACACAACATCGTCGCGATCCCGGCATTGTATGGGAATTTCCGGCATCAGCTCGGGTATTTCGATAATTTCAGCGTAGGGTAGGTAGTCTTCCAGCAGGGCGGCTCGGTCCGCGGCGGTGAGCCGGAATTTGGGGTAGGTTAAAACACGCAGCAGCTCGGCGGCGGTTGGTTTACAGACGACCGGGACGAGAATGCGGCTTGCCCACGCGTTGCGCAGCCAAGCTAGGCGACGCCCAAAGACCAGCGCCGAAATAACTATATTGGTATCGAATACGGCGCGGATGGCGCCCGCCAATTAGCACCTCATTTATTTCGTTCGTGCCCAGCCCACTGCGTCCGCTACGTCGCTCTCCTGAAGGCCAAGTGCCTGCAGCTTGCGGCGTACTGCATTGGCCGACCCTGGGCGGGACGGGGTCAATACCAGGCGATCACCGTCCACCTCCACCTCAAAATGCGAGGGCTTGCCGAGTGCGTCGACAACTTGCTTGGGTAGGGTAAGCTGGTTTTTGGATGTGATTTTTGCGAGCATGTCGCATAGTAAGAAAGTAAGGTGGTCGCCTGCAAGTGATGTTTCGGAGACCGATCGGGCGTTGTCGGCGGCTAGATGGGGGTTGGTTGCAACGAAGGGCCGCCACTGCCAATTTAAGTGTCCGTCACGCCCCGGCCGCGTAACGGTGCAGCATCCGAAGCGCGACATCCCGATTGAGACATTGCGAAGCATCGAACAACAAGCCGGCGAGAAGTTGCGGTGAGAGGGTTGTCATGACGGCTTACATCGCGTTGCTGCGCAAACAGGCGGACAGTGACTTTGGAGTCGAGTTTCCCAACTTTGCTGGGTGCGTCACGGCGGGCATAACCCTTGAGGATGCCTGCAACATGGCGGCAGAGGCCTTGCTGCTCCATGTTGCGGGCATGATGGAGGACGGCGACGCCATTCCTGAACCGTCAGGGCTCGATGAAATCCTGACCAACCCGCTCCATGGCAACGTTGCCGCAGTCCTCATTGATGTTCCGACCCACGGGCCAAGGTCGGTTCGGGTCAATATTTCCGTGCCGGAAGATATTCTGCAAGCCATCGACCGTGTGACGGATAATCGGTGCCGGTTCTTGGCGAATGCGGCACGCGATAAACTGTATTCGACGGCGGTGAGACCGTGAGCTCAAAAGCTGTAATGGTCTGCAGCTTTGCGAATACCAATTGATTGTAAAATCGACGGCGCAGTGCTGGCCCGTCCGCGGCTGACCTGGGTGGATAGCCTCTAAAGTGTATGGCTAGCCACGACGGTTGCGGCACGATATAGTTTCGTTTGGGAGAGGAAAGCTATGCCGCGCGCCGACGACGTTCAGCTCAACATCCGCTCCGTTTATGCCCGCAACCGTGTCCGCGAAATTGCGCGCCGCACTGGGATGACCACGACTGAGATCGTTGAGGACGCACTGCGCGGCTATGTGCCACCGGCTACCTCCGAGCCGGTCTATGGCCTCGTCCGGCGCGGCCCCGTTCTGGTCAAGCCCGCGCAAGGGCGGCACATTACCCAGGATGAGGCGGACCAGGTGCTCGAAGCCGTGCGTGGGCGTGATCTCTGACGGTATTCGAGGCTCTGCTCGACAGCAACGTCGTGGTCGCGATCCTGGCAGAGGCGCACGAGCATCACACGGCCTCGCTCGCTCTGCTGGCTGGCCCCACGCCTGCCCGTTTCGCTGTATCCGCCCACAGTTATGCCGAGGCATACAGCACCTTGACGCGCGGCGGCGAGCGCGCGCTGTTCGGCTTCTCCGCCGGGGAGGCGTGGGCTGCTTTGGCGAGCCTGCGCGCGATTACGGGCCTTGTCGATCTAACGGCGGCGCAAACCTTTGAGGCCATCGGTCACTACGCTGCCTCGGGTGGGGTCGGGCCGAGGCTCTACGACGCGCTGATCGGCGGGGCGGCTGTCATGCATGGCATTCCCTGCATCGTGACCTGGAACCTGGGTCATCTGCGCGGTCTGTTCCCAAACCTCAACGTGCTCACGCCAGAGGCGTTCGCGGCGGGGCGTACAACGCAGGGGTGAAGCGGACGCGAGCGACGATCGATGCGGGTTGGCAGATCGGAAGATTGACCGAAAGTCGCTGGGCCGCTTTCGAAAACAATATGTAAAACTGGACGTCCAGAACGTGACTAAAAATCGACGCCCATCAGTCGAAGGTTTGACTTGTGCCGTCATCGTAGAGCACCTTATGAACTTCGAAGCTTGTTTTTATATTATTGAATTCAGCATTTCGCAAAGCTTTATGATGCTCAAGGAATTGATTGTAAAGCATGGTTCCAGGCCATGTCATAGGCGAGGTAGGCGATACGGGATCGTTTATCGCGACATTTAAATTGATTATAATATTGTCGAGTAGATCTGTGATGTGGAGGACACCATCAAATGCGCGGACCTTCCTGTCGCTAATATTCTTGATCATCAATCTGAAAGTCACAAACTCGTCGTATTCTCCTCCGCGAGGGTTAGACGGTGTCCAGCCCTTTGCCGACATCGATACTTGGAGCGGCACAGGCCGGGTTGAGGGTGCCGACGGTTTTGTCGGCGCAGGAAATGGCATAGCGACGGCAGGGCTGATTGGCTGCGCTACGGTCGCAAGCTGGCTGATACCACGAAATCCGTCAGCCAATGCTGTCCGTATTTCGAATTTCATGTACTCGCGCCCTGAAACGAAACCTGCTCCGAGACATGCGACAGCAACAAGTACTACAATCATGACCTGTCCTGATCTTTGCATCAACCATACTCCGCCTGAAGTGCTTAATATAAATTTCTGACTCCACATACTTCATGTAAGGAATAGTTGTATTTTGTTCAATCTTGCCCGGAATTTGCACTAACAAAGCTGAGCAGCGGCATGCAGTTTCCCGCAATGGCGAAACTATGGCGAGTTCCTGTAGAAAATATTGTCCCTGCGACCTGACCCAGGGCCGTCCAATTGATTGTTAGGTATGAAGGTGCACCCCGTCGATTTCCGAGTAACCGACAGTCGCACGCAGAAGACCGACGTGGGCCTAGAGGCGTCTGAAAATTGACCTTACGTCAATATAAACCGATTCGCTCAGCATAGTGGCAAGCCACCAACTGCTTATCGACTAGACGAAGTAGCGGCCGCTCCGTCCGGCACTGCTCTGTCACGTGCGGACAACGGCTCGTGAACGCGCAGCCAGGGATAGGATCAACGGGAGAGGGCGGTTCGCCGCGCACCGCCACCGTGGTTGCCCGGCGGGCCGGATCAACAAACGGCGTTGAGGCCAGCAGCAGCCGCGTATAAGGATGCCGCGGCCGGTTCAGCACCGCATCCGCATCCCCCTGCTCTGCCGGGCGGCCGGCGTACATGACCAGCACATCCTGCGCCATGTGCCGCACCACGGAAATATCATGGCTGATGAACAGATAGGCAATGCCCAGTTCGTCCTGCAGGTCGCGCATCAAATTCAGCACCTGCGCCTGCACCGAGACATCCAGCGCCGAGACCGGCTCGTCCGCCGTCACCACCGCCGGCCGCAGCATCAGCGCGCGAGCGATGGCGACGCGCTGGCGTTGGCCGCCGGAGAACTGGTGCGGGTAGCGGTCGAACGCCTCGGGGCGCAGGCCCACGCGGTCGAGCATTTGCCGGGCGTCGGCAATGCGCTCGGGCCGGGTGCCGCGGCGGTTGATGGTCAGCGGCTCGATCAATGCCTCGCCAATGGTGCGGCGCGGGTTGAGCGAAGCGTAGGGGTTCTGGAACACCATCTGGTTCTGCAGTTGCAGCGTGCGGCGCGCTGGTCCCTCGGCGGGTTGGCCGGTCACCAGGATTTTGCCCGCGGTCGGCGGTTCCATCAGCGCCGCCAGGCGGGCCAGCGTCGATTTGCCGCAACCGGACTCGCCCACCACGGCAAGCGTGCGCCCGGCCGCGAGCTGAAACGACACCCCGTCCACGGCGCGCAGCAGCTTGCGGCCGACGGGGTAGTGCCGGACGACGTTGACCGCCTCCAGCACCGTCATGCCGGACGGCCCGTCGGCTGGCCGGCGTCGTCCAGCGGGTAGTGGCAGCGCACCCTGGCGCCGAACGCCATGCGCAGCGCCGGGCGCTCGGCGTCGCACTGCCCCGTGCGGAAGCGGCAGCGCGGCGCGAACAAACAGCCGGCCGGCCGGTCGTCGGCGCCGGGCACCACGCCGGGGATGGTGGGCAGGCGCGGCTTGCCCTCGGCGCGCTCCGGCAACGCGTCCAGCAGGGCGGCGGTGTAGGGGTGGCGCGGGTGGGCGAACAGCGGCGCGGCGGGCTGCTCCTCCATCACCTGGCCGGCGTACATCACCTGGACGCGCTGCGCCGTCTCGGCCACGACGCCCATGTCGTGGGTGATCAGCACCAGGCCCATGCCACGCTCGCGCTGCAGGCCGACCAGCAGGTCCAGCACGCCCTTCTGCACCGTCACGTCCAGCGCGGTGGTAGGCTCGTCGGCGATCAGCAGCGCCGGGTTGCAGGCGATGGCCATGGCGATCATGGCGCGCTGGTTCAGCCCGCCGGAGAGCTGATGCGGGAAGGCGCGCACCCGTTGTTCGGGCGCGGGCACGCCCACCTGGCCCAGCAGCGCCACCACCCGGCCGCGGATCTCGGCGCGGGGCGCGGCGTAGTGGGCACGGAGCGCCTCGGCGATCTGCCAGCCGATGGGATAGCACGGGTTCAGCGACGTCGTGGGCTCCTGGAAGATCATCGCCATCTCGCGGCCGATCAGCCGGCGCCGGCCGCGTGGGGTCGCGTGCAGCAGGTCGGCCCCCTGAAACGCCACGCGCTCCGCCGCGACGCGCCCGGTGCGCGGCAGCAGGCCCATGACGGCGAGCATGGAGACGCTCTTGCCCGAGCCGGATTCGCCGACGACGCACAGCACCTCGCCGGCCGCGACGGTCAGGTCAACGCCCTCCACCGCGTGGAACGACCCGAAATCGACGGTGAGGTTGCGGACCTCCAACAGCGGGCTCATCGGCGCAGCTTCGGGTCCAGCGCGTCGCGCAGGCCGTCGCCCAGCAGGTTGAACGCCATGACGGTGACCAGGATTGCGATGCCGGGGAACGCCAGCAGCCACCATGCGCGTTGATAGAATTGCAGCGCGTCGGCGAGCATGGTGCCCCACTCCGGCGTGGGCGGCTGTGCACCGAGGCCCAGGAAGCCGAGCGCCGCCGCGTCCAGGATGGCGGCGGAGAAGCCGAGCGTCGCCTGCACGATCAGCGGTGCCGCGCAGTTGGGCAGCACGACCAGCAGCATCAGCCGCAGCACCCCGGCGCCGGCGCTGCGGGTCGCCACGACGTATTCGCGCGTCAGCTCGCCCAGCGCCGCCGCGCGTGCCAGCCGGACGTAGCCCGGCAGCAGCACCACCGCGACCGCCAGCATGGCGTTGGTCAAGCCCGGCCCGAGGATCGCCACCACGACGATCGCCAGCAGCAGGCTGGGGAACACCAGCAGCACGTCCATGAGCCGCATGATCGCGACGTCCAGCGCACCGCCGGCGAAGGCAGCGGCAAGGCCGAGCATCGTGCCGATCGAGAGCGACAGCGCCACCACAACGGCGCCGATCAGCAGCGAGAGCCGCGCGCCGTAGATCAGCCGCGTCAGGATATCGCGCCCCAGGCTGTCGGTGCCGAGCGGGAAGGTTGACTGCTGGAATGGTGGGGTCAGGAAGCTTTCGCGGAATTGCTCGGCGGGGCCGTGCGGCGCGATGACCGGGGCGGCGATGGCCAGAATGATCAGTGCAACCATGATCACGAGGCCAGCGACCGCGCCCGGGTTCTCCAGCAGGCGGCGGAACAGGCCGGAGCGGGGCACGGCGAGGGTGGCGCTCAATGCCGCAGCCTCGGGTTAAGCACCCCGTACAGCACATCCACGCCTAAATTAACTAGCATCACCAGCACGGCGATCAGCAGGGTGCCGCCCTGCAGCACGTTGTAGTCGCGGCGCTGCACGCTTTCGACGAGCCAGTGGCCGACGCCGGGCCAGGCGAACACGGTCTCGGTCAGGATGGCGCCGCCGAGCAGCGCGCCGACCTGCAGGCCCAGCACCGTCACCACGGGGATCAACGCATTGCGCAGCGCGTGCACGACCACGACGCGGCCTGGCGCTAGGCCCTTTGCCCGCGCCGTCCGCACGTAGTCTTCGCCCAGGACCTCCAACATAGCCGACCGCGTCATACGGGCGATGGTGGCGAGCGGCACCGTGCCGAGCACGATCGCCGGCAGGATCAGGTGCCGCACGGCGGAACGGAACGCGCCAGGCTCGTCGCTGAACCAGGCGTCGATCAGCAGAAAGCCGGTTCGCGGCTCGATGTAGAACAGGTCGTCGATGCGGCCCGACACCGGCGTCCAGCCGAGGGCGACTGAGAAGATCAGCACCGCCATCAGCCCCCACCAGAAAATCGGCATTGACGCCCCGGTGACCGATATGCCGATCAGCCCATAGTCCAATGCCGACCCGCGCCGCACCGCCGCCATCACGCCGAGCGGCAGGCCAACCAGGATGGCGAACGCAAGCGCGCAGACGCTGAGCTCGAATGTGGCGGGGAAGAACGTCTTGAACTCGGTCCACACGCTCTCCTGCGTCACGACGGATCGGCCGAGGTCGCCGTGCAGGAGCTGGCCCTCGTAGTCCAGGAACTGCTTCCACAGCGGCTGGTCGAGGCCGAGCTCGTGCCGGAAATAGGCGAGGCGTTCGGCGGAGATGCCGCGCTCGCCGACGCGGACCTCGACGGGGTCGCCGGGGATCGAGTGGATGAGCAGAAAGCCCAGCAACGTGACGCCGATGAAGGTCGGCACGATCAGCGCGAGCCGCCGGGTCAGCAGGCGGAACAAGACTACTGCAGGTCCACCTGGTCGAAGATGTGCCGGCCGAATGGGCTCATGACGTAGCCGGTGACGTTCTTCCGCATTGGCTGGAAAGCGACGGAGTGCGCGATGTCGTAGAACGGCTGCTCCTCGCGCATGATGATTTGGGCCTGCTCATAGAGCTTGGCGCGCTCGGCCTGGTCGGTAAGGGTGACGGCCTTGCCGACCAGGGCCTCGAACTCCCGGTTGCACCATTTGGCGATGTTGCCGCCGCCGACCCGCGCAGCAGCGCATCCGGCCAGGGGCACGAAGAAATTATCCGGGTCGCCGTTGTCGCCGGTCCAGCCAAAAAGCGCCAGTGAATGCTCGCCGGCCTGGGCGCGCTTGCGGTACTCGCCCCACTCGAAGCTGACGATCCGCGCCTTCACGCCGATCTTGGCGAGGTCGGACTGCATCAGCTCGGCCATGCGGCGGGCGTCGGGGTTGTAGGGGCGCTGCACCGGCATGGCCCAGAGGTCGGTCTCGAACCCCTCGGGATAGCCGGCCTCGGCCAGCAGCTTCTTGGCTGCCGCGACGTCGAGCGGCCAGGGCTGCACAGCGTCGTTATACGACCACATGGTCGGCGGGATCAGGTTCTTGGCCGGCTGCCCGGCACCGAGGAACACCGCGTCGAGGATTGCCTTCTGGTCCAGCGCCATGCTCAGCGCCTGCCGCACGCGCTTGTCGTCGAACGGTTTCTTCTGCGTGTTGAACGCGAGATAGCCGATGTTGAGGCCGGGCTGGTCCATCAGCTTCAGCGATGCGTCGGCGCGGATGCCCGGCAGGTCCGCCGGCGCTGGATAGGCCGAGACCTGGCACTCATTGGCACGCAGTTTCGCCAGCCGCACCGCCGGGTCCTTGTTGATGGAGAACACCAGCGCGTCGAGCTTGGCCTTCGGACCCCAGAACTCGTCGAACCGGCGATAGCGGATGGTCGCGTCGCGCTGATAGGCGACAAAGCTGAACGGGCCGGTGCCGATGGGCGCCTGGTCGATCTGCTCGGGCTTGGCGGCCTTTGTCAGCACGTCGCCGTATTCGGCGGACTGGATGGACGCGAACTCCATTGCGAGGTCCGACAGGAAGGGCGCCGAGGGCTCGGTGAGGGTGAAGCGGACCGTGAGGGGGTCAATTTTTTCGAGGCCGGCGATCAGCTTCGGCAGGCCCATATCGCCGTAGTAGTCGTAGGCGCCGCCGGAGACCTTGTGAAACGGATGGTCGTCCTTGGCTTGGCGGTTGAAGGTGAACAGCACGTCGTCGGCGTTGAAGTCGCGCGTCGGCTTGAACGCTGCATTGCTGTGCCACTTCACGCCGGGGCGCAGATGCAGGGTGAAGACCTTGCCATCGAGCGAGATGTCCCAGCGCTCGGCCAGGCCGGGCTCGATGCCGGTCTCGCCGGGCTTGAACTCGATCAGCCGGCCGTACACGGGGTGATTGGCGTCGAACGTCGTCCCGGTGGTGTTCAGCATCGGGCTGAAGTTCTCGGGCGAGCCTTCGGAGCAATAAACGAGGGTCTTCGCCTGGGCGGTCGCTGCGCACAGCAGCGCGGTGCCGGCGAGCAGGAGAATGCGGAGGCGCATGGGCCAATCCTCGAAATTTATTGCAGCGGACACCATCCGATCCGAAGCCGCCCCGGTCAACGCCCGATGCGCTGGAAGCCGCTGCTATCCTTCAGTTGGCGACAGCGCGGCTGACCCGTGCCAGGCCCGCTCTAATGGAAGCGAACCGTTGAGCTGGTCAGCTGCCCAGCATCAGGCTGCGATCGAAGCCCTGTGCAAAATGCCCCTCGGTGGTAAGGGCCGCACGCAGGCGGTGGGACGCATGTGGCCGGGCCGCCACTTGATAGATGGCGGTCACGATCTGCGTCGGGCGATGCACATGATGCGCGGCAGTATGGCGAACGTGGTGACGCGCCGCAGCGGCATCGGGGACGACCAGTGCAAGCGACATGGCCAAGGCAGCGAGCGCAATCAGCGGGCGACGGGCTGGGATCATTAAATGCTCCTGGCGACTTAACATTTCACGGCAGGGATTGCCGATAGACTGCTGAACATCTTAGCATTTGAACCGCGCTCAATGGCAAGTAAGACGTTAAAGCAGGCAGAGCACCTGCAATTGCCGCCGTAGCTCGTCCGGCAGGCCGTCCGCCCCGCAGGCCGGTCCCTGCGCGCTGACATCGGCCGGAGCATCGGCGTCCGCGAGATACCGCCAGCCCTGGAATGCTTTCACCGGACGGCCCTCGACCGGAACCAGCGTCGGGTCGAGCACCAGCCCAGCGCACCTTGTCTCATCGTCCCACCGGTCCTCAATCACGTCCAGCACGCGCTGTCGCACCAGCATTGCGCCGCCGATGACCCAGTAAATGCTGCCGCCGCCGGTGATCTCGGCGGCCCGGCGCGGGAAATTGCGCGTGTGGTGCCGCAACGGCGGCGTCTGGCTGGCACGCCTGGCCTGAACCTCGCGCAGGTGGGCGATGTCGCGAATACCGACGGCGAGCTTGGCAATATGCAGCATGGCGCTCGATTAGGGCGGTGGCCGAGTCGGGTGCAAGGGCGCGTTATCGGGCGGTGCTGGCGGGCCCTGGCTCCTTGGCGGGCAGGCGGCACCACTCCTTTGCCACGCAGCGCCAGCATTCCGGCCGGCGCGCCTTGCAGACGTAGCGGCCGTGCAGGATCAGCCAGTGATGCGCCGGGCGCAGCAGCTCCTTCGGGATGCGCTTCACCAGGCCGTCCTCCACTTCACGCACCGTCTTACCCGGCGCGATGCCCGTGCGATTGCCAAGCCGGAAAATGTGGGTATCGACGGCCATCGTGGCGTGACCGAACGCCACGTTCAGCACCACGTTGGCGGTCTTGCGCCCAACGCCGGGCAGCGCTTCGAGCGCATCACGATCATTGGGCACGACGCCGCCGTGACGCTCGATCAGCAGGCGGGAGAGCTCGACCACGTTCTTCGACTTTGCCTGCCATAAACCGATGCTGCGGATGTGGGCGCCCACGGCCTCAGCGCCGAGCGCCGCCATGGCGTCCGGCGTAGGCGCTGCGGCGAACAGGGTGCGCCCGACCCGGTTGACCGCGACGTCCGTCGTCTGCGCCGACAT
>JANXVC010000480.1 GCA_025351925.1 Rhodospirillales bacterium | reverse complement strand
TGGCCCGCATTCGTTCGGTCGCCCTCAACGTCCTCCGCGCCAACGGCGTCCAGAACATCAGCCTGGCGCTCTACGCCAACGCCATCAGCTTCGATCAGCTGCTCGCCCTTGGCGCCCAGTAATTAGAACTGAATGGCCCTGAGCCACCACCATCCGGCGGCTGCCGTGCCGACAAGCAGCACCAGAAACAGGGCAATACGGCGCGACAGCATCGTTGCGCGCGGTTTTACTTGGAGGAGAATGACTGAGGGTGCAGGGATTGGCAGGCCGCCTGTCTCCTTGTGGGATAGCGTCTTCAGGCCGTCCGTGCCGTGGGGCCGAATGACTTCGGTTATTGCCACTTTGGAGTCGTTCACCGCAATGCTGCGGGAGCTTGTGTACGGCGGACAGGCAGTGAAAATCTCATTCGCGGCCTCCATGGGAAGCGGGGTGATGCAAGGTGGAGCGATAGGAATTGATCTGCCTCAATCCCAAGGCCGACAATCAGATCAACATCATTGCGGCGTTCCAAGCCTCGGCTTGGTGGGCCGTCCTCAAACGCACTCTGATTGGGGATTTGATATGGTGACCAGCACGACATCTTATCACGCGGTCAAATCTCCCGACCAACATGAGGCCCGGTTTGTTCATTTTTGCGCGGAGGCGTCCGACGAACTGGTCGTGCCACCCGTCCATCCGCAGCGCCAGCTGCATAGCAAGGTTGGTAGTCCATAAGGGACGCACGTGACCGCCGAGCCCGAGTTCTACTGCGAAGGCGTGCGGCAAAGCCAAAGCGGTGCTGCTGGTCGAAGGCCGCCGCCATTTTTCCATCGCCAAACGCACCGGCCTGCAGCCTCTATAATTCATCTTACCGACAGCGGCGCATTCTGGGCTGAGCTCAGACTGTGCGTGGACGGGTGAGCGATCCGCTACTTTTGCTTCGAGTGCTCCTGTTGCTCGGCATGGCGAACACCGTGCCGATACTTGCAAAGACGATGTTGAAAGATCGCTTCTCTGGCCCACTCGACTGCGGCCTTAAGCTGGCGGACGGCCGTCCTCTGTTCGGAGAGTCGAAAACGTTCCGCGGCGTAATATCATCAATCGGATGCACCTCCCTCGCAGCGGCGCTGCTGGAGCTTGGCTGGCCGGTCGGCGCGATGCTCGCGACCGCCTCCATGGCGGGAGATCTATGCTCCAGTTTCATCAAACGCCGCATAGGCATGCCGCCGCATTCCAAGGCCTCTGGACTGGATCAGATTCCCGAGGCGCTGCTGCCGCTATTATTGGTCCGGCCCGCCCTCGATCTGACCCTGGCCGATGTCGCCCTGCTCGTTGCGGCCTTCATCATCGCTGAAGTCGGCTTGTCACGCGTGCTGTTCAGGCTGCGCCTGCGCGACCGACCCTATTGAGGGCTCCCGTGCGTCCCCAGCCTCAACCGATGCAGGGTCACCTCGGGCGGGCAGTTCAGCCGCACGTCGACCATCGAAGTGCCGGCCCCCGTGGAGGTGTAGCCGAGCATCTCCCCGTATCGCCAGGCGCCGCGGGCCAACCGGCGCGGGCTGTCGGCGTCGGTCAGCAACGGCATCCCGCCAGGCATGCAAATCTGGCCGCCATGGGTATGACCGCACAGCATGAGATCGAAGCCAGCGTGCGCGGCACGCCGGTAGGTTTCCGGCGTATGCGAGAGCAGGATCGAGATGGCCCGGCCCGGCAGGTCATGCGCCGCGCGATGGAAGTTCTCCATCCGGTAGAAATGCGCGTCGTCAATGCCCGACAGGTAGATGGCCTCGCCGGCCCGCTGGAGCTTCACCCACTCGTTGAGCAGGAGCTTGTAGCCCATTGCCTCCATACGCGGCACGAGCCGCACGGTGTCGTGGTTGCCGAGCACGGCATAGACCACGGTCTGGAGATGCGGCCGGAGACGCTGGAGACCGTCAAGCGTCGCCTCGATCGGTCCATATGTCCGCGCCCGATAGTCTCCGGTGATGACGCATAGATCGTAGTCCAGCCCACGCACGCGCTCGATCAGCGCATCGAGGAACTCGGCATTGATGTCCAGATGCAAGTCGGACAGGTGCAGCAGCGTGAATCCGTCAAAGGTTTTGGGGAGCCGCGGAAGCAGCACGTCGTTTCGGCGCACCTCGATGGCAAGCGCGTTGCGCCGGGCGCGTGCAAGCAGGCCCGCGATTCGCAGGCCGCCCCGGATGCAGCCATGCAGAGAATGCCAGTTCTCGATGTAGAAGAAGTGGGTGCCTTTCCGGAAGACATGGTCCTCATAGTCGCGTTCGAGCCCGAGGCGCTGGCGCACATGCAGATGCCCCAGCCGGAGCTCCAAGGCCGTCAAAGCCGCTTGTTCCTCATCCGTAAGGTCCGGGGCCCTCATGCGCCGCCGTGCGCCCGACCATAGTCCGGCAGGAGCTCGGTGCGGTCTCGGACCGCAAGCCATGTTTCCAGCCCACCGAGCGAGCTGGTGCCGAGACCGGCGAGCCCGAAGGCTGTCCTGAGTTCGGGTGACATGACCTCCGGCGCCGGGCGCAAGATATATTGCAGGAAACAGGGGATCACGCAGCAAACCCAAGCCACAATCAACGGCCAGGGGAGTTCCGAACTGCCGTAGTCCGACTTGTTTTGCATAGTCTCCTTGGCGGCCGTCGCTGCATAAGATACCCAGTCCGGGCCAGCATTGTTTTGATATGCATCAAAGTCATCGCTGGCGCTGAGGGCCGGCGGACGGCTGAGTGACCTTCGTCATATTTCATGGACCGAACGCGGAACAGCAGGGCTTGATCGATCCAGGCCTCACGGTCGCCAAGCGCGCCCAGGGGGAATTGCATTGATCGAGATCAAGGACATCCACCGCTGGGCTGCGACACTCAAGCATGAAGGTTCGGCTTGGAAACGCGAGCATCAGAGGACGGGGTTATGGCGGAATATTGCTTGTGTGGTGTGGCCGCTGGGCTGGCCCGGTGGCGCAACCGGGCGTTTGGCTCGTCGTCCTGGACGGGGAGCAGGCACACCTCGGGCTGCGTGACGACCACGGCTTCCGCACCGTTCGGACATGGGCGTCCGATAGCGCTGGCCAGCGGACGGCCGAACTGGTGACGGACCGGCTCGGGCGCAGCTTCGAAAGCGCGGTTGTCGCGCGAAAAACGATTGCGCCGCCCGGCGAACCGCACGCGCAATGGAAGGAGCGGATCGCCGTGCAGGTCGCGGCAGATCTGAACACCGTGGCGGCGCAATGCCTGTTTGCCCGTTTGATCCTCGCTGGTCCGTCGCGCACGCTTCGTGCGGTTGAGACGGCGCTGGGCCCTGGGGTCCAGTGCGGGATCACCGGCAGGGTCGCGAAGAACCTGGTCAAGGTGCCGGACCAAGGCCTTGCAGCGCACCTCCCAAGCTGGCCCCAGGTGCTCTGACTGGAAGGGGCTGAGCACGGGCAAAGTCGCCGGGCAGCGACAGTCGTTCCGGCCCCGAACATCTATATAAGAAGAAGTTGCCACCCATGGCACGAGGTGAGGATCGCGGCGGGACATCAGCATCACGTTCCACCACCATACCCCGTTTCGAAAAGGAAGGCCAACATGGACAATAAGCTGTTGCTTGCGCGCGATCTCATGACCACGAACGTCGTCACCGTCCCGCCCGGCATGCCGGTCACGGTCCTGGCGCGGCTCATTGCCGACCGGGGCATCTCCTCGGCGCCGGTGACGGGCGCCGACGGCCGGCTGCTCGGCATCGTCACCGAAGCCGACCTTCTCCGCCACTTGGCAAGTGCGGAGGACGCCCCGGTCGGTTGGCTGCGTGGCCTGTTCCGCAACATGGACAAACAGGCGGAACACTATGCCAGGACGCACGGCAAGACGGCGGGAGATGTCATGACCACGGGCGTGGTCACCGTTGACGGGGATGCGACCGCCGAGCATTGCGCCCACCTTATGGAGGAGCGCGGCATCAAGCGCCTGCCTGTGACCCGCGATGGCCGGCTTGCCGGCATCATCTCCCGCGCGGACCTGCTGCGTGCGGTGCTGGAGCCTCCCGCCAGGATCGGCACCGAGATGGCAACGCGCGACGCGCGCATCCGTGCCGCATTACGGGCGGAGATGTTGGACCAGCCCTGGACGAGCAGCCTCTACGTGTTCTCCGATGTGAAAGACGGCGTGGTCACGCTGCAAGGCTCCGTCTACTCGGACGCGATGCGCCGCGGCCTTCACGTGCTTGCCGAGCGCATCGAGGAGGTCGAGCGCGTGGAGGACGAAATGGTGACCGTCCCAATTCTGCTGGCGCGTGGGCTTGTCTAGGAGGCTTGCACATGCCCACCCGATCCAGCCCCGGGCCGCAGCATGTGGGACAGCGCCAAATGGCCGACGCTGCGCAGGAGTTCCGCGGTGTCCTCATGGTGGAGGCGCTGATCGCGGCGTGCGCTGTCATCTCCCATGCGGACGGGCGGAGCAGTCCGATCGAACGACGGCGGCTGTCGACCGTGCTGGCAGATGACCCGCCGCTTGCGATGCTGCCGCGCGACCTCGTCGCGGAGGCGAGCAAGGCTCACCGGAACGCCTTTCTGCCCGATCCCACCGCTGCCCGGGCAGCCGCGCTGCATCAGGTCGCCTTATTGGCGCCGGAGCCGTACAAGGCCCAAATCGTCTTGGATGCCTGCATGCTGGTTACCCATGCGGATGAGCGGCTAGACCCAGCCGAGATGCAGTCGCTCTGCGACATCAAATCAGCTCTGGGCTTATGAGCCCGACCGCGCCGCCAGACGTGCGGCTCGGCTGTCACGAAGGCACGCGCTCGCTTCTGGCCCGTGCCGCTGGCGGGCCGCCGGTGACGACGGCGGTAGTGCATCCGGTGGATGCCGGCTCGCTTCTGGCGGCCCTGGACGCCGCGGCGGTAGGACTGATCGTGCCCGTATTGATCGGGCCGGTGGCAGGCCTGCGGGATGTGGCCGCAGCGGCAGGGGCGGACATCTCGAGTCTTCGTCTGGTCGACGCTCCAGATGGTGCTGGTGCTGCGGCGCAGGCGGCAGCGCTCGCGCGCACTGGCGAGGTTGCCATGCTGATGAAAGGCGCCCTGCACACCGAGGAGTTGATGCACGCTGTCGTCGCGTCCGGGAGCGGGCTGCGGACGGAGCGGCGGATCAGCCATGCCTACCTGCTGGACGTGCCGGGCTACCCGCGCCCGCTGCTGCTGACAGACGTCGCCATCAACGTCGCGCCGACGCTGGAGGGGACTGTCGCAAGTTTGGGGGTCGTAACATTATCGGGCTTGATTCGGTCGGAAGCGAGGCTCGTGCTGGTCGGTATCAGACACGAAACCGACCCGCCTACGCTACGCGCCACATCGTCCGGTGCCCGACAATGTTACGAC
>JANXVC010000431.1 GCA_025351925.1 Rhodospirillales bacterium | reverse complement strand
TCCACGGCGCCGGCGTGCTCCAAGATGTCCGAGACGCGCTCGATGTGGGCTTCGTCCACCTTCACGTTCAGCAGCACCGCACCACGGCGCATGCCCTCGGCATAGGCGTAGCGGTCCTCCTCGGGCAGCATCAGATCCTTGAGCGACGCAAAGAAGCCCTTCTCCTCGTAGGACCGGCTCTTGTCAAAGCCCGCGTCCGTCACGCCCGCGCCGGGGCTGGTCTGGATCATCGAGCGGTTCAGGCCGAGTTCGCTCATAAGCGTCTGCTCGGCGCGCTCGGCCTCGCCGCGGGTCTTGAACATGGCAGTCACGGTGCGTGTCGTCATCGGTTGTCTCCATTCGTTTCGGTTTAAAAATCAGGGCAAAAAAACAGCCCGGCCATCGGCGCAGGCTGACAACATACAGTTTCAGCGAGGCTGAGTTTCTCCGTCCGGTATGTTAGAAGCCATTACACACGAGACCTATTTTAGTGCCGCGCCAGCGAATTCACAATCACGTGTACAGATGTGATTGAATGCCTGGCAGTCTTATGCAGCCGCGACAGCGTCCGCCTTGGCAGCGCCGCGCTGGCCGGGCGCCCGCTCAGGTCCGGTCGTGGTATCGCGCGCCGTCTGTTGCTCCATCTCGGCATTCACCTCGGCGCCGATCAGCACGATCGTGGCGGACAGCCAGATCCAAGTCATGAAGCCGACCGCCGCGCCGAGTGACCCGTAGGTTTTGTCATAGCTGCCGAAATGGCTCACATACCAGGAGAAGGCGATCGAGCCGACCACCCAGGTGACCGCCGCAAAGCCGCCGCCCCAGCTCACCCAATGCCAGCGCGCCCGCTCCCGGCTCGGCCCGAACCGGTAGATGCACGCGAGCAGCGCCGCCAAAGCCGCGAGCAGCACCGGCCAGCGTAGGATGCGGAGCAGCAGGTCGGCGGTGCCGCCCAGGCCGATGAAGCCGAGCACGATGGGCACCACCACGACGGCGGCCATCGCGATCAGCACGAACAGAATTCCGCCCAAGGTGAAAGCGAGAGTGACCGCGGTGCGAAGCAGGAAGCCGCGCTTCTCGGTTTCGTCGTACACGACGTTCAGCGCGTCGAACAACGCCTTGGTGCCCTGGTTCGCGCTCCATAGCGAGGTCGCGAGGCCGAGCACGGCGGCAAAGCCCAGCGCCTTGCTGCCGTTCGACGTAAGGCTGTGCACCTGGTCGGTAATGATCTGCATCCCGCCGCCCGGCACCACTCCGGAGGCAGCGTCTAAGTTGTCCGAGATGGTGGCCGGGTCGGCGAACAGGCCATACAGCGAGACCATGGCGGCCAAAGCGGGAAACAGTGCGAGCAGCGCATAGAAGGTGATGCCCGCCGCCTCGGTTAGCAGCCGGTCGCTGGAAACCTTGCCTCCGACCCGCTTCGCAATCGCCCACCAGCCGCGGGCCGGAATCTCGGACGGTTTGGCGGCGTCATGGCCGGCTTCTGTGCCTGAAGATCGGTTGTTGGGCGATCGCCCGGCGCCCACACGCTTACTTTTCGCGTCCAAAGCCGGTTTCGGCTCTGCATGCCCGGTAAAAGCGGCGATCGACAGGCTGGCGACGGCCAGGGCGGTGATGACCAGGGTGACAGGATCGCGTTTCATGGTCCGGTGCACTCCAATAATTTCTACAACAATAACGAGACACCACAGGCAACGCGCCGCCGGGTCATTCGACACAGCTTCACAGAACTGTCCCACAACCTGCCGTGCTGCGGCGAGTTCCACCAGCATGCATTACGTCGCACTCGCCACCGATTATGCCGGCGTCATCGCGCAAGGCCGCGTGGTGGACGCGGAGACCTGGAAGTTCCACCGCAGGCAGCGCGACTTCTCACGGTGGATCGGGCCGTCGATCTAGGATCGCGGGTTGAGAGCCGAGATCGCCGATATTGAGTAAGGCGATCAGCCGTTCGAGGCGGCGCGCGGGGCGCTCTGGCGCGGCTTCTTTTCAAGTGTTTCAGGTTCAGGCGCCATTTTCAGAACGACCTGCAGCAGGGCCGCCCGTAACGAGAAGTCCAGCCGACGGTAGGCCCGTAGCAATGCGTCCTCATCCCCGGCGAGCAGGCCCAGGCTGCCCTGCTCCTCCTCAAGGTATTCGGTCGGGACCAACGTGTCCGGGTCCAGGCCGACCAGGTAGGACACTGAGGTGGCCAGGGCTTCGGCGAGTTTGACCAGGCGCTGGCCACGCGGCGGCGGCAGCTTGCCGTCCAGCAGTCTGCGGATGAAGTCGGCGGGAAGCCCGGCGGCCCGCGCCGCGTGCTCCGCCGACTGGCCGAGCCGGTCGAGGCGCCCCTGCACCCGGTCTGCAAACTCCGTGTCGCCGCTCAGGTCCATGTCGCCCTTCCCATCATCCATATTTGCAGCCTGCGCCAATCATGCTCATCGTAGGAATACGGCAAGAGTTCAGCGAGTTGACCGGTGCAGGCACAACGACTTCGGATCGCGATCATCGGCGGCGGCATCGGCGGCCTGACGCTCGCCCTCGCGCTGCAGCAGCGCGGCTTGGCTGCGGACGTGTATGAGCAGGCGCCGCAACTGACCGAGATCGGCGCGGCGGTGGCGCTATCCGCCAACGCGACCCGGGAGCTGCGCCGGCTTGGCGTGCTGGAATCGGTCGCCGCGGCCTCGACGGAGCCGACCGAGCTGATCTACCGCAGCTGGCAGGATGGACAGCGCATCGCGGCGCACCCCGTGCGGAACGGCCTCCGCTACCAGCAGCGCTTCGGTGCGCCCTATTACGGCATCCACCGCGCCGACCTGCAGCGGGTTTTGAGCACGGCGCTCGGCGGCGCTGGGCTGCATCTCGGGCACCGGCTGCACACGATATCCGACCAGGGCGACGCCATCGCGTTCGAGTTCAACAATGGCCGGTCCATCGAGGCGGACCTGGTGATTGGGGCGGACGGCGTGCGCTCGGTCATCTGCGAGTGGGTGACCGGCGGCGAGGGCGTGACCTACTCGGGGACCAGCGCGTTCCGCGGCATCGTGCCGGCCAGCCAGCTGCCGACGCTGCCGGACCCGCAGGCGATCCAGTTTTGGATGGGGCCGAATGCCCATTTGCTGCACTACGCGATCGGCGGCGGCGGCGAGGACGTCAACTATTTCGCCGTGATGGAAGGTCCGGAGGCGTGGCGGGACAGCGGGTCGATGGCCGAGATCGAGCCGGGCCGGGCGCTGCAGGCGTTCAAGGGCTGGCATCCGGCGGTGACCGAGATGATCGCCGCGGTGCCGCACCATAAGCTTTGGGGATTGTTCGTGGTGCGTCCGCTGCTGCAGTGGCACCGCGGCCGCGCCCTGCTGCTGGGCGACTCCGCGCATGCCATGGTGCCGCATCACGGTCAGGGTGCGAACACCACGATCGAGGACGCGATCACCCTGGCCGAGCTGCTGGCCGGCACGACGGCGAGCGGCCTCGACGCCATGATGGCGCACTACCAGTCGCTCCGGCGCGCCCGCACCCGGAAGATCCAGCGCAGCTCCTGGGCGACGAACGCGCTGCTGCATTTGCCGGACGGCCCGGCCCTTGCGGCGCGGGACCGGAAGGTCGCGGCGTTCCCGGAGGATTTCGCCTGGATCCACGAGTTCGACGCGCTGCAGTCCGCGCGGTCTGGCCAGCCGTCTGGCATGGCGCTGGCGGGATAGCGGCGTCGTGCAGCAGGACGGCATTCTCCCGGCATTCGCTGCAATCCTTGCAAGGTTTGCCAAGACGCATCAAGGGGTGGTGACCCGGGACCTGCGGCTGCAGGCCGATCTCGGCATCGACTCGCTCTCGATGATCGATCTCGCCTGCGCGGCCGAGGATGCGTTCGGCATTCGGCTTCCGGATGAGGACATCGAGCGCTTCAGGACGGGTTTCTGCTCAACCCGGGTAGGGAGTGGCCTGCCCGCGTAGGGTTTGCTGGATAGCCTGGTAGGCGCCCATGCCACGGCGTGCGGCGGTGCCGATGACGGAGCGCACGCCGGCGAACAGGTCAGCGCCCCACTTGGAG
>JANXVC010000421.1 GCA_025351925.1 Rhodospirillales bacterium | reverse complement strand
AGCAGCACATCGACCTCGGCCGGGCGCATGAACCGCGGCTCCACGCTGACGTGGTCCTCGTAGTTCAGGCCGACATGGGCGAATGCCGTGCGGCACAGGTCGCGTATGCTGGTCGTAACGCCGGTGGCGACCACGTAGTCGTCCGCCTGCTCCTGCTGCAGCATCAGATGCATCGCCCGGACGTAGTCGCGCGCGTGGCCCCAGTCGCGTTTGGCGTCGAGGTTGCCCAGCGGCAGCGTCTTCGCCAGGCCAAGCTTGATCCGCGCCACCCCGTCCGTCACCTTGCGCGTCACGAACTCGATGCCGCGCAGCGGGCTTTCGTGGTTGAACAGGATGCCGCTGCTGGCGTGCAGGCCGAAGCTCTCGCGGTAGTTCACCGTCATCCAATGCGCGTACAGCTTCGCCACGCCGTACGGGCTGCGCGGGTAAAACGGCGTGCGCTCGGACTGCACGGACTCCTGGATCAGGCCGAACATCTCGGACGATGACGCCTGGTAGAACCGCGCCTCGGGCCGGATGATGCGCACCGCCTCCAGGATGTTGCCGGCGCCTAATGCCGTCACGGTCCCGGTCAGCAGCGGCTGCTGCCACGATGCGGCGACGAAGCTCTGCGCCGCGAGGTTATAGACCTCGTCCGGTTTATGCGTCTGCAGGATGCGGATCAGGCTCGACAGATCGACGAGGTTGCCATCGACGAGCTGCACATGGTCGAGCACGCCCAGCCAGCGCAGCCGCTCGCCGATCACGTCCGACGACGCCGAGCGCCGCATCAGGCCGACGACCTCATAGCCCTTGCCGAGCAGATACTGGCTCAGATACGCGCCGTCCTGGCCGGTGACGCCGGTGATCAGGGCTGTGGGCATGGATGTCCTTAATTGCTAAGCGCGGCCATAGGTGTCCTCGAGGCGCACGATGTCGTCCTCGCCGAGATAGCTGCCCGACTGCACCTCGATCAGGGTCAATGGGATGCGCCCGGGGTTGGCGAGCCGGTGCGTGCAGCCGAGCGGCAGGTAGATGCTCTCATTCTCCCGCACCATCAGCTCGTCGGCGTCGCGGGTAACCAGCGCGGTGCCGCTGACCACGACCCAGTGCTCCGCGCGGTGAAAATGCTTCTGCAATGACAGCTTGTGGCCCGGCGTGACCACGATCCGCTTCACCTGGAATCGGTCGCTGTGGATCAGGCTCTCGTAGAAGCCCCAGGGGCGATACGAGCGGTTATGCGCGACAGCCTCGTGCCGCCCGGCCTGGCGCAGGCGGTCCACCACGGTCTTCACGTCCTGCGCCCGGTCGCGGTGCATCGCCAGCACGGCATCGCCGGTGACCACCACGACGACATCCTGCAGCCCGACCACGGCCGTCAGCACGCCATCGCTGCGCACGTAGCAGTTGTCCGAACCCTCCAGCAGTACGTCGCCCACGGTCGCGTTCCCCGCGCCGTCCTTCGCCGACTGCTCCCACAGCGCGTCCCAGCTTCCGACATCGGACCAGCCGAGGTCGGCCGGCACCACGGCGGCGACCGTCGTCCGCTCCGCCACCGCGTAGTCCAGGCTGATATTCGGACAGGCGGCAAAGGCGGCGGGGTCCAGCCGGGTGAAGTCGAGGTCGTGCACCCGGTCCGTCACCGCACGGCGCACCGCGGCCAGCACGTCGGGCGCATGGCGCTCCATCTCGGCCAGCAGCGTCGCGGCGGTGAAGACGAACATGCCGGAGTTCCACAGGAAGCCGCCCGACGCCACCAGCCGCTCCGCCGTCGTCGCGTCAGGTTTCTCGACGAACCGCGCCAGGTCGTGCACGCCGGGTGCATCGGGGAGTTCCGGGCCGACCTCGATGTAGCCATAGGCCGTCTCGGCGCGATGCGGCTGCATGCCGAACATCACGATGCGTCCGGCGCGGGCTGCGACGGCGGCGCGCGCCAGCGCCGCGTGCAGCGCCTCCGTCCGCTGGATCGCCGCGTCGGCCGCCATCATCCACAGAATCGCGTTCGGGTCCGCCTCGAACGCCAGCAGCGCCGCCGCGGTGATCGCGGGTGCAGAGTTGCGGCCGACCGGCTCCAGCACGATCTCGGCGTCGGCGATGCCGGCGGTGCGCAGCTGCTCGGCGATCAGGAAGCGGTGCTCCTGGTTGCACACGACGATCGGGCGCGCGAAGCCGGGGCCGACGCCGCGCAACGCGGTGTCTTGCAGCATGGTGCGGTCGGACACCAGCGGCCAGAGCTGCTTTGGGAAACTCTCGCGCGAAACCGGCCAAAGGCGGGTGCCGGTGCCGCCGGACAGGATAACGGGAACGATGCTGGCGCCCGATGGGGCGGGAAGCGCGGTCATGGTGGCCTTGGGTGCGGGGGCAGGGATGTCCCGGCATCCGTTACAGTCGGGCCGTGCCGCTGTCCAGTTGTGGACATTCACCCGGCGACTGGCCCAGCACCCAGCCCTCCCAGCGCTGGATCCAGGGATCGTCCGGCGCCGCGTCGGTGCGTCGTCCCGCCAGCACCTGCAGCACGCATAACAGGCCAACGACGCAGTCCATGCGGTCCTCGCCGGCTGCGTCCGGGCCGAAACCCTGTGCCATCAAACAGTCGAGTATTGGATTTGGACTTGCACACAGCGCCGCCATCGCGGCCCGGATGGCTGGCACGAGCGCCAGGCGGTCGGCGTGACGCCGCTTGCTGCCGCCCATATGGAGGCCGAGCTGCCGCATCGCCTCGGCGGGGTAGGTTTCTGCGATCACGACCTGGTCGCCCGTCAGCGACGGCAGCAGCGGACCGTCGAACGGCCACAGCGCCGGGGGATGCGGCCCGGCCAGCGCCGGCAGCAGCAGGTCGCGCCAGGCCGCGATCGCCGCCTTGCCGGTCTGGTTGGCGCCCAGCGTCCAGAACAGCGGCGCTCCCGCCGGGCGATGCAGGGTCGCGACATCGCAGGCCCGAGACAGGCCAGCCGCGCTGTCCAGCCCCAGCGCCAGCGCGTGCGATAAGCGCGTCATGCCGCGCATGCCGCGCATGGGATAGAACGGCCGCGCCGGACCGATCTCCTCCAGCGTGCCGCATACCGATAGGAACTCGGGCCGGTCCGCCAGTTCATGCAAGAATGTCGGGAAGTCCGGCATGGCCTGTCCAGCCAGATGACGGGCAACATAGGCGCGCGGCAGGCCGATCGGAAAATCGACGCCCAAAGCGACCGGCGCGCCCTGCGCCAGATCGCGGAGACGGGCCAGCAGTGTCGAGACGTCCTCAACCGGCTGCACGCCCAGCGTCCAGCCTGCAGTATCCGGCAGCGCGAGCGCCATCCACCGCTTGCCCGGATCGACGCTCCAGTCGGCGTGTGCGGCGATGGCCCTCAGAGCGGCTTGTGCGCGCGGTCCAGCAGGCGCGAGATCAGGCCGGGCTTCTTCTTCGGCGGCGGCGCTGCTGGCTTGGCCTCCGCGGCGGCGCGTTTCTGCTTCGCGTCCAGCCAGCTTTCCAGCGACTTACCCGCCTTCGCGGCACGCTTTTGCTCATACGCGCGTTGCGCGGGGGTAAGGGTCTTGGGGTCGGCCATCGCAGTCTCCTTCCGCCAGTTGTGGCAGCGCCATGCGCCGGCTTCAAGACACCCGATCTTTAGGCCTCCCCCCGGCGCCGCAGCAGCCAGGAGGATAAGGCGCCCAGGCCGACATTGATGACGATCCCGGCCGCCGAGAGCAGCACCAGCGCCGCGAACATGCGGGGAATCTGCAGCCGGTAGCCGGCTTCGAGAATCCGGTAGGCCAGCCCGGACGCGAAGCCGCCCGACCCCGCCACGAACTCCGCCACCACGGCGCCCACCAGCGCCAGCCCGCCGGAGACGCGCAGCCCGGCGAGGAACAGCGGCAGCGCCGCCGGCAGCCGCAGCAGCCACAGGGTCTGCCACCGCCCGGCGCCGTTCAGCCGGAACAAATCAATCAGCTCCGCAGGGGCCGCCGCCAGCCCTGCCGCCGTGTTGGAGAACACCGGGAAGAACGCGACGATCGTGGCGCAGACCACGAGCGAGGTGAACGGGTCGCCGACCCAGACGATGATCAGCGGCGCGATGGCCACGATCGGCGTGACCTGCAGCACCACGGCCCATGGCAGGATCGCGGCCCTGGCCCACACGCTGGCGGCCATCAGCCCGGCCATCGCCACGCCGAGCACACAGCTCGCCAGCAGGGCAGCGGCAGTGACGATAAGGGTGGACAGCAGCGATCCCAGCAGCAGCGCCGGGTCGGCTAGGAAGGCACGCAAAATCGCAACGGGACCCGGCAGGATGTAGGGCGGAACGCCGCTGACCTGGACCGCAATTTGCCAGAGCAGCAGCGCCAGCAGGCCGAACAGCAGGGGCGCCGCCTTCACGCCGCGCGGGCCCGCTGCATGGCGTGGGTAATGTCGGCCACCAGCGCCAGATAAGCCGGGTCGAGGCGGCGCTCCTCGGCTGGACCGAGGCTTGAGAGCACCTCGTGCACGATCCGGCCGGGGCGGGGCGACATCAGCACGATGCGCCGTGCCAGGAACGCAGCCTCGTAGATCGAATGCGTCACGAACACGACGCTGCAGCCAGCCTCGGCCTGCAGGGCGAGCAGGTCCTCCTGCAAGGCGTGGCGGGTGAACTCGTCGAGTGCTGCGAACGGCTCGTCCATCAGCAGGAGCTGCGGCCCGGCGACCAGGCTGCGGGCGATCGACACCCGCATGCGCATACCGCCCGACAGCTCGCGCGGGCGGGCGCGCTCGAAGCCTGCG
>JANXVC010000377.1 GCA_025351925.1 Rhodospirillales bacterium | reverse complement strand
GGCAGGAGTTCTGCAGCGGGCCGGTGCGCTGGCAGACCTCATAGACCCAGGCGGGCGTGGTCACGTCCGGGGTGATCTGCGTCGGCACCGGCTTCGCCACCATCACCAGGTCGAGCGACCCGCGCTCACTGGTGAACACCGGCGGGTTGCTGAGGGAAGCCGCAGAGCCTGCAGTGGGCGCGAGCGCTGAGAGGAGGGACGCAGCAAATCCGGCTACGATCGGGTGCGGATATATTTTCATTATTTTTCAGTAACGAATGAAAGGACAGATGTCCAGCCGGAATACCATACGGTCAGGCGGCTTTCGGCCACCCGAGATGGCTCGCTGGCCTTGGCGCCTGAGCGGGCCGCGGCGACCGGGCGTTGGGCGGACTCACCACACCGTCGCATTTGCCGGCAGCGGGTTGCAGTGCGAGCGCCTGGGACGGCACGGCTGATCCAATGCCTGGATAGAGCTCAAGCCGCATCGCTTCAGTTCCGATCCGGCCGCCAGGGCCGACTGACAGACGGATCGTGCGGCGCTGGCCCGGCCAAAGGCGCAGCGGGCCGGCGAGCGGCACCCCGGTCCGGATGGCCTCCGAGACATCGGCGCCGTCGATGGTCACCCGCATGCGCTGGCCCCCGCCCGGCCCGTCCAGACGAAGCCGGGGTGCGAAATCGAGCCAGTCGCTTTGATTGGCGAGGACGATCTCGACCGCACGCCCGCAGGCTTCGCGCGCCGGCCGGCCATCCTGCGGTCCGGCTACCGGAGGTGCCGGTATCGGGGACACCGCCATCGACATCGCGTGATCGGGGTCCCGCAGGTGGTGCAGCAGCCAGAACGCCGCGCCCGTGGTCGTCGCAGCCGCCCGGCCGCCGTCCTGCTCGGGCACGGCGGGGATGGACGTTGCGTATTCGAACACCGTCCAGATGTCCGGCACCGCCGCGGCATCCTCGTGCAGCCGCACGGCGTCTTGGGAGACGGACAGGAACTGCGCCGGGTCGTAGTCGGGGTTATTGGCGCCGTATGGCCCCAGCATGACGACCGCCAGCTTGCCGTGCCGATGGGCGAACCGCACGATGGAGACGCTGGCGGCGCGCATTTTGCCGTTGTCCGCCTTCCACAGGCCCATGGGTCCGTCGGTGGAGGCGCCGTCGGAGCTTTTAATCCAATCGCGGAAAGCCGCGTTGGACAACCCGACGCGTGCCGGGTCCTGCTCCCGGTCCTGGGCGATGTCGCCGCCGATATTCCACGGGCCGATCTGCACGAAATTTCGGCGCGCGGCGCCTGGACGCTTGTCGAACCCGCGCAGGTTGACGGCGCGCTCCTGGCTCCAGCCATAGTTCAGGCTGGTGTAGGGGATCGTCAGGCCCGAGGCGTGCAGCCGCTGGATCGAGGACTGGTCATCCTCCGGCGCCGCCCCGGACCCGTCATCCCCGTCCTTCGGCGTGCGGTTGTCGGACTCGAGGAACGCTTTGCGGTTCTTCAGCAGCCGGGCGGTCGCATTCAGCAGATCGCCGCGCAGGCGGTGCATCATGATGAAATTGACATAGAGCCCATCGACGTTGTCCCGCACGAACGGCCACTGCTCCGAGTGCTGCACGAGATCACCCCACTGGTCGGCCGAGCCCAGGAACACCTCCTGCGCCCGGGCGGCTGCTGGGACGAGCGACAGGATCAGGGCGGTGACCCGCATTGCTCCAGCGAACCGGATCACGCCTGGTCCAGCCCGACCGTGGAGAGCGCGCCGAGGAACTCGCGGTAATCACCGGCGCCGCCTTTGGCCGTCAGGGTGCGCCTGGCCCGCCGCACGACGTCGAGCAGCTGCTGCCGCGGCGCCCAGAAGTCGGCGAGATAGGTGTCCAGCACCGCGTCGTGTTTCGCCAGGATTTCCTTGTGCTCATTCGTCAGGAAGCGCTTGCCCCAGACGTTCTGCGCGGCGTTGCCGCCGCGGTTGACCCGGCGCATGAAGTCGTCCTCGGACTTGAACCGAAAATGGGCGCAGTAGGCCTTTTGGAAGATCCGGTCCTGGTAGTCCGGCCGATGGGTATAGGCGTGGGCCCGAATGGGGAAGTTGTCGGTATAGCCCGGCGTCGCCTCGCCCAGCACGTTGCAAATCTTGAAATCGGGGAAGTTGTAGTCGTCCCAGAAATGATGATAGGCGAGCGCGCCCTTGTGCAGGCCCTGACGGATCAACTCCAGGGACACCTTGCTGGAGCGCACCAGGTTCTTGGTATGGAAGTCCACGCCTGGCTCACGGCGGACGAGGCCGGTCAGGATGCTGCCGGGCTGCCGCTCCACACGTCCGTTCGCGCCGAAGTTGGCCCAATGAAAATAGACGCAGTCGATCGTCGGATCGAAACCGTCCATGAACACGCGGATGTCGTTCACGTCGCGCAGCACCAGGAACTCATCGATGTCGAGGAACGAGAACCACTCGGTCTCCCCGGCGTAGTTCTCCAGGAAGTTCTCGTAGATGTGGAACTGCTGCCCGACGGCCGGCCAGTGATTGAACGTGACGAACGGGTGCTGATCGCCGAGATGCGGCTGCACGGCGCGACGCAGCGCTTCCGGATCGTCGTCGTTGGACCATAGATAGACGTGATCGAAGCCGATCGCCTTGTGGTAGTCGAGCCATTCGAGGATGTGCTCGTCCTCCCAGCGCGCGCAGGTCACAAGTGAGTATTTGTGCTTTGGCATGGCAAGTCCTCGACGACGGTTTGGGAGCGTTGATCTTTCGCGAGCGGGGGCTCGCCAGCGGCTACGGGTGGGCGGTGAGATCCTCGAGATCGGTGAAGATGCCGCCGGCCCGCGAGAAATGCGGGTTGTAGAACGGGTCCCGCCGCAGCAGCGCCCCCCAGCGGTCCTGCATGACCTGGTTCTCATGGAAGAACCGGGCAACCTTGGACGGCGCCATGTCGTCGCCGCGGCTGAGCGATTCATGGTGCTCGGCGGTCAGCGCCGGGGTCCAGACGACGCGCCAGCCGCGCGCGCCGACCTTCAGGCAAAGATCGACGTCGTTATAGGCCACCGCGAGCTCGACCTCGTCGAAGCCCTGCACGTCGCGGAACGCCTCGGCCCGGCACAACATGCAGGCGCCTGTCACGGCGGAGTACTGCTGTGCGCACCAGGCGCGGGCCACATAGCCAGGGTCGTCGATTGACAGGCCGCGGAACGCGTGGTCGGCGATGCCGCCGACGCCGAGGATGATCCCGGCGTGCTGCATGGTTTGGTTGGGATAGACGAGCTTTGCGCCGACGATGGCCACGAGGGGATCGGCGAGCGCCTCGTCAACCAGGACGCGCAGCCAGTCGCGCTGCTCGATGAACACGTCGTTGTTGAGGAACACGTAGTAGTCCGCCGGGTTCTCCTTGACGGCGATGTTGTTGAGGCGTGAGTAGTTGAATTTCTCGTCGATGCGCCGAAGCGTCACCCGCTTGTCTTTGCACGCCGCCTTGCAGAATTTTTTGGTGTCCGCGGATGTCGAGGCGTTATCGACGAGGACGACCCGCCAGTTGCCGTAGTCGGTGTTGGCGATGAGTTTCTGCAGGCACTGCCGGGTGATGTCGGCTTGGTCCTTGAACGGGATGACGATGCAGACGCTCGGCTCGGCGTCGAGCCGCCATTGCACCGAGTACATCGTGCGCGCGCCGATCGGCGTCACCTCGGCATTGGCAAAACCCCGGCGGCGCAGGTGGGCGCTGACGGCCTCGACCCCGGCCTGCACGGCGTAGGGCTTCGCCTCGCCGGAGCTCGCGGTCGAATTGGCACTCTTGCGCCAATGATACAGCAACTCGGGCACATGGTAGATGCTCGCGGCGTCGCAGGTCTCCGAGAGGCGGAGCAGCAGGTCGTGGTCCTGCGCACCGTCGCATTGGGTGCGCAGTTGCCCGGTCTGCCGCAGCAGGTCGCGCTCGACCATCAGCAGATGGCAGACGTAGTTCTGGCAGAGCAGGAGGCGGTAGTTCCAGTCGGGCTTGAGATTGGGCTCGCTGTAGGTGCCGGTATCGTCGATCTTGTCCTCGTCCGAGTACAGCACCCGGGCGCCGGTCGCGAGCGCAGCGCGGACCATGGTCTCGATGGCGACGTCCACCAGAAGGTCGTCGTGGTCGAACAGCACGACGAATTTCCCCGTGGCGGCCCGGATGGCGGTGTTGGTCGCGGCGCTGATGCCGCGGTTGCGGGCGTGGCGGATGAAGCGTATCCGCTCGTCCTTCGCGGCCACGTCCTGGATGCAGGCGCTGAGCGCACGCGAGCCGCTCGCGTCATCGACGATGATGAGCTCCCAGTTGGTGTAAGTCTGCAGGCGGACCGATTCCAGCGCCGCCATGAAGTCCCGCAGATCCGGCTTGAAGGCGGGCACGATGATCGACACCAAAGGGGCATCGACCATCACCGGCGGCAGGGCGGCGGTGCGCCGGCGCAGGTTTTCGTAATAGCGCCGGGCCCAGGCGTCGTAGCCGGTGCTGGTGCTTCCGCCGGACGGCAGCATGCGGCCGATTTGCCGCTGGACCACCCAGGCGCGCGCGCATAGGTCGTCCACCAGGTCCTTCAGGGCATAGAGCTTGCTGATGGAGTCGGTCGAAGGAAAGCTCGTGGTGATCGGGCTCTGCTGCATCTCGACGCCGTCGGGGATCGAGCGCAGCGAGAAGGTGAAGGCGGCGCCGGTGCGGAACTCGGCTGGGATTTGAAAGTCGA
Source organism: Rhodospirillales bacterium (assembly GCA_025351925.1). Lineage (GTDB taxonomy): Bacteria > Pseudomonadota > Alphaproteobacteria > Acetobacterales > Acetobacteraceae > CAHJXG01. Next base: position 1,891 of record JANXVC010000377.1, on the reverse strand, counting down.
AGCCCACGTTCGGCGGGCATCCCTTGACCTTCGCCACGTCCTGGCGGAGGCCGTCGGCCATGATCTGCCGGATCGGCACGCCGTTGCAGGACACCTGGATCGCGATGCCGCCGGTGATCGCGCCGGTTTGGCTGTTGCGGCGGAACGCCCAGCCGCGGATGCCGCTGCCCTCGACGCCGTCAACGAAGCCCTGGACCTCGACCTCGCGTTCCGAGCGGAAGCGCCCCTCCAAGGCTGTGCCGCCGGACTTGGTCCGGAACGCCAGCGGGGAGCCGTCGGCAAAGGCGAGGCGGAGCGCGTGGCTTTCGCCGTCGAAGAAGCGCTCGGGAATGGCGAAACGGAAGCCCCCGCCCTGGCCGGGGAAGCCGGCCTCCCGCAGGTCCTCGCGCGGCAGGTCGCAGACGATGGGACTGACGAATTCGGTGTCGATGGATGCATCGAGGACCACCGGCTGGAACGGATCGAACTCGCAGATCGCCCAGCCGGTTACGACGCTGTCGGCCATCGGGTCGGCAAATCCGGAAAACGAGACGGTACCGGTTGTTGAGACCCGGCCCTGCTCCATGATGGAGTTCATGGCATGTTGCTTTCCTGGAACGCTGAAACGACAAACTGACGGGGCAGCCGAAATCTAGCGGGCCGCCCCGTGCTTTGGGAGAGTCTTGAACAGGCTTTACGAGAAGTTGGACCTGCTCAGGTCGGTGACGTTGGCGAAGGTAACTTTCGTGTTGTCGCTGAGAGTCATCGTGGCGCTGCCGCCGGCCACGTGCAGGGTTTGCAGCGCGCGGTCGGTCTCATCGGAGGCATAGCCGACAAGCTTGATCTTGTCGTTGTCCTGTGCAGCGAAGTCGAGGATCAGCATCTTGCCTCCAGCGTTGCCGTGCACGAACTCGAACAGATCCCGGCCAGCGCCGCCCTCCACGGTTGCCTGGCCGTGGCCGCCGAAGATCGTGTCCACACCGGAGCCGCCGATGATGCTGTCGGCGCCCGAGCCGGCATGGAACTCATTGTTGCCCGATCCCAGTGCGCCCACGAGCGTTTCGTTGCCGCTCCCCGCGTACATGTGGGTCTGGCCGGTGCCCCCGGCGTAGAGCTGGTCGCCGTTGCCGCCGCCGTAGATCGTGGTATTGCCGCTGTTGACGTAGATCGTGTTGTTGCCCGCGGTGCCGCCGCGGAAGTATCCGTCGCCTTCCGCGTAGATCGCAGCGCTCCCAGTGCCGCCCAATACCGTCGAGTTCCCGGTGCCGCCGATGAAGGTAAGCTGACCGCTTGCCTGCGTGACCACGACATCGTTGGTATTGCCTGAAGCATCGACTGTGAGCGTGCCGGATAGGCCGACAATGCTGTCCTGGCCGGTCGAGTTGACGACGTTGTCGCCGCTCTGGAGCAGGACCGAGTTGTGCCCGCCGCCCGCAGAGATCGTATTGCTGCCAGCGCCCGCGACGATGGAGTCGCTGCCGCTGCCGGTCTGGATGTTCCAGCCGCCCGCGCCGGTTTGGATGACCCGGTTGTTGCCGTCACCGGTGACAATGTTGCCGGAGCCGCCGCGGGTGAAGAAGGTGAGATTGCCAGCGCCGGAGAGGACCACCTCGTCCATGGCGCCGCCGCCGAACACCACCGCCGACTTCGAATCGTTGACGACGGCTTTCGCCTGAGCGGATAGGGTTACGGGTATTGGAGACTTGATGACGATCTCCTCCGGCACGCCCGGGACGGACGGCGGGAGCTTTGATCCGGTGTAGTTTCTCGCCGTCAGTTTACCGTCGGCGATGGATTGTGAAACGATGGACGCGAGTTCCTGCGCGATGAGGGCATTTTGCGCAGATCCCACGTTGAGGACGACGGTCTCATTATTACCGCCTGTTACTGTGACTGCAGCCATGCCGCCTCC
>JANXVC010000365.1 GCA_025351925.1 Rhodospirillales bacterium | reverse complement strand
TTCGTCTTCGGGTCTGCTTTATGGGAAACGGCATCAAGCCCTACGGCTGGGAGATCTATGACGAGGAGGACGGCAGGACCGTGCGGTGCGCGTCTACTCGCTACCGCACGTCGGCAGAGGCTTGGCAGGCGGGATGGGCGGTGCTGGATCAGCACGACACGAGTGGGTGCTGACCACGCCCGAACAGCATTCCTGTCCTGGGCGGCAGCGACGGCCGCACCGGGCCTACTGTCCCTCATGCCACTCGTCGTCCTCTCCCGGGCCGCCCAACTCGACGATGAGTTGCTGGGCTGAGCGTTCCAGCGCGGAGGCGCGGCCTTTGCCGCCCTTTCCGCGGCTGCGTGCGAGACGGCGACGGAGTTGGCGGACGATGACGATGACTAAATGCGCGAGAGCATCGTCGGGCAGCGTCGCCACCAGTTCGTTCCACTCTGTGCGGGACAACCGTTCGACCAGCACGTTGATGCTGTTGCGTAAGCGTGCTTCGTCGCTGTCCGATGACGGTGACTGGTGCTTGATCTCCTGCTTGGGTTTCTGTTTCGGGGTTGGGCGAGGCTCTGACTCTGCTGGCGTCGAGGCAGGAGCGCCGAAGAAATCTGCCTGCCGCCGATCTGCCTTCGGCCTACGCGCCACTTTCTGGCCTTTCCCGCCTGGTTGGGCGAAGGTGGCACTCCAGGTTCGTTGGCTCTACCTCGTCAAGGACGGCTACGTAGGGCCGGACGCGGCCCAACCCGGAAACCTAGCTGACCAAAGCCGTATGACTGGAGTTGGCCGAAACCGGACTGGCTGCTTTGGAATAAGCGAGGGAGGTAAGCGGCCCTTTGCTGCGGGCGTCTGGCCGGCAGCTCCCGACTCAAAGCTGACATTTATTTAAGGCGGACTAGGAAAGCCTCACCCCTTATTTTCGACGCCGCCGAGGGACCTGGAGACGTGATGCAGGCTCATAAGCTTTCAAACCTGCATCACCGGTGATGATCTCGACATTAAAGCCAGCCCTCGCATAATACTCTGCAACATCCTTGATTGTCGCATCCCCGATGGACAGCCCAGATTTCGCGAGATTAGGCCAATTTCCAGCAAGATTGGCAAGTTGCTCCTTTTCCCAAAGTCCTGATTGATCAGTAAATGCAGCCCAAGGCGTGCTTGCCATAGCCGCACTTGAGATAATCTTTGCAAGCTCAACCGCAACTGAGTAGCGGTCCCCTGGAGCCTGTGCAACATGATTTCCAGTCTCAATGATACTAGCAAGTGGGAGGACAAAAGTGCTCTTTTCCAGTGACTCTTTATCAACTAGCTGAGAGACTCTGCTATGGTTCCAAACCTCTTTACCAGAACCAGCAGTTTCCTTTCCAGGAACTTTCAATAAACAGCAGAGAACTGACGTATCGAATATCAAAACTCGTTTCGACATTATGCAGCTTGCTCAAGCTGATTTTTGAGCGCTTGCTCGATCAGTCCTTGACTGGATAATTTACCAACCTGACCTTGAGCTAGAAGTTTTGGTAGTTGGTCGATCTCTTCCAGCAGCGTCAAGCAACTCATGCCACTTTCCGGATCTCTATGGGCAACTGTGATAAACGGGACCATCTCTGTCCCCATCGCATCGAGTAGTGCAGGGTTGTGAGTGGTGACCATGATATCGACGCTGCGCTCTTTTCCAACATTTCCTAACATTTCGAGTAGAAGCTTTGAGCGTGACGGATGAAGGCCATTGTCGACCTCTTCGACAACAAGAAGGCTATGCCTCGGACGTGTCAGGAGAGCGGTAAGGATCGCAAGAAATCGAAGAGTGCCGTCGGACATTCCCCGCCCATCGACGGTCGAACTCTCTCCAGAGTTCTTGAACCTTTCCTCACAGTAAAGCATGGCATCCGTGTTGAATTTACCGACAGTCTCAGCGTAAACTTTTGTTATATCTCTCTCTGGAAGCTTTGAAACATAATCCGTAAGAGTCTTTTCTATCCCGCCTTTAGCATCTTGCGGTAACGCGGCTATTACGCCAGCGATATTACCACCATCAAAATCTAACCGATCGGATAATGGCGAAAACCCACGCATGTGAGACGGAATGGGATCAAGTATAAAGACATTGCGGAGCGCATTGATAATTAATTCCACTCCTTCCTGTATTTCAACTCTGCTCTTCTGTCCGACAAGTTGAAACAGTATTGCATTTGATCGGCTGAGTTGACGAGGAGCTCCTCTTTTTTCGTTGTACAAACGTGCGACAATTGTAGGGGTGTCTTCTGTGATGACGTCTGTTGTGAAGAGAAGAATGGCACCAGTTTGCGACTTTCTTGTTCCTGCCTTGTCTAGGCGATAACGAATACGTCTTAATTGTTCACCGACTAGGTCACATCTAGTCGGAGTGGTGGCGCATTCGATGCGATACTCAAAGTCCTGTGCTTCGTCAGCACGGAATGTAACGCCAATGGCGAACTTATTGATCGGCTTTCGTGCAGCCCATTCAACTCCTCCTCTAAGTGGAGAAACAGCCCCATCACCCTGAAGAGCTGATGTCAGCATGGTTCCACTTGCGATGCGATTTAGAAAGGCTAACGCGTCGAGAAGGTTGGATTTTCCACTCGAATTCGTACCAATTAGAACGGATAGGGCATCCACATTTAATGTGGCCTTTTCGTAGCTTTTCCAGTTCTCGACGGTGAGGGTTGTCAGCACGCGACCACCTTAACTTGTAAATTCTATAGGCTTAAAGCTTTTGCGACACTCTATCAGGTTTGCGGTCGCCCGGAACCGTCGTTCCTCGTTCCTGCCCAGAAAGCTGGTCCGAGATAGATTAGCAATATCGTAGGTCCGTTTCCCACCAATCGTTGCCGGACAGACTGTGCGCGAGAACGTCCGCTATGGAGGTTGCGCTCCAAGCGCCTGGAGGGCTTGGACGGGCGCAAGCCGGCTGAAATTGCGGCCATGACGCAAGCTCAGTTCCCCACCAACTGAGGGTCGTTGATGGGTTTCGAACCAGCCAAGGTTAGGGAGTATGAGATTTCTCCTCCTGGATGCCTCTTCGCCGCTTGACCTGCAACACAGTATCTCCGGTCTTGACCCACGACGAGGCCGGGAAGCAAGCCAGACAGGAAAACTGAGCCGCACTCTCGCCATCCCGTATCGCTGACAAACCTAAACCGGCAGCCGGGCGGTCGGCGCACACCGAACGCCCGGACATCGGTCCGCCAGCCCCCTGCCGATCAGCCAGCACGTCCATCATCACGGCCGACCCAAGGCTCCTGGACGGTCTCGCCCGTGTCAGCCGTCATCACCGGATCTCCCCATGGTCGGTCTGCACGAGCCACGACCGGCCGCGCGGCACGATCGCGCGGACACGCCCAACCCCAGGCACCTGGTCGCCCACGATCACCAGCAGCCGCGCCGCCTGCTGCGGGCCGGCGTTGCCGTCCGACAGCACAACCGCATCGGTCGAACCCGCCTGCACGTGGTAGCGCCGCAGCGCGCGCGACGCTTCAGCCGACGCGCGTAACTCGCCGCCGTCCCCCGGATCGCCGGCGGCAGGCCCGATGCCCGCCCGCCGCCAGCCCGCCTCCGGCCCGGACCCGGCGGCAGTCCGCGCCTCGGCACGCTTCAGCCGATCCTCAAGGTTCGCCGCCTTCTCCTGCACGGCCCCGGTCAGCTCGCCCACCTCCGTGCGGTAACGCAGGCTCTCGCCATGCATGTCGTGCACCATCAGCGACATCTGCTGCACCAGCTGCATCGTGCTCACCACCTTCTGCGCATCCACGCCCGGCAGGACCGTTCTCGCCGTCTCGGCCGGACCATCCATCGCCGGCTCGGCCGCCAAGGTTGGACCGGTCGAAACAACCGGAGGAGCCGCTGGTGCCGAAGGCAGCGCCGCAGCTTCGGGCGGCTGGGTCAGGGGGACAGCACCCGCCTGCGCCCAATCAGGCGCTGGTGCCAGCCGGACCGTTGCAGTCGCGATGGCCGGCACCGCAGGCACGGCGTCGGGCTCACGCGGCGGGGCCGATGGGCCGGCTTGCGCCGCCATCTGCTCAACGGCCTGTGCCGGTTGCGCCGGCATCGCGATCACCGGCAGCACCGCACCGGGCTCGGACGGCAGGGCGGGCAGGGCGGCCGTCACCCCCGTCGCCTGTTCCAGCACTGGCTTGGCTTCCGCCCGTGTGGCCGGCGCGGACGTAGCCGCGTCAGACTTCGATCGCGTGACCAATGGAACGAGCGCCGCTGCCGCACGGTCGGGCGCTGGGATGGCCTCGGCCGCCAGGGTCGAAGCGCCGGATGGCATCGCCGGCGCGACAGCCAGAGCCGGCTTGTCCGACAAGGGCGTTGCAAGGGCGGGAGCATCCGGAGCGACAGACAGCGGTGGCAGGGCAGCGGATTGCGGCGGCTGCTGCACGGGCGAAACCGCCGCCGCCACGTCCTCCCGGGGTGCGGGTGTCGCGATGGAGGCCGGCGCTGCCTGCGGCCCCATCTTTGCCGCCATGGCGAAGAGAGGCTGCACGAAGGCCGACAGGCCGGAGCCTTTTGCGGCCGTGCCGACCGGTGCGGCGGCGTCCGGCCCGTCATGCGCCCATGCATAATAGACTATGCCGCCCAGCACGCTCAGCAGCACGGCCGCGGTCGTGCCGAGCAGCGCGTCGTGCAGCCCCCGCCGCGGAGTCGGGACAGGCATCGCCGCATCGTCCGGCTCGGATGCATCGACACCAAGCCGCTCCCGCTCCGCCTCCGCCACCGCCCGCCACTGGTCGAAGGTGCTCTCATACGCAGGCGCAGGCCCTGACGGAGGCTTCAGCGCAGATGCGGGTGGAGGTGGTGGCAATGGGGGAGGCTCGGGCCGGGCCATCGGCTTCGGCGGCTCGTACATGTAGCTGATGTTGTAGTTGCTGGCATACCGCCGCTGCGTCCGCGCCAGCCGGGCACCGACGGGATGGCCGGTGAAGGGCGCGCGCGGCGTGTCCATGGTCCCGGGTTCGCCCGCAGGCGGCTCCCGGACAAGAGGGGGAAGCATGGGCATGGCGGGGTCTCCTGCGCCTAGATGAATGCGATGTTCGAGGGGCTGAGCGCGGCGTGCCCGATCAGGTCGATGCTGCCCTGCTTGACGCCGAAGCCAAGCAGCGTGCCGCCATGGCCGTCCGACGCCTGGGTGAGCGCGCCTTGCAGGGCCTGATCGACCGTCAGGGTGTCACCCTTGCCGGCTCCGGCTCGCTCGACGTCACCGGCGGGTCGTTCGCCACGGGCTACGTGCTGCACGCGGGCGGCGGATCGCTGACGGTCGAGAACTTCGATGCCGGCAAGGGTGACACCCTGACGGTCGATCAGGCCCTGCAAG
>JANXVC010000346.1 GCA_025351925.1 Rhodospirillales bacterium | reverse complement strand
GTCCACTTTTTGCCGGTGGTGCATCTCGACGATCTCGGCGTCATACGCGTCAGCTGGCAGGGCGGCGGCGAGCTGCTCGGCGAGCGCCAGCACCAGGTTCACGCCAGGCGCGAAGTTGGCGGCATAGACGACGGGGATGCGGGTCGCGGCCTGACCTACCGCGGCCTCGTCAGCGGCTGAGAGGCCAGATGTCCCCAGCACCCAGGCGACTCCCGACTGCGCCAAGATAGCAGCGTGCGCCGGCGCCGTGGCGGCGTGGGTGAAGTCGATCACCAGATCAGATTGCGCGGCGAGAGCGACGAGGTCCGGCAACACAGCGATGTCCGGCGGCGGCATCCGGTCCGATCCCGGCCGCAGCGTGCCGCCAGCAACCGCGTGCCCGGCCGCGGTGATCTCCGATGCCAACAGCCAGCCCATCCGCCCACCGATCCCCGCCACTCCGATGCGCATACTGCTCCTTTTGCTTTGTTGCGGCGAAAAACCCCACGCATGCGGCGCGGGGGTCTCGGGTTTCGCCTACGCGGCGGCTTTGATCGACAGGCTTTGGTAGGCTGCGGTTTCAAACTCGAGGTAGCCGGTGACCGAGGCAGGATCGGCGAATGGCAAGATCTGCGTCGCCCAAAAGCCGCCGATGCCGTTCTGCCGATCAATCCAGTAGAACAGGTTGGCGAGCCCGGCCCAGGCGAGCGCACCGGCGGGGCGGCCGGTCGGCGCCTCGACGTCGTTCACCATAAAGCTCAAGGCCCAGGACTTCGACATGCCCGGGAAGAACTCAGCGTCGTTGGACAGCGACGGGATGACGCCGGGCAGTCCCTTGATCTTCTTGTCGCCAAGCCCGTTCTTCTCGGCAAGCAGCACGGTCTCCCGCTTCAGGACCCGGCCGCCCTCGCCGTTACCGTCGTTCAGCCACATGCGGATGAAGCGGCAGTAGTCGCCGACCGTCGAATACAGCCCATGCCCGCCCATGTGGACCTCCGGCTCCTGCGTCAGTTCCAGGTCAACCAGCGGGGTGAGTGAGCCGTCGGCCCCGCGCTGATGGATGCGCGTCAGGCGGGAGCGCATGGAGGGTGTGATGAAGAATCCGGTGTCGGTCATGCCGAGCGGCGCGAAGATGCGCTCCTGCATGACCTCGCCCAGCCGCTTGCCGGTGACGCCCTCTACGACCTGGCCCGCCCAGTCCATGTTGGAGCCGTATTCCCAGCGCTCACCGGGATCAAACAGCAGCGGCGTGTTGATCGACGCCTTGGTCGCGGTGATGACGCTCGGCTGGCCGTGCTCCTGCGCCAGGCGGTTGTAGTGCTCGTTGAAGAAATCATAGCCGAACCCAGCGGTGTGCAGCAGCAGCATGCGGGTGGTGATGTCGCGCTTGGGCGCACGGAGCTTCGGCTTGCCGTCGGCGTCGAAACCGTCCAGGACCTGGAGCTTGCCGATCTCCGGCGCGTAGGTTTTGGCCGGCGCGTCGAGATCAACGCGGCCCTCTTCGACCAGCTGCAGGACGGCGGTGCCGGTGATCGCCTTGGTGGTGGAGAAGATGGCGAAGACGCTGTCGGTCGTCATGTCGGCGTCCTGGCCGAGCACGCGCTTGCCGGCGGCGCCTTCATAGATAATGCAGTTGCGGTCGGTGGCCATCGCGACCACTCCCGGAACGTGCTGGTTTCCCGAGACGACTTTTTGCAGGATCGCGTCGCCCGACGCCTGTAGGTTGGTGCTCATTGGTTTCCTCCGTTTTATGCGCGCATGGCTTCGCGGGGCGGCCATGCGGTCCGGCTCTGTAGCTCTATATTTGGACGCCTGCCACTCCCCACTAGACCCGGTGCAGGCTGCGGTACAGCGCAGCGTACTCGGCGGCGGAGCGCGCCCAGCCGAAATCGGCGCGCATGGCGTTGCGCTGCATGCGGGCCCACTCCCTCGGCTGCTGCCAGAGCCGGGCGGTGCGGGCGATGGCGTGCTCAAGCCCGGCGAGCGTCACCGGGGCAAACTGGACGCCCGTCGCCACCTCGGCCGCCTGCGCGGCCGGGTTCGCGTCGATCACGGTATCCACCAGACCGCCGACACGCGCCACCACCGGCACGGCGCCGTAGCGCAGGGCACAAAGCTGGCTAAGCCCGCAGGGCTCGAACCGCGACGGCACCAGCAACGCGTCTGCGCCGCCCTGGATTTGGTGCGCCAGGTCCTCGTCAAAACCGGCCAGCAAGGCGACTCGGCCCGGATGCGCCGCGGCGGCGGCAGCAAAGCCATCCTGCAGATCGGATTCGCCCGAGCCCAGAATGGCGAGCTGAGCGCCGTGGCGCAGCAACGCCGGCAGCGCCTCCAGCAGCAGGTCCATGCCCTTTTGCCGGGTGAGCCGGCTGACGACGCCGAACAGCAAGGGTGCCGGGTCGGGCGTGAGGTCCAGGCGGGCCTGCAGAACCGCCTTGTTGCGCAGCCTGCGGCGGAGGCGGTGCACGCCGAAGTTGGCGGCCAAATGGGGGTCGCTGGCCGGGTCCCAAAGCGCAGTATCGATACCGTTCAGGATGCCCGACAGTGCGCCCGACCGGGTGCGGAGCAGGCCGTCGAGACCCATGCCGCCCTCGGGCGTGCAGATTTCGGCGGCGTAGGTCGGGGACACCGTCGTGATCGCGTCGGCGAGGCGCAGCCCGGCTTTCAAAAAGCCGATGCCGCCATAATATTCCATGCCCTCGACGTTGTAGGCCGCCGGCGGCAGGCCGAGCGGACCCAGCAGTTCCGCCGGAAAGCGGCCCTGGAACGCCAGGTTGTGCACCGTCATGACCGTCGCGGGCCGCGGCCCTCCGGCGTAGTGCAGATAGGCCGGCGCGAGGCCCGCCTGCCAATCATGCGCGTGCACCACATCCGGTACGAACGGCGCGGCGCCGAGCCCGATATCCGCCGCGACGCGCGACAGGGCGGCGAAGCGCTGCAGGTTGTCGGAGAAGTCGGTCCCGTCCATCCGGCCATAGGGCGTGCCCAGCCGGTCGTATAGATGCGGCGCCTCGATGCAAAACAGGCTGAGTCCTGCTGCCATGCCCGCCAAGACGCGCGCCGGTCCGCCAAACAGGTCGGGCATGCTGTGCACCACCGCCGCGTCTTGCAGCTTGGACAGCACTGCGGGGTAGCCCGGCACCAGGGACCGGACCTCGACCCCATGCGCCGCGAGCGCCGCCGGCAGGGCTCCCGCGACCTCGGCGAGCCCGCCGGTTTGAATCAATGGATAGATCTCAGAGGCGACCGATAGGACGCGAAGCGGAGTCATGCCTGCAGTTTATCGATCATCGGTTGGGTGATGAGGCACACGCCCCGGTCGGTGCGGCGGAAGCGGGCGGCGTCGTGCTCGGGGTCCTCGCCGACCACCAGGCCGTCCGGGATGCGCACGCCGCGATCGATGACGACCTTGCGCAGCCGGGCGGACCGGCCGACGGTGACGTAGGGCATGATGACAGCGGCGTCGATCACGGACCGCGAGTGCGAGTGCACGCCGGTGAACAGCAGCGAACGGTGCACGGAGCTGCCGGAGACGATGCAGCCGCCCGACACCAGGGAGCTGACCGCCTGGCCGCGCCGGCCGGGCTCGTCGTGCACGAACTTGGCCGGCGGCACGATCTCGCCATAGGTCCAGATGGGCCAGTCCCGGTCATACAGGTCGAGGCCGGGGACAAAGTCGGTGAGGTCGATGTTCGCCTCCCAATAGGCGTCAAGCGTGCCGACATCGCGCCAGTACGCCTCTGCCTCGTGGGACAACCGCACACAGGAGCTGGCGAAGCGGTGCGCCACCGCCTTGCCGCGCTCGACGAGGTACGGGATGACGTCCCGGCCGAAGTCATGGCCGCTGTTGGCGTCGGCCGCGTCACGGCGAAGCTGGTCCATCAGGAACCGGGTGTCGAACACGTAGATACCCATGCTGGCCAGCGCATGGTCGGGATCGCCCGGGATGCCGGGCGGATC
>JANXVC010000345.1 GCA_025351925.1 Rhodospirillales bacterium | reverse complement strand
AACTGCTGCTGGGCATCATCGTCTATGGCTATGCCACCGGCGTCTTTTCCAGCCGTAAGCTGGAGCGTGCGACCTACGACTCCGTGGCGTTCCGCTTCATCGCGGCCAATGATCACCCTGACCACGACACGATTGCCGCGTTCCGGCGACGCTTTCTCCAGCAGATCGAGGCGCTGTTCGTCCAGGTGCTGGGCGTGGCCCGCGAGATGGGCGTGCTGAAGCTGGGCACGGTGGCGCTGGACGGGACCAAGATCCACGCCAACGCCAGCCGCCACAGCGCGCTGTCGTATGAGCACGCGGGCAAGATCGAGGCGCAGTTGCAGGCCGAAGTGGCCGATCTGATGGCGAAGGCTGAGGCGGCCGACCAGGCGGACGTGCCGGATGGGATGTCGATCCCCGAGGAGTTGGCGCGGCGCGAGAAGCGCCTGGCGGCGATTGCCCGCGCGAAGTCGACCATCGAGGCGCGGGCGAAAGAGCGCCATGCGCGCGAGCGAGCCGAGCATGACGCCAAGATGGCGCAGCGGGCGGCCAAGACGGCGGCGACTGGCAAGAAGACCAGCGGCCCTGTGCCCCAGCCGCCGGTCGAGGGGCCGCTGCCCACCGATCAGGTCAACCTGACGGACGAAGGGTCGCGCATCATGCCGGTGGCGGGCGGCGGGTTCGAGCAGTGCTACAACGCACAAGCGGTGGTGGCCGTGGGCAGCCTGCTGGTGATTGCGGCCGATGTCACCCAGGCGCCGAACGACAAGCAGCAGCTCGAGCCGATGCTGGACCAGATCGCCGAGTTGCCCGATGCGCTGGGCCAGGTTGGCGCGTTGCTCGCGGACAACGGGTATTTCAGCGAGGCCAACGTGGAAGCCTGCGCCGCGGCGGGGATCGATCCGCTGATCGCGATGGGCCGGGAACCCCACCATCCCTCCCTGGCCGAGCGCTTTTCCGACGCACCGCCTCCGCCGGATGCTCCGACGCCTCTCGAGACCATGGCCCATCGCCTCAAGACGCCCGAGGGCAAGACGCTCTACGGCTTGCGCAAGCACACGCCCGAGCCGGTGTTCGGCATCATCAAGTCGGCGCTCGGGTTCCGCCAGTTCCTGCTCCGCGGGCTCGATAATGTTCGCGGCGAGTGGAGCCTCGTGACCATGGCCTGGAACATGAAGCGGATGTTCGTCCTTGCGGCCACACACTGAGGAGAAAGCCCGCTATTTGGGCTTAGATTGGCACCACCGCGCGTCGCCGAGGTGCCATTTTGGCCACCATACTCCTCAGTCAGCAAGTTCGACCGCGAGAAACCGTTCCAGCGCTACCCAGCAACGCATGATTAGCCCAGGCACGCGAAATAACTCACAACCTCGATCCGACAGGCTGCTAGGCAGCGAACTGGGGCCGGAAAGCCCAGCCGCGCGAAAACGTACTGCGCTCCCTGGTGCGGGATCCTGTCCTGAGTAGCCGGCAACGCTTCCGATAGGGAGCGACGGGCAAGGCTCACCAAGATGCGGTGGACACCGGCCTGACCCGTCCGGTGATGTTGGAGACCGAGGTCGTCGAACCGTCCCAGTAATCCTGGATCAGCTCGGCATTGGCCGAGGCCCAGGCCGCAACCTGCTCCAGCTCATGTGGCCGCAGCGAGCCTGCGACCTGCAGGATCATCGGCTCGAGGATGAGCAGCGAACGCCGCGCCGGATTGTATTCGGCACCGGGCGTCACCTCGAGCGTGGCGCTCGTATCGGCAGCGCCCCGCCGCAACCACACCGAAAGCCCCAGGCCGGTCAGCGCCGGCGCAAGCCTGATCCGGTCGCTGCCGCGCTCTCGTCCCAGCATAGGTTTGGTTTCGTGTGTCATGCGAAGCGCGGCGCTCGCCTGGACCGGGTTCAGCACAGACTGCAGTCTCGCTTCGGAGACGATGGGTTCTACCGTAGCCGCAGAAGCCACAACGGCTGTTGTTACCACGGCGGGCCCATCAGCGCGGCTCAGAGTCTCAGAATTCAGGGGTGGTACCGTTACCGTCGCAGTTGGCATGTCAGCCGGTATCGTGTTCAGCTCTGGTTCCGAGGCTGTGGGCACTGCCGGCCCGATGGCCGGCGCAGCCCCCAACGCCGTGGCACCCTGCAGCTCGACGCCGTCTTGGCTGACCATGAACCGCAATGCGGGGCACGCTACCTGGACCGCCTTCAGGCTTTTGGAGAACGCTGTCCTGAACGCGACAGCGCCCGGCAGCTCATCCTGGCCGAAGCGCTGCTGCAGCTCTATCCAGGTGACCAGCATGGGCCGATCCGTGCTCACTTCGGGCAACTTGGCCGCGAGCCAGGCGTACGCGTCGAGCGCCATGGCCGATCCGGCCAGCACAGCGGCCACGTCTCGGTCCAGGGCCACTGCACTCTGTTGCAGGCTGGCGAGGAAGCGCTTGTTCAAGTGCAGTATCCGACGCCACCCAGACGATGTGTCCCGGTTGCCTGACCGGCGTGCGTCCAGCACCGAAAGCGGCGCCGCCGTTCCCTCGGTGATGCGCAGCCTTGCCGCGATCAGGCATTCGAGCTGCTCGCCGAGCTCCCGCAGCCGCAGTGGCGTCGCTTTCAGCCCAAGGCTCAACGCGACAGAGCGAGCATCAGGCGGCGTTGGT
>JANXVC010000307.1 GCA_025351925.1 Rhodospirillales bacterium | reverse complement strand
CCTCTCAACCAACCCAAAACACCCACGCAAACACGCCCACACAAAATACTATCATACCCATGCCGCGGGGTGGAGCAGCCCGGTAGCTCGTCAGGCTCATAACCTGAAGGTCACAGGTTCAAATCCTGTCCCCGCAAGACTCTAAACCATCATAAAACTAAGGCTATGCCTCGGGGAAATCATCCCCGAGCGCAATACGTCAGCGGCGAGCTTTGCGAGCTGCGTAGCGTGCATCACGCTCCGCCTTCCGCTGAGCCTTGATCTCCTCATCACGCGCTGCCTGTTCAGCCTTGCGCTGCAGTTCCACAGCCGCCTGCGCCGCCAACTCGGCAAGTCGTGCTTCATCCTCCGCGAGCCGCCGAGCGTCCTCGGCATCGCGAATTTGCTTGCGTTCAGCCGCACGAATCTCTCGCGCCTCTGCAATAGCCTTACGCTCCGCTGCACGCGCCAGAACAGTTGGGTCGTCCGGCGCCGGCTTGGCACGAAATTTCTCAAGCATTGCCTTTTTGGCCGCCGCTGCGGCCTCTGCGCGGTCGGTGAACTTGTTGCCCTTAAAGCCACTCATAAACGTCGTTTCTCCTGAAGCCTGGTCCATGCGGCCAGGTTCATTGGGGGTATTAGCGTCGGTCGGGACCGGCCTCAAGCAGCGCTAGATTTTGCTGGGCTAGGTCACCCGTGGCGCTATTGGGTAATAAAGTGATGGCACGCTCCCAATCTCGCCGGGCGCCGTCGCGGTCGCCCCGGCGTTGGCGGAGAATTCCGCGCTCCAGCAAGGCGTCTGCATTGTCTGCGTCCTGCGCAAAGGCGCGGTCAATGTCGTCTTGTGCTAGCCCCATCTGGTTCAGATGCCGCCATGCTGCCCCACGGAACACCAACGCGTCCGTGCGTTGCGGATCGAAGTCCAATGCATGCGTCAGGTCATCCACCGCATCGTCGTATCGTTCGAGGGTCGCCGCAGCGATCGAGCGATCGATCAACAAGCCAGGGTCATCAGGCGTCAGCGACAAAGCGAGGGTTGCCGCGCCGAACGCTCGTCCAGGCTCTCCCGCCATCAACCAGGCTTGGTCAGCCTGGCCATAGATGCTGGCCCGCGCAGCCGCTGAAGCGTGGCTGGCATTTGCCAATCTCTCCATCAACTCCGCACCTTTATCGGGTTCACCAAGAGTTATTTCTGCGAGAGCGCGGCAATGTGCGGCACCCTCTCCGCCGCCTGTCGCCTCCCATGCATCAGCGAATACGTTCGCGCCAGCTGGGTCAGTGCTCAATAGGCCAAGGCACCGATCATAATCTTCGCCCGCTGCAATACGGGACGGGATTGGCGGAATTGGCAATGCTTGCTCATCTGGTGTGATATCTTCAGCGTTCTCCGAAATAGCCTCGGCACGGACTGGCGAGACCAGCCGCAAATCCAATCCTAGGCTGTTGGTCGCGACAGCCAATACGACCAACGCCACGCCACCGAACATCACAACGCATTTCTTCATCTTCGGTAAAGCATACTCCTGCTCGCACACACGGGCAAACCGGATAGGATGCAGCATGGGCGATATGCATCTCATCGTGTTCGGGCTGGGCTATACCGGGACGGCGATCGCGTCCGGCGCAGCGGCATTGGGCTGGCGGGTGACCGCGACCAGCCGGCAGCCTACGCTCCGTGCGGCGCCGGCGGGCGTTGTCCTGATTAATTTCAACCACGCTGGGCCGGTGTTGGCAGAGGCCAGCCACGTCGTGCAAACGGCCGCGCCGGATGAGCAAGGCGACCCGGCGCTGGCCCGCTACGGCGGCGAGCTCACGGCAAGTCAGCGCCTGCGTTGGGCTGGCTACCTATCCACGACGGGCGTTTACGGCGACCGTGATGGCGCCTGGGTGGATGAGGACACCCCCGTCGCACCCACGGTCGCGCGGGCGCAGCGCCGGGTCGCGGCCGAACAGGGCTGGAGCGCCGCTTTGCCGGGTTGTGCGATCGACCTGTTCCGGGTCGCCGGCATCTACGGCCCAGGCCGGTCGGCGTTCGACGACCTGCGCAGCGGGCAGGCGCGGCGCGTGTTCAAGCCCGGTCATCTATTCGGCCGCATCCACCGGGACGACATAGCCGCTGCCGTGCTGGCCGCCATGCAGCAGGCGCGTGCGCCCGGGCCGCGCGTGCTGAACCTTGCGGACGACGAGCCCGCCGCCAGCGCCGAGGTGACCGCCGAAGCCGCCCGCCTGCTGAACCTTGCCGCTCCGCCGCTGACGCCCTTCGCCGAGGCCGTCGTCAGCATGAGCCCCATGGGCCGCAGCTTCTGGAGCGAGAACCGTCGTGTCCGCAGCGAAAAAACCCAGCAGCGGCTCGGGCTGCGCTGGCGCTACCCGACCTATCGCGAGGGGCTACGCGCCATCCTGCAGCAGGAGGCCGGCGAGCGCCCGCTCTAACAATGCCAGGTCGGCTGGGCGCGACAGCCGGTGGTCGCCGTCCTTGATCAGCGTGACCTGCACGTCGTCCGACTGCAGCCGCTCGGTGAGGCGCAGCGCCGTCTGCCATGGCACGTCCGGGTCCCGCTGGCCGTGCAGCAAGCGCACCGGGCAGCGCAGCGGGATCGGCCGATCCAGCAACAGCCGGCTGCGGCCATCAGCGATCAGCGCGGCGGTCACCGGGGTGGGGTCGCCGTATAGGCTGGGCACATGCAGTACGCCGTCGCGTTCCAGCTGCGCGCGTTCGAACGGCATCATGGCCTGCCACATCAGGTCCTCGGTGAAATCCGGCGCGGCGGCAGTGCCGATCAGCCCAGCGATGCGCTCCGGCCGGGCGAGCGCCGCCAGCAGGGCGATCCAGCCACCCATGCTGGACCCGACCAGCACCAGCGGTCCCTCGGTCAAATGGTCGATCAACACCAACGCGTCCTCGGTCCAGCGCCCGATGGTGCCGTCGATGAACGTGCCGCCGCTGGCGCCGTGACCGGAGTAGTCCAGCCGTAAGCACGCCAGGCCCTGATCCACGCAGAACGACTCGGTCAGCATCGCTTTCGCGCCGGTCATGTCGCTCATGTAGCCCGGCAGGAACACAGTCGTAGGCCCACGCCCCGGCGTCTGTATCCAGGCCAGCGCCACCCCATCACCGCGGTCCGTGCGGCCCGCCTGCTGAACCGCTTTCTGCTGCACGCCCGCCTCCTGGTTGCGCCGCCTGTGTTATACCGCCCGGATGCCTCCCCTTCCACCCGGCACGGTCGTGCTGCAAGTGCTTCCCTCGCTCGAAACCGGCGGCGTGGAGCGGGGCACCGTCGAGATCGCCCAAGCCATCGTCGCCGAGGGGGGAATCGCGCTGGTCGCCAGCGAGGGCGGCCGGCTGGTCGCTGCGGTCGAGCGGGCGGGCGGACGCCACATCAAGCTGCCGATGGCAAGCAAGAACCCCGCCATCATCTGGCGCAATGCTGGCCGGCTGAGCGACCTCATTCGAACTGAGCGCGTGGGCATCATCCATGCCCGATCCCGGGCTCCCGCCTGGTCCGCGTTTCTGGCGGTGCGCCGCACCGGCGCGCGCTTCGTGACGACGTACCACGGCGTGTACAATGAGGGCGTGCCCGGAAAACGCCGCTACAACGCGGTCATGGCGAAAGGCGACCGGGTCATCGCCATCAGCCGCTACGTCGCCGAGCTGCTGACATCGCGCCACGCCGTCGATCCCTCCCGCATCCACGTCATCCCACGCGGCGTCGATACAGCGCTGTTCGACCCCGCTCGCGTCGCCGGCCCGCGGATCACCCAGCTCGCCAAGTCCTGGCGCGTGCCGCACGGCGCGCCGCTCGTGATGCTGCCGGCGCGTCTCACCCGCTGGAAAGGCGGGTCCGTGCTGATCGACGCCATGGCGCGGCTTGCGCATACCGACGCATGCTGCGTCCTGGTCGGAGCGACGCAGGGCCGTGAGCGTTTTGCCGGGCAGCTCCTAGCGCAGGCCGAGGCGCTCGGCATCACGCATCGCCTGCGCCTGGTCGGCCATTGCGACGACATGCCGGCGGCACTGGCGCTGGCGGACGTAGTGGTCAGCGCCTCGCTCGATCCCGAGGGCTTCGGCCGCGCCGTCATCGAGGCGCAGGCGATGGCGTGTCCGGTGATCGCGACCGACCATGGCGGTGCCGTGGAAACCGTCGAGCATCAAGTGACGGGCTGGCGCGTGCCGCCGGGCGACGCGGGCGCGCTGGCGACCTCGCTGGACCATGCCTTGGCGATGCAGCCGGATGAACGTCGGGAGATGGGCGCACGCGCCCGGGCCAGCGTTCTCGCCCACTACACGACGGCTGCGATGCAGGCCGCCACCCTGGAGATTTATCGCGAGCTGCTGGCCTGACACGCGCGGTTCGGGGTTGCAGCGGCGTGAGCCCGAGGCCATAGCATCGATCCATCCTCTATACGAAAGGCCTGCGCCATGCCTGCCATCACCCTGCCCGACGGCTCGGTTCGCCGCTTCGACGCACCGGTGACCGGCACCGAGGTCGCCGCTGCGATCGGCCCTGGCCTGGCTCGCGCGGCGCTCGCCATGAAGGTCGATGGCGCCCTGTCCGACCTGTCGCGCGTGATCGAGCAGGACGCTGGCGTCGTGTTCGTGACCCGGCGCGACCCGGACGCGCTCGGCATGATCCGCCACGACGCCGCGCATGTGCTGGCCGAGGCGGTGCAGGGCCTGTATCCCGGCACCCAGGTCACCATCGGTCCCAACATCGAGAACGGCTTCTACTACGACTTCGCCCGCAACGAGCCGTTCACCCCGGAGGACTTCGCCGCGATCGAGGCGCGCATGCGGGAGATCGTCGGCCGCAACGCTCCGTTCGAGCGGCAGGTCTGGGACCGGGACGAGGCGATGCGCTTCTTCGACGCGCGGGGCGAGGCGTACAAAGCCGAGCTGATCCGTGACCTGCCGGCTTCCGAGGCGATCACGCTGTATAAGCAGGGCGACTGGATCGACCTATGCCGCGGCCCGCACATGCGCGGCACGGGGGACGTGGGCACAGCGTTCAAGCTGATGAAAGTCGCCGGGGCGTATTGGCGCGGCGACCACCGCAATGCGATGCTGAGCCGCATCTACGGCACCGCCTGGCGCGACCAGAAGGAGCTGGACGCCTACTTGCACCAACTGGAGGAAGCGGAGCGCCGCGACCATCGCCGCATTGGGCGCGAGATGGATCTGTTCCATATCCAGGAGGAGGCCACGGGCAGCGTGTTCTGGCATCCCAAAGGCTGGACGCTGTATCGCACGGCGGAGAGCTATATTCGCCGCCGGCTGGATGCGTCCGGCTACCAGGAGGTGCGGACGCCGCAGCTTGTGGACCGCAAGCTGTGGGAGGCGAGCGGCCAATGGGACAACTACAAGGAACACATGTTCATCGCCCGCGTCGAGGACGAGGACACGACGCTTGCCTTGAAGCCGATGAACTGTCCCTGCCACGTGCTGATCTTTCGCCATACATTGCGCAGCTACCGCGAACTGCCGCTGCGGATGGCGGAGTTCGGCGCGTGCCATCGCTATGAGCCGTCTGGCGCGCTGCACGGCATTATGCGGGTGCGGGCATTCACTCAGGACGACGCGCACATCTTCTGCACCGAGGCGCAAATTCCCGAGGAGACGGTGGCCTTCGTAGCACTGCTGTCCTCGGTGTACCGCGATTTCGGCTTTGACTCTTTCCGTGTGAAATTCAGCGATCGCCCGGCACTGCGGGCCGGCACGGATGAGATGTGGGACCGGGCGGAGCGTGCGTTGAGGGAGGCCTGCAGCCTGGGCGGGATCGAATACGAGCTCAGCCCAGGGGAGGGTGCCTTTTATGGCCCGAAGCTGGAGTTTGTGCTGCGCGATGCCATCGGTCGAGATTGGCAGTGCGGCACTATTCAGGTGGACTACGTGCTGCCCGAGCGACTGGATGCTGAATACGTCGCTGAAGATGGCACCCGGCAGCGCCCGGTGATGCTGCACCGGGCGATCCTGGGCAGCTTCGAGCGGTTCCTCGGCATCCTCATCGAGCAGTACGCTGGGCGCTTCCCGCTTTGGCTGGCGCCGGTGCAGGTCGTGGTCGCCAGCATCGTGTCGGACGCGGCCGAGTATGCGAACGACGTGGCGCTGGCGCTGCGGATGCGCGGGCTCGAGGTCCGGGTCGATGTCCGCAACGAGAAGATTAACGCCAAGGTCCGCGAGCACAGCCTGGCGCACGTGCCGGCCATCGTGGTGGTCGGCCGCCGTGAGGCCGAGCAGCGCACCGTGGCGCTGCGGCGGCTGGGCGGGGAGGCGCAGGAGGTATTGGGTCTGGCCGACGCCGTCGAACGGCTTGCAGCCGAGGCGATGGCTCCCGATTTAGCAAGGGCGCGTGTTTCGCACTGATTAACTTGATCCGTGCCCGGCACTGGTTCAAGACTACGCGTTGCGACCGAACCACCATAGGAGAGTACAATAGCCCGAGGACCCATGACCGCCGCAGCGCCGTCCCGCGACGGACCCCGCGTCAATGAGGATATCCGCGTTCCCCAGGTCCGCCTGATCGACGAGGAGGGCGAGATGCAGGGCGTGATGACCGCCCGCGACGCCATCCTGCGCGCCTATGCGGTAGGCCTCGACCTGCTTGAGATCAGCCCGAACGCCGACCCACCGGTCGTCAAGATCCTGGACTACGGCAAGTTCAAGTACGAGCAGCAAAAGAAGAAGAACGAGGCCAAGAAGAAGCAGAAGGTCATCGAGATCAAGGAGATCAAGGTGCGCCCGAACATCGACGAGAACGACTATCAGGTGAAGATGCGCGCCATGAAGTCGTTCATTGAGGAGGGCGACAAGGTCAAGGTGACGCTCCGCTTCCGCGGCCGCGAGATGGCGCACCAGGACATCGGCATCAAAGTGCTGGAGCGTATCCGCAACGAGCTGGAGACCGCGACCAAGGTCGAGCAGATGCCGCGGATGGAAAACCGGCAGATGATCATGGTGCTGGCGCCGCGCTAACTGCTGGCCCCCGCGTCTAAGTTGACAGCGGGGGCTGCGACGACTTAGGAGTGGCACGAGACATAACGTCGCTCCGCGAAGGCTCGCGCAGCGACGCCTTTTTAGTTGGGGTGACGTGATGTTCGACACGCTGTCGGGCAAGCTTTCCGGGGTTTTCGATCGGCTGCGCAGCCGCGGCGCGCTGAACGAGGCCGACATCGCCGACGCGCTGCGTGAGGTGCGCCTGGCATTGCTGGAGGCCGACGTGGCGCTCCCGGTGGTGCGCGACTTCATCAACACGGTCCGTGAGCGCAGCCTGGGCGCCGAGGTGCTGGAGAGCGTCAGCCCCGGCCAGCTTGTCATCAAGATCGTTAACGACGTGCTGATCGAGGCGTTGGGCGGCGCCGGTGCCGTGCCGCTCAACCTGAACGTCGCGGCGCCGGTGCCAATCCTGATGGTCGGCTTGCAGGGCTCCGGTAAGACCACGACGTCCGGCAAGATCGCGTTGCGGCTGTTCAAGCGGGACCGCAAGCGGGTGCTGCTCGCCAGCCTCGACACCCAGCGCCCGGCGGCGCAGCTCCAGCTGCAGCAATTGGCGCAGCAGGCTGGCGTCGCGTCGCTGCCGATCATCGCGGGCCAGACTCCCGTCGAGATCGCCCGGCGCGCCATGGACACCGGGCGGCGCGAGGTGTTCGACGTCGTCATCCTGGACACTGCCGGGCGTCTGTCGATCGACCAGGCGCTGATGGACGAGGTCCGCGCCATCCGTGAGGCGACCAGCCCGGCCGAGACGCTGCTGGTGGTGGACGCTATGACCGGGCAGGACGCGGTCAACACCGCCCGCGCCTTCAACGAGGCCGTTGGTGTAACCGGCATCGTGATGACCCGGATGGACGGCGACGCCCGCGGCGGCGCTGCGCTGTCAATGCGGCAGATCACCGGTGCGCCGATCAAGCTCACCGGTTCTGGCGAGAAGCTGGACGCGCTGGAGGAGTTTCATCCCGAGCGGGTGGCCGGCCGCATCCTCGGCATGGGCGACATCGTGGGGCTGGTGGAGCGCGCTAGTGAGACGGTGGACCAGGATGAGGCGGAAAAGCTCGCGCGCAAGATGGCGCGCGGCACCTTCGACCTCGACGACTACGCAAAACAGCTTAAGCAGATCACCAAGATGGGCAGCCTGTCCGGCATTCTTGGCATGCTGCCTGGGATCGGCAAGATGAAGGCGCAGATCGAGGACGCCAACCTCGATCAGGGCATCCTGAAACGGCAGGCGGCGATTATCTCGTCGATGACGATGAAGGAGCGGCGCACGCCGGACGTGATCAAGGCGAGCCGGAAGAAGCGCATCGCCGCCGGGTCGGGCACCAGCGTGCAAGAGGTCAACCGGCTGCTCAAGCAGTTCGACGACATGTCCACGATGATGAAGCGCATGACGAAGCTGGGCCAGAAGGGGCTGATGCGGCAGGGCATGGGCGCGCTGATGCCCAAGCAGCAGCAGAACCGACGCCCCTATTAGCACTTTACAGAGGAATATTTGATGGGTCTCAAGATTCGCCTTTCGCGCGCCGGCGCCAAGAAGCGGCCGTATTACCATATCGTCATCGCCGACAGCCGCAGCCCGCGTGATGGCCGCTTCTTGGAGAAGGTCGGCAGCTACAACCCGATGCTGCCGGCGGAGCACGCGGACCGCATCCGCTTGCAGGGCGAGCGCATCCAGCATTGGGTCGGGCAGGGGGCACTGCCGACCGAGCGCGTCGCGAAGTTCCTGGGCCATGCCGGCCTGGCGCCGATGCCGGTGTATCGCGAGCAGCCCATCCAGTCCGCGCCGAAGAAGAAGGCGCAGGACCGCGCGGCGAAGGCCGCCGGCTGACTTGACCAGCCGTCGCATCCTGATGGGCGTGGTCGGCCGGCCGCATGGGGTGCGGGGGCTGCTGCACGTGCATAGCTACACGTCCGAGCCCGCCGACCTCGCTGATTACGGGCCGTTGTTGGACGATAATGGCCGGGCCTGGACGCTGGCGTGGCGCGGCGAGGGCGTGGCGACGCTGTCGGATGCCGACGGCAAGCCGGTCGCGGACCGCAACGCGGCGGAGCGGCTGACCAACACCCGGCTCTATGTCGAGCGCGACCGCTTGCCGCCGCCGGATGCGGACGAGTTCTATTTGGCGGATTTGGTCGGCATGACAGCGCTGGACGCAGCGGGCCAGACGGTTGGACGCGTGGCGATCGTGCACGATTACGGGGCGGGAACCAGCCTGGAGATCGAGCGGGAGGGCGCCGCACCGTTGCTGGTGCCGTTCACGCTGGCCTGCGTGCCGAGCGTTGACGCAGCCGCTAGGACCCTGGTCGTGACGCCGCCGGAAGAGGTTTTGGTGCTGGATGAGGCGCGAGCGGCAGAATGAGCTGGCACGCCACCGTCCTGACGCTGTTTCCGCCGATGTTCCCAGGGCCGCTCGGACTGTCGCTGGCCGGACACGCGCTCTCGGCGGGGCTGTGGCGGCTGGAGGTTCAGGATATTCGTGATGCCGCAACCGACCGGCATCGGACGGTGGACGACACGCCGTTCGGCGGCGGTGCGGGCATGGTGATGCGGCCGGACGTGCTGGACGCGGCGATCGGCTGCGACGACGGTCGGCCATTGTTGTACTTGACGCCGCGTGGCCAGCCATTGACCCAGGACCGCGTTCGCGCGCTGGCGTCCGGTCCAGGCGTCCGCTTGATTTGCGGCCGTTACGAGGGCGTGGATCAGCGTGTGCTGGACGTCCGCGGCGTCGAGGAGGTCAGCGTCGGCGACTATGTGTTGTCCGGCGGCGAGCTGCCGGCGCTCGTGCTGCTGGATGCCTGCGTCCGACTGCTGCCCGGCGTCATGGGCGCCGAGGCCAGCGGTGAGGATGAGAGCTTCAGCGCCGGGCTGCTGGAATACCCGCACTACACCCGCCCGGCGGAGTGGCGCGGCCATGTCGTGCCGGAGGTACTGCTTTCAGGTCACCACGGCGCGATCGCAGCCTGGCGCCGGGCGCAGGCCGAACAGATTACCCGCGCGCGCAGGCCGGACCTGTGGCGCCGACACGTCAACCTCATCGACTTGCCGGGAATGGACAGCGCGCCCGCCGGGCCGTAACAGACGATTAAGAAAGGACTAAGCCCGTGAACATCATCCAGCAGTTTGAGGCGGAGCAGATCGCCAAGCTCACCGCCATCCGGCCCGTGCCCGTGTTTCAGCCCGGCGATACGTTGCGGGTCATGGTGAAGGTCGTTGAGGGCGAGCGCAGCCGTGTGCAGGCCTATGAGGGCGTCTGCATCGCGCGGTCGAACAAGGCGCTGAACAGCAACTTCACCGTGCGCAAGATCAGCTATGGCGAGGGCGTCGAGCGGGTGTTCCCGCTATACGCACCGACGATCGCCGAAATCGTGGTGGTCCGCCGCGGCGACGTGCGCCGGGCAAAACTGTATTACCTGCGTGGCCGCAGCGGCAAGTCCGCCCGCATCGCCGAGCGCGCCCGCGAGATCGTGGCGCCCACCGCTGCTACCCCAGCACCCGCCGCCGCCGAGTAGAAGAAGCAGGAGCACCGCATGGCCGCGACCGCCAAGACCCTGTTCGACAAGGTGTGGGAAAGCCACATCGTCGAGCAGCTCGAAGATGGCACCTGCGTGCTGTATATCGACCGGCACCTTGTGCATGAGGTCACCAGCCCGCAGGCGTTCGAGGGGTTAAGGCTAGCTGGCCGCACCGTGCGCCGTCCCGATGCGACGATCGCGGTCGCAGACCACAACATCCAGACCAGCGACCGCAGCCAGGGCATCGCCGAGCCGGAAAGCCGTATCCAAGTCGAGACCCTAGAGCGCAACGTCGCGGCATTCGGCGTGCCGTACTTCCCGGTGCGTGACGCGCGCCAAGGCATCGTGCACATCATCGGGCCGGAGCAGGGCATCAGCCTGCCGGGCATGACGATCGTCTGCGGCGACAGCCACACCAGCACGCACGGTGCGATGGGCGCGCTGGCATTCGGCATCGGCACGTCGGAGGTCGAGCACGTGCTCGCCACCCAAACGCTGCTGCAGCGCCCGGCGAAGAACATGCTGGTCCAGGTTGACGGGCAACTGGCGCCGGGGATCACCGCCAAGGACCTGGTGCTCGCGGTGATCGGCCGCATCGGCACCGCGGGCGGCACCGGGCATGTGATCGAGTATGCCGGGGAGGCCGTGCGCGGGCTGGACATGGCCGGGCGGATGACGGTCTGCAACATGAGCATCGAGGCCGGAGCCCGCGCCGGCATGATCGCGCCGGACGACACGACATTCGCCTACATCGAGGGCCGCCCTTATGCGCCGAAAGGCGAGGCATTCGACCATGCCGTTGAGTATTGGCGCACCCTGCCGTCGGACCCCGGCGCACATTACGACCGGGTCGTTACGCTGCATGCGTCCGAGATCGCGCCGATGGTCACCTGGGGCACCAGCCCGGAGACCGTGCTGCCGATCACCGGCGTCGTGCCTGACCCGGCGGCGGTCGAGGACAAGGCCGCCCGGGTGCAGATGCAGCGCATGCTCGACTACATGGCGCTGACGCCGGGCCAGAAGCTCGCCGAGATCCCGGTCGATGTCGTGTTCATCGGCAGCTGCACCAATGGCCGCATCGAGGACATCCGCGCCGCCGCCGCGGTCGTTCGCGGCAAGCGCGTCGCCCCCGGCGTGCGGGCGATGGTTGTACCGGGCAGCGGCCTGGTGAAGCTGCAGGCCGAGGCAGAGGGCCTGGACCGGGTCATGCTGGACGCCGGGTTCGAGTGGCGGGAGGCGGGGTGCAGCATGTGCCTGGGCATGAATCCCGACAAGCTGACGCCGGGTCAGCGCTGTGCCAGCACCAGCAACCGTAACTTCGAGGGCCGGCAGGGTCCGGGAGGCCGCACCCATCTGCTGTCGCCCGCCATGGCCGCCGCCGCCGCCATCACCGGCCGCCTCACCGATGTGCGGGAGCTCACCTGATGCAGGCGTTCACGACGCTGACCGGCATCGCGGCGCCATTGCCGCTCGCCAACGTCGATACCGACAAGATCATCCCGGCCCGGTTTCTCAAGACCATCAAACGCACCGGCCTGGGGGTGCATCTGTTCGACACGCTGCGCTTCGACGGCGCGGGCGCGGAGCGGCCGGATTTCGTGCTCAACACCCAGCCGTACCGGCATGCCGAGGTGCTGATTGCGCATGAGAACTTCGGTTGCGGCTCGTCGCGCGAGCATGCGCCCTGGGCGCTGCTGGATTTCGGCATACGCTGCGTGATCGCGCCGAGCTTTGCCGACATCTTCCACACCAATTGTTTTAAGAACGGCATCCTGCCGATTGTGCTGCCGCGCGAAGTGTGCGACCGGCTGATGGAGGACGCGGAGATGGGCGGCAATGCGCGCCTGACCATCGACCTGGCCCGCCAAGTCGTCGTGCGGCCGAACGGCGAGGAGGTCCCATTTGCCGTCGATGCGCTGCGCAAGCACCTGCTGCTGAATGGCCTCGACGACATCGGCCAGACCATGCAGCGTGCGCCGGCGATCGACGCGTATGAGGCGCGTGTGCGTCAGCGCGCACCCTGGATGCTCGGTATTACAGCCACTTAGGACAATTTACGACATGGCCGCGAACAAGAAGCTGCTCGTGCTCCCCGGCGACGGCATTGGTCCCGAGGTGATGCGTGAGGTGCGCCGGGTCATCGACTGGATGGAACGCCGGCGCAGCGTCACTTTCGATATCAGCGAGGACCTGGTCGGCGGCGCTGCCATCGACCAGCGCGGGACGCCGATCACCGCGGAAACGGTTGCCAAGGCACGCGAGGCGGACGCCGTGCTGTTCGGGTCCGTCGGCGGGCCGCGCTGGGACAAGCTCGGCTTTGACATGCGGCCCGAGATCGCCATTCTGACGCTTCGACGCGAGCTCGGCCTGTTCGCCAATCTGCGCCCGGCGATCGTGCTTGACCCGCTGGTGGACGCCAGCACGCTGAAAGCCGACGTGATCCGCGGCCTCGACCTGATGATCGTCCGCGAGAGCACCGGCGGCCTGTATTTTGGCGAGCCGCGCGGGATCGAGACACTGCCAGATGGCCAGCAGCGCGGCGTCAACACCGAGGTCTATACGACGAACGAGATCGAGCGCGTGGCGCGCGTGGCGTTCGAGCTGGCCCGCAAGCGGCAGAACCGGCTGTGCAGCGTCGAGAAGGCCAACGTCATGGAGAGCGGCCTGCTGTGGCGCCAAGTGGTGACTGCGCTGCACGGGCGCGAGTTTGGCGACGTCGAGCTGTCGCACATGTATGCCGACAACTGCGCCATGCAGTTGGTGCGCAATCCGCGGCAGTTCGACGTGATCGTCACCACGAACCTGTTCGGCGACCTGCTGTCCGATCTGTCGTCCATGCTGACGGGAAGCCTCGGGATGTTGCCATCGGCAACGCTCGGGTTGCCCGACAGCTCCGGCCGGCGGCACGCGCTGTATGAGCCGATCCATGGCAGCGCGCCGGACATCGCCGGTAAGGGCATCGCCAATCCGATGGGGCAGATGCTGAGCTTTGCCATGCTCCTGCGCTACTCCTTTGATATGGAGGACGAGGCGGCGTTGATCGAGCGCGCCTGTACCAATGTGCTGGCGAGCGGCATTCGCACCGCCGACGTCATGGCGCCAGGGACCGCGAAGGTCGGCACCTCAGTCATGGGCGAGAGTGTGCTGCGCGAGCTGGAGAAGCTCTCGGCCTAGCTTGGTTATTTGGGCGTGGTCACGCTGTTCATCGACGCCGACGCCTGCCCGGTGCGGGAGGAGGCGTTCCGCGTTGCCACCCGGCTCGACCTCGGGGTCCGCGTTGTATCGAACGGCTCCCGCCCGATCCGGCCGCCGGGCCTGCCGAACGTCGAGATGGTCACCGTAGGTGGACGCCCCGACGAGGCCGATGATTGGATTGCCGAGCGCATCGGACCCTCGGACATATGCGTGACCGCTGACATCCCACTTGCGTCGCGCTGCCTGGCGCGGGGCGCCCGGGCGCTGTCGCATAACGGGCACGTCTGGACAGCGGACAACATCGGTTCGGCATTGGCTGGTCGTGAGGTTGCCCGGCACCTGCGCGAGATTGGCGCGGGCGGAGGCGGTCCGCCGCCGTTGGCGAAGGCGGACCGCTCAAAGTTTTTATCGGCGCTGGACGCCTTGGCTCAGGCAGCGTTGCGTCAGGCGGGTGCGTGATCGCCTACGGTGCGTCGCCGTGGTCCGGCTGCGGGTCGCCGCCGTGCTTCAGCTCCTCGCGGATCATCGGCGTCTCCCGCCACTCGCCCTGATCGGCGACGCTAGAGCCGCCCGGAAACTCCCCGAGGTTCTCCTGGATGCTCGCTTCTTCGACCAGGACGCCAGGCATTGGCTCGTCCTGGGTCATTGGGTTGGGCAGCTGGCCGGTGCCGGCGGCGTCCTCCATGCGGATCAGCTCATCGGCGCGTTCGGTGTAGTCGTCCATGCTGCCCTCTGGGCTGCCATCGGCCTCCCAGAGGTGACGGGCCCGGGCCTCGATGCGCCGCGTGCGCTCCGGGTTTTCTTCAAGCGGGTTGTCTGACATTGATCGATCTTTCGTTGCTTCGGCCGACATAGCGCGGCAGCGTGGCGCCGGGTTCCGGTCGCTAGATCGCGCTCTGACTGAGTCAGAGCGCGATCTAGCTTTTGTCTAAACAACCAATTTTGCCGTCCTGACTGGCAACGCAAGCGCATTTCCAGTCAGGACGGCATTGGTTTAGAGCATCAGCAGTCCACGCCGCAGTCCCTTGGCCACCGCCTCGGCCCGGCTCGCGACGCCAAGCTTTGCGAACACGGCCTCCAGATGGAACTTGACGGTATGCGCGCTGATGCCGAGCAGGCGCGCGACGGCCTTGTTGGTCATTCCCTCGCCAAGCGCGCGCAGAATCTCTAGCTCGCGCGGGGTCAGCAACGGGCGCGATGGCGCGGCCTCTGCAAAGCCTGGCGCGGCCGCCTCCGGCAGGCTGACGCGCAAACCGGCGGCGACGGCGCGCAGCCCAGCATCGAGCTGCGCCGCCGTCAGGCTCGGCGGCAGCACGCTGCCGTCGTCATCGTCGCCCACCGCCAAGCGAAGCACCGGCAGGTTCAACACCGTCGGCGCCGCGCCGTCGGCAAGGACGACATCTGCCTCGGAAATACCGGCGAGCGTATGCCCGGCCAGGGCGATCCGGGCCGCCAGATCCGCCTGGCGCACCGGGGACTGCGCCGCCACCGCCACCTGCAGCCCCAACCGGACGGCTGGCGGTGCAGCGAGGGTCGCCGGCTGCTTCACGCGGCGGGCCGCATGGAGACGGTTACTGGAAGCTCCATCGATGCGCCGCTTCGCAGCAGGCGAAGCGTCACGTCCGTCCCGGCGCTATGGCTGCCTAACGCCCGTGCCATCGCCCGCATATGCGGGGCAGCCGTGCCGTCCACTGCCAGCAGGATATCACCCGGCAGCACTCCGGCCCGCTCCGCGGGACCGGGGGTCGTTAGGCTGACCACCATCAGCCCCGTCTCGATCCTAGCCGTGGCCTGCCATGCCGCTGGAATCGACACCGGTTGCAAGCCTACGCCTAGCCACCCGCGCGATATCTGACCGTCCGCCAGCAAGGGCGGCAGCACGCGGTCCACCGTCGCCGCCGGGATGACCAGGACGCGACGGCGCGGGCCGAGCGTTGACATGCCCAACAGCCCGCCCGCGGCGTCCAGCACCGGTCCGCCCTCGTCCGGTCCCGACAGGCGGGCGTCGAGGCTGATGAGCTGGTCGATCCGTCCCCCGCCCACGCTGTCCCACGCCGGGCCTACGCGATGCACCATGGCCAGCCGCGCCGTCGGACTGCCGTCTGTCGCGGCGCCGAGCACCAGCGCGAGGCCGCCGACATGCGCCTCCGCTGGGTTCGGCAGCGCCGGCCCGTCGAGCTCCAGCCGCAGCACCGCAACGTTGGTGCCGGAGTCGCGGCCAACGAGCGCGGCCTGGGCGTGCGAGCCGTCGGCCAGAACGACCGGAACCGTGGCATCCAGCGGCAAACCCTGCTCGCTGGTCACCAGCACCCCTGGCCGCCACAGCGTCGCGGTGCGCTGCGCGCTGCTGCCGGGGTGGACGCACACCAATCCGGCGCTGGCGCCGGCCACGCGGGACACGAGACTATTGGAGAAATTCAGCAAGGGATCGAGCATTGAGACACCTCCTTAGCACCAAAACATCGCGCTGCGGAGGACGCATCGCCATAGGACGGATGGGGAGGGCCGTCGTCCCAGTAAAATGGCGCACACGGTCCGCCTTGTGCCTCACGGCAGCGGGCGGCATATGTGGGCGGCTTTTACGGAGCTTTCTCGCATGCGACCGATCTGTCTCACGGCCCTCGCTGGCCTGCTCACAACGCTGACCGCGGCCCCCGCGCTGGCGGCGGGCGATGATCCCACCCGCATTGGCGACGTCAGCACGACGTTCCGGGTGATCGGCCGCAATGACCGCATCATCGTTGACCGCTACGACGACCCGAAGGTGAGTGGGGTGAGCTGCTACGTGTCGCGTGCCGAGACCGGCGGGATCAAGGGCACGGTCGGCCTCGCCACTGATCCGAGCCGGTTCAGCATTGCATGCCGGGCGACCGGCGCCGTGACGGTCCCGGATAAGCTGCCAGCGAACGAGGTGGTGTTCGGCGCCTCGGCCAATTGGCTGTTCAAGGAGATCCGCGTGAGCCGGATGTGGGATCCGCAAAAGCGCACGGTGGTGTATCTTGTCTGGTCAACCCAGGCGCTCAGCACCGGCGGCAGCCCCTATAACAGCGTCAGCGTCGTCTCGCTCGGGGCGCCTTCGTCCTGAGAGTGACTTAGCTGCCGGCCACCGTTGGATGAATGGCGGGCGCTGATGCGGGTTCGTGATACGGATTGCCAGCATTGTGCCGCGTCATCGCCGCATCGTTCATCATCCGGACTAGGCCGAGTGCACAAACCATGCTGCCGAGCCATAGTGCCAGGCATAGCGCAATAGGATCGAGCGGCTTGTGCTCCGTCTCATGCGCATCGGCTTTTGCTTGTAACTGCCCAGGTCCGCTGAGGGATCAGCCGGTTCGCAGCTGCGCGAGCAGCTGTGAGGGCTGAGCGGCGAGTGCACTCAGGATGTCCCATCCCTGCTTTTTTGCCGTCGAGAGCA
>JANXVC010000294.1 GCA_025351925.1 Rhodospirillales bacterium | reverse complement strand
CACTGGCGGCTTCCGCTCCAAGTGGGGCGCTGACCTGTTCGCCGGCGTGCGCTCCGTCATCGGCACCGCCGCACGCCGTGGCATGGGCGCCTACCAGGCTATCCAGCAAACCCTACGCGGGCAGGCCACTCCCTACCCGGGGTGAGCAGAAACGTTTTTCGGGCCGAGCTCGCGGGCCATGCTCTGCGCCACGGCCCGCAGGCCGAACTTCGCCGCAGCGAAGGCTGCATAGCCGGAGCCGCCGCGCAGGCTTGCTGTGGCGCCGGTGAAGATGATCGAACCGCGGCCGCGCGGCAGCATCAGGCGTGCCGCCTCCCGTCCCGCGAGGAAGCCCGAGTAGCAGGCCATCTCCCATACCTTGCGGAACACGCGCTCGGTGGTATCGAGGAGGGGGAAGTTGACGTTGGCGCCAACGTTGAAAACGCAGAGCTCGAGCGGTGCGGCAAGGTCGGCCTCGGCGAGGAACGCGATGATTGCCTCCTCCCTACGCGCGTCGAGCGTTCGGCCGCTGCACTGCCCGCCGGCCGCTTCGATTTCGGCCACCAGGGGCGCCAGCTTCTCGCCGTTGCGGCGCCCGGCGAACACCGCGTAGCCGCCCGCCGCGAACCGCCGCGCGATGGCGGCGCCGATGAAGTCGCCGGCGCCGATCACGGCGACCGAGGCGTTGCGTGGAGATACCATCACGGTCGGCTCCTCTTACTGCCTATTTTCATTCGCCGTTTAGACGCCACGGCCGTTAGACTCGGGTCATACACCAACACCGCGCTCCGCTACTCGTGCCTGGACAAAAAATTTGCTCCGGCGCAGGGTCGTTCGCCGCATGAACTGACGGAAGAGCAGCGCGGCGCGCCGACGAGGCACTGGCTGGGGGGAATAGCGTGACTTGGACTTTCTACATGCCTACGCGAATCGTCGCGGGGCCGGGCTCGCTGGCTACGATCGGCACGCTCGCCCGCGACCTGAAGATGTCCCGCGCGCTGGTCGTCTCGGACCCGGTCATCTCGCAGCAGCCCTTCCACCGCGATGCGCTGGACGCCCTGCAAAACGCTGGCCTGCAGGTCGCGCGCTTCGACGAGTGCGGCATCGACGCACGATGCTCGCATATCGACGACCAGGGCGAGCGTGTCCGGCGCGAGGCGATCGACGGCGTCATATGCATCGGCGGCGGCTCGGTCATGTGCACCGGCAAGGGCATCGCCATCGTCGCCACGAACAAGAAACCGATGCGCGACTGCGCCGGCGTCGGCAAGTTCGATCGCAAGGCGCTGCCGATGATCATGGTTCCGACCACGGCCGGGTCCGGGTCGGAGGTCTCGCAATGGACCATCGTCAAGGACGAGGAGCGGCATCTCAAGCTGCTCGGCGGCGGCCCGCTCAGCTTTCCCGACGCCGCCATCCTCGACCCGGCCACCCTTCGGTCGCTGCCCATGCGCACCGCCGCACTACCGGCCGTCGATGCGCTGACGCACGGAGTGGAGGCGTATTTCAGCGGCATCGCCTCGCCCCTGACCGACGCGATCGCACTCAGCGCCGTCCGCCTGCAATACGGCTCGCTGCGCGCCTCCATCAACTCGGACAATGAGCGGGCGCGCGAGGCGAACCTGATCGCCTCCTGCATGGCCAACATCGCCTGCGGCAACGCCCGGCTCGGCCATGGGCACGCTCTGTCGCTGCCGCTGGAAGGCCGTCTCGACCTGCCGCATCCCTACGGCGTCGGCGTGCTGCTGCCGCATGTGATCGCCTTCAACCTTCCCGTCCTGCCGGAAAAAGTGAAACCGCTCGCCGAGGCGCTTGAGGTCGAGACTGCCGGCCTGACGCGCACCGAGATCATCGAGGCCTGCGCGGACAGCATTCGCTCGCTATACGCCGATATCGGCTTTCCCGACCACTTCACGCCGGACCAGCTGCCCCGCCAGCGCGTGCGCGAGATGGCGGCGCGCGCGGTCCCCGGCCTCTATGCCGGCATCGACGCGGAGGCATTCGATCCGGCTTCGGCCAACGATCATACGGTCATCGCCTGCCCCTCTGCCCGCAAGATGACGGTATGGCAGGCCGAGCAGATTTTCGAACGCTGCTTGGCCTGAATGAACGCAACACTCGCCGCGATAAGGATGGGACCATGGCCTCGCTGATCCTGCACCACTACGATTTCTCCCCCTACAGCGAAAAGGTCCGGCTGGCTTTCGGCTATAAGGACCTGGACTGGCAATCCGTGGACTCGCCGATCCAGGCGCCCAAGCCGGACCTGATCCCGCTGACGGCCGGCTATCGCCGGGCGCCGGTGCTGCAGGTCGGCGCCGATGTCTATTGCGACACGCTGCTGATCCTGCGCGAGGTTGACCGCCGCCATCCGGAGCCGACGCTTTACCCAGGAAGTCAGCATGGGCTGGTCAATGCGCTCAGCGCGTGGTGGGACCGGGCGACTTTCTTCCCAGCGGCCAAGCTCGCCACGAGCATTATCGGCGACCAGATCCCCCCCGATTTCATCGAGGAGCGTAAGGTCTTGATGAACCAAGACTTCACGAAGCAGGCGTCGCTCAAAGAACTTCCGCTGAATCGGCAGCGCCTGCACGCGGCGATGGCGTGGCTCGCCGACATGCTGAAGGACCGCCCGTTCATTTTGGGTCAGCAGCCGTCAGCCGCCGACCTGACCGCCTATCACACGCTTTGGTTTGCCACGAAGAATGGCGGCGCCGAGGCGGAGGCGATGCTGCCGCTGGCCCCGCTGCGCAGCTGGATGGACCGTGTCGCCGCCCTGGGCCATGGGCGCCGGCACGAGATGCCTGCCGGGCAGGCGCTCGATGTGGCGCGCGACGCAACGCCTGAGGCGCCGCATATCCATGCCGACGCCGATCCTACGGGGCTGCAGCCGGGGCAAGATGTGGTGGTCCGCGCCGACGACTATGCCCGTGATCCCGTCCGCGGCCCGCTGGTCGCGGCAGACGCCGAAGAGGTGATTATTCGGCACGAGAACGACCGGGTGGGCGTCGTGCACATCCACTTCCCGCGCGCCGGTTACGAAATGCTCGCCGACGCGGCTGCCCAGTAAAGGTTGATCAGCGACGCCCAGAACACGCCCATACAAAGTTCGGAGGAAACCAAATGTCCACGACGGAAGACAATAAACAGATTGTCCGCGACTACTTCACGGCGTTCCTGGCCGCCGACGAGACTTGGTGGCGCGAGCACATCGCCCCCACGTTCAAACGGCACGACCCCGGCTTGCCCTTTGAGGTGGTGGGTCCCGCTGGCGTGAAACAGCTCGCCGATGCGCTGCTGCCCGGCATTCCCGACATGGAGCTGCCGATCGAGGATATGATCGCTGAGGGCGAAAAGGTGCTGGCGCGCCTCCGCGTCCGCGGCACGCATAATGGCGAGCTGATGGGCATGCCGCCGACCGGCCGCAAGATCGACATCGCCGTACTTGATCTTTTTCAGATCCGGGATGGCAAGCTGATCGAGCATTGGGCGCTGCTGGATAATCTTGGAATGCTGCGCCAGCTCGGCGTCACATCGATCTAGAGTTTTTTCAAGCGAAGCGGATCGGAGAAAAGCTCTAGCCAAATTTTCGCAGGCGCGACCGCATGAAACCTGGTCGCGTCGTATTCAGTCGAATGGACGAGGTGCTGTTTGGTCAGCCAGCCGCCGCGGCGGTCGCTGAGAAGGTCAAGCGACTGCGTTCGCCAACGTTTGGGCGCTACAGCACCGCAGCCTGTCGCGGGTAAAAACCGAACCCGGAGATCGACAGGCGCGTTTCGATTGCCTGATGGATGCGTGGCTCCCCATGGAAACGCTGGCCAGCAGCATTTCGATTTTTGATAGAGAATACAGCAATTGACATGGATCATTTATGTCAATGGCCTGTGACACATATAGATTCTTTACTGAATATTCTTCTAATCTGTGTCGGTTCAAAGGCAACCTGACCCGGCATTCATCGAATTCAGCCACTCGCAACCTTGCACTTGGTCTTTAGACAAGGTGTGACGCCTCGAGCTTTTTCCGATCGAAGCGGATCTGAAGAAACCTCTCTCTATTTGTTTATCGAGCAATTTGATCCAACCAAAAAAGCAGATGGTGGCATGTTGTTCTAAATGTAACCAGCAGCTCAACGAGACCCCGTAGCGAAACCATCGGGGCAACCGGGCTTGTTACTTGGACCTAGTTCTTTCTCAGGAGCTTTCTTTGCTTCAATACACCACTCCTACGATCGATCCGCCAGACTTATTACAAAATCCCGACGGCATGGTTCCCCATCTTGTTTCGCTGGATTGTTTTGAACGGGCAATTACGCATGCGCGAAGAAATTTGGCATCGTTTGGAACGACCGCCCTGCACGTGGCCGCCAATCCGGCCGACGCGCCAATCCAGCAAGCCGGCCGTCTTCTCCTCCTGCACAGCTTTACCCCCATCCGCATGGTGGATTTCTCGGGCGAGACCCTTATGCGGGCCGAACTGCC
>JANXVC010000293.1 GCA_025351925.1 Rhodospirillales bacterium | reverse complement strand
GAAAAGCTTGCAAGCGGAAGGAACCATGGCGCACGCCCCTGATGAGGCGCAAACAACGTCGCCCGGCTACTACGGATCCAGCATCACGTCACGCCTCGCAAGCAGACCGTGGAGAGAGAGTTTTTGGTGCGAAAGCCCTGGCTTGCCCAGGCGCGCCGTGTGAACCGATTACGCCGCAGATGGAAGGGTTGCGAAGGCGTCCGCCATCGTCTCGATCGCCGCAAGCTTGGCGGTGAACAGCGACCAGTCGTCCCGCTCGGCGATCGGCGCCCAGAGTGCCTCGACCTCCTCAATTAGCATGGTGCAGGGGTGCGAGCCCGTAAAATATGGATGGTCCAGCTTGGCGCTCGGGGAAGGCACGTAGTCTTTCAGCGCTTCGCGGACGGCGGCGAACGCAGGATGGGCGTAGTGCTCCGCCGCCGGGCCAGCGTCGGCGCGGCGAGCGCTGGCGAGGCCGCCGTGCCAGTCGAAGAACGCCTGCTCGAAACCCACGCGGCTCGCTTCCAGAAAGCCCCACCAGAGCTGTGCCAGCGCTGCGTCCTGCGCCTCGTTGACGGGTTCCAGGCCAAGGCGGCGCAGCACTGCCAGGTCGAGCGCCCGCTGGAACTGCGGCGCAAAGGCCTGCAGCGCCGCCTCCAGCGCTGTCTTGGTCGATAGCGGCAGCAGGCACTCCGCCAGCCGTACTAGGTTCCACAATAGGGTGTCGGGCTGGCGGCCGTAGGCATACAGGCCGTTGTAGTCAAAGTAGGCGGCGGTGAACTCGGGGTCATAGCTCGGCAGGAAGCGCCAGGGGCCGTAGTCGAAGCTCTCCCCGGTGATGTTGACGTTGTCGGTATTGAGCACGCCGTGCACGAAGCCGGCGACCATCCACTGCGCGCCGAGCGCCGCGACTCGGCCGGTCACATCCGCTAGGAACGCCGCCGCGCGCTCGGCCCGGTCGTCGCGCCAGGCAGCCGGCAGGTAGGTGCGGATCGCGTAGTCCAGCAGGCGCGCGACGTTGTCCGGCTGGTCGAGATAGGCAAAGCGCTGGAATGAGCCGATGCGGATGTGCGAGTGGCTGAGCCGGACCAGCACGGATGCGCGGGTGGGGGAGGGCTCGTCGCCGCGCACCAGGTCCTCGCCGGTCTCGACCAGGCTGAACGACTTGCTGGTATAGACGCCGAGCGCCTCCAGCATCTCGGTTGCCAGCACCTCGCGCACGCCGCCCTTCAACGTGAGGCGCCCGTCGGCGGTGCGGGACCAGGGCGTCTGGCCGCTGCCCTTGGTGCCGAAATCCAGCAGCCGGCCGTCAACGAGATCGTGCAGCTGCGCGAACAGGAAGCCTCGGCCATCGCCGAGGTCCGGATTGTAGCTGCGGAACTGATGGCCGTGATAACGCAGCGCCAAAGGCTGCGGAAAGCTGCCGGGCATGGGGTCGAACGCGCCGAAATGCGCCAGCCACTCGGCGTCCGTCAGCGTGTCGAGGCCGACGCGCGCGGCCCAGCGCTGGTTGCGGCGGCGCAGGACGTGCTTCGGAAAGACCGCCGGAGCAACGCGATCGAAGAACTCGTCGCCGAGCGTGGCGTGGGTAGTAGCGGGTCGGTAGTCGGGGCGAGGGGGCATGGGCGCACCATGCCTCGATCGGGGAGCGCGCGATATGTGGCGAGGCGATCATAATTTGCTGACTGCGCCATGGACGCGCTGACCCTGTTCGGCCTGGTCGCCGTCAGCCTGATGCTGCTGTGCTACGCGTGTGAGGCGCGCGGACGCGGCTGGGTGCTGGGGTTCGCTGCGTCATGCGCGCTAGGATCGGCGTATGGGTTCCTGCAGGGCGCCTGGCCATTCGGCGTCGTCGAGGCGATCTGGTCCCTCGTCGCTTTCCACCGCTGGATCAATGCAGCCCGCCCGCCTGCTCGATAAAGGCTGCGACCTCGGCCACGCCCTGGCCCGCCCGGATGTTGGCGAACACGAACGGCCGGTCGCCTCGCATGCGGCGGCTGTCGCGGTCCATGACCTCAAGGCTCGCGCCCACATGCGGCGCCAGGTCGATCTTGTTGATCACCAGCAGGTCGCTGCGGGTGATGCCCGGGCCGCCTTTGCGCGGGATCTTGTCGCCGGCGGAGACGTCGATCACGTAGATCGTGAGGTCGGCGAGCTCCGGGCTGAACGTCGCGGCTAGGTTGTCGCCGCCGCTCTCGATCAAAATTAAATCCAATGCGGGAAAACGCCGGCGCATCTCGGCGATGCCCGCGAGGTTGATGCTGGCGTCCTCGCGGATTGCAGTGTGCGGACAGCCGCCGGTCTCGATGCCCAAAATGCGCTCCGGCGGCAATGACCCGGCGCGCGTCAGGAACTCGGCGTCCTCCTTAGTATAGATGTCGTTGGTGATCGCCGCGATGTCGAACCGCGGCGAGAAGCGCTTGCACAGCGCATCCATCAGTGCGGTCTTGCCGGTCCCAACGGGTCCGCCGACGCCGACGCGGAGCGGGCCATGCGGTGATGTCATGTGCGGAACAGCCTTGTGTATTGGGTTTCGTGGCGCATGGCGGCGATGTCGGAGCGGAAGCAGGCGCCGCCGAGGTCGTCCAGCGTAGCATGTCGGGTGCCCTCGGCGATTTCCTGCACAGCCGGTTCCAGCGCCGACAGCACGCGCAGCCCGGCGGTTTGGCCCAGCGGCACCAGGCGCACCGCCGCGCTGACCAGGTTGGCCGCGAAGCCGTGCAGGAAAGCCAGCGCCGCCGGGTCCACCTCAACGCCCTGCGCCGCAGCCAACGCGCCAACCGCGACGGGGTAGGCAATCGGCTGACCGCTCGCGCGCAACTCGGCCAGCAGCGGGGCGCCCCAGACCTCGGCCGCGATGGCGAAGGCGTCGCCTTGACCCAGCGTCTCGGCCCGGCGCTCTCGGGCGGGCTGCGCCGCCGCGGCGAGTTCGGCAACGACGCTGAGCGCGGCCGGATCGCGGGCGGCGTGCGCATGGCGGAGCAGGATGGCGTCGGACCGGCCCGACCCATGGCGCAGCACGTCGTCAAGCCAGGCAAACAGGTCACGCTCGCTGCGCACGTCCCCGGCCTCGACCGCCCATTCCAGCGCATGGGAGTAGGCATAGGCGCCGGTCGGAAACGCCGGCGACAGCCAGGTCAGCAGCTTGGTGAGGTCAGTGGCCGTGCGGGTGGGCATGGTCGCCGTCATCGTGCGAATGCGAGTGCCCGCCGGCATAGGCGCCGGCCTCCGGATCGAACGGCGCCTCGATTTCCACGACGTGGCCGCCCAGGGTGCGTACCATGTCGGCGATCACGTGGTCGCGCCGGATGCGGAGATGCATGCCAAGCAGTTGGACGGGCAGATGCCGGTTGCCGAGGTGCCAGGCGATGCGGACCAGCGCGGCAGCGTCGTGGGCGTGAACCTCCAGCAGCGGTTCCGGGCGGGCCTGGACCAAGACGATGCCACCATCGTCCAGCACAAGGCCGTCGCCATCCCGCAGCCGCACGGCTTGGGGAAGGTCTATTAGCAAATCTTGCCCGGCCTCGGTCCGCAGCACAATGCGACGGCGATGCCGGCGGTCGAAGTCGACCAGCACAGTGTCGCATGGTGCGGCGGTGAAGGTGCTGGCTGGCATAACTTGCGACGATCGCATCAATCTCTGGCCGCGTCCGGAGGAGTTAATACCTTCTGCTCAGGTGGAGCTGCGCCGTAGATAACATCATCCTGCTCATCCCGTGCCCGTTCCGTCCTGTTCACAGTTGGAAACAAGGCTTTTGCGGCGTTGCCAACGGCTGCCGTCGAGATCCCATCGATCGTACCGCCGACCAGACCGCCCACAAAAGGCACTGCTTTACCCAGGTTGACGATGCCGCTCGTGCCGCCCTTGGTGACTAAGCGGAAACCGACTGCCTGATTGATCCGCAGCAGCGCCGCTCCGCTGATCTGGCCCACAGCCTGCTGTGTCAGCTTATGACCGACGGCGATCCCAACATCTTTGAGGATGTCGAGCGCCGCGTTGCCCGTAAGGCAGACAAAGGTAAGGCTCTCGACCTGCTCGCTGCGAAGATCATAGCCGCGCTTCCGGGCGATCTCCTGCACCATGTGGATTTGAAGGGCCGCGACCCCAGCGATGTTGGCTGGCAATGTAATGGGTAGCGTGAATATGCCACCCAGCCCCGTGCTGAACCCGACTACACCCGCTTGCGCCGCAGATCGCCGTATGAGTGACGCAACCTGAACTTCCACGTCACGCGGCGTAGCCGGAACCGTCTCGGACTTGCCAGACGCGAGGCGGCCGTAAAGCCAGCGCAGGGAGTTCATCAGCGCCGCCCCGGTAGACTCCCATGCCATCGTCGCAACAGAACGGCTCATGTCGTTCCTATCAAAACAAGAAATACCGCTGCGCCATCGGCAGCACAATGGCCGGTTCGCAGGTCAGCAGCACGCCATCGGCCCGCACCTCATAGGTCTCCGGATCGACCTCTATCACCGGCGTCGCGTCATTGTGGATCATGCTGCGCTTGCCGATCTGGCCGCGGGTGTCGCGCACGGCCGACAAGCGGCGTGTCAGACCGAGACGCTGGCCAATATCGTCGTCCAGCGCCGCCTGCGACACGAAGGTGATGCAGCTTGCGGCCAACGCACCGCCGAACTGGCCGAACATCGGGCGGTAGTGCACCGGCTGCGGCGTCGGGATGCTGGCGTTCGGGTCGCCCATCGGCGCGCAGACGATGGTGCCGGCCTTCAGCACCAGATCGGGCTTCACGCCAAAGGACATCGGTGACCACAATACCAAATCGGCGAGCTTACCGGGCTCGACCGAGCCGACCTCATGCGACAATCCCTGCGCGATGGCCGGGTTGATGGTGTACTTGGCGACGTAGCGCTTGATGCGCGCATTATCCGCGCGCCCGTCACCCGGCAGCGCGCCGCGCTGCTGCTTCATCTTATGCGCGGTCTGCCAGGTGCGGATCACCACCTCGCCCACCCGCCCCATCGCCTGGCTGTCGGACGAAATCATGCTGAGCGCGCCGAGGTCGTGCAGGATATCCTCGGCGGCGATCGTCTCGCGCCGGATGCGGCTCTCGGCGAAGGCCACGTCCTCGGGGATTGCGGGGTCGAGGTGATGGCAGACCATAAGCATATCGAGATGCTCGTCGAGCGTGTTGGCCGTGTAGGGCCGCGTCGGGTTGGTGCTGCTGGGCAGCACGTTCGGCAGCCCGGCAACGCGGATGATGTCGGGGGCATGGCCGCCGCCGGCGCCCTCGGTGTGAAAGGCGTGGATGGTGCGGCCCTGGAAGGCGCGGATGGTGTCCTCGACGAAGCCGCTCTCGTTCAGCGTGTCGGTGTGGATCATCACCTGCACGTCGAAGCGGTCGGCGACACTTAGCGCGCAGTCGATGCTGGCGGGGGTGGTGCCCCAGTCCTCGTGCAGCTTCAGGCTGCTGGCCCCGGCACGGATCATCTCTTCCAGCGCGGCCGGACGGGAGGCGTTGCCCTTGCCGGCGAAGGCGAGGTTGACCGGCAATCCCTCGGCCGCCTGCAGCATGCGGGCGAGATGCCAGGGGCCGGGGGTGCAGGTCGTGGCGCTGGTGCCGGTCGCGGGGCCGGTGCCGCCGCCGACCAGGGTGGTGATGCCGGACGCCAATGCCTCCTCGATCTGCTGCGGGCAAATGAAGTGGATGTGGCTATCGACGCCGCCGGCGGTGAGGATCTTGCCCTCGCCGGCGATGATCTCGGTGCCGGGGCCGATAATGATGGTAACGTTGGGCTGCACGTCGGGGTTGCCGGCCTTGCCGATGGCGTGGATGCGGCCGTCAAGGATGGCGACGTCGGCCTTGACGATGCCCCAGTGGTCGATGATCAGCGCGTTGGTGATGACGGTATCGACGGCGCCCTCGGCCCGCGACGCCTGCGACTGGCCCATGCCGTCACGGATGACCTTGCCGCCGCCGAATTTGACCTCCTCGCCGTAGGTGGTGAGGTCGTTTTCCACCTGCGCGAACAGGTCGGTGTCGGCCAGGCGGACGCGGTCGCCGATGGTCGGGCCATACATGTCGGCATAGGCGCGGCGGGGGATGCGGGTCATAGCAACCCCATCGTGATGCGGGTCATAGCGGCCCCATGATGTCGCCGCGAAAACCCTGGACGATGCGGGCGCCGCGATAGGGGATGAGGGTGATGTCGCGGGTCTGGCCGGGCTCGAACCGCACCGCGGTGCCGGCGGCGATGTCCAGCCGCTGGCCGCGGGCCTGGGTGCGGTCAAAATGGAGCGCCATGTTGGTTTCGGCGAAGTGGTAGTGGCTGCCGACCTGAATCGGGCGGTCGCCGGTGTTGGCGACGGTCAGCGTCGTGCGCGGCAGGCCGGCGTTCAGCTCGATGTCGCCGTCCTCGGTCAGAACCTCGCCGGGAATCATCGTATCGGCTCGTGCACGGTGACGAGCTTGGTGCCATCCGGAAAGGTCGCCTCAACCTGGATGTCGGCGATCATCTCGGCAATCCCCTCCATCACCTGATCGCGCGTCAGCACCCCGGCGCCGGCCTCCATCAGGTCCGCGACGCTGCGGCCGTCGCGCGCGCCCTCAACCACGAAGTCGGAAATCAGCGCAATCGCCTCCGGGTAGTTCAGCTTGACCCCGCGCTCCAGCCGCCGCCGGGCGACATTGGCGGCCATGGCGATCAGCAGCTTGTCCTTCTCGCGCGGGGTCAGGTGCATGCGGGGTCCTCAATCCGATCAAACACTAAAGCGCTCTCAACATAACCAAACGCGCGGCAGCGGACGGCCGCCGCGCAGTGCGTTCAATCCTGCCACGACGGCGGTGCGGAGGCACGCGCCATCTGGCGACACGACGCGGGCGACCAGCATTCCGTCCCAGGCGGAAGCGCCGGCGTCGTGACCCGCCAGCGCCTGACGCAAGGCGTCAAGCCGCGTTTCCGCGTCGGGTGCCGCGTGGATCAACGTCGCGACCGCCCGCGCCATGCCGCCCGTCGCCCGGCGGTCCAGCACGGACTGCACGGCGCCGTCAAGGCGGATCGCGTCATGCAGCAGCAGGCGTCCGTCGCGGCGCACCCGGATCAGGTCGCGCCATTGCGCCTCTTGCACGGTCTCATCCATGGCGGTGCGGCCGAACACCAGCAGCTCCACGCCCAGGAACCAGGCGTCCACGGCCAGGTCCACGATCAGCCGGCGCTCGACGGCGCAGCGGTCGAACAGGATGGTCTCCTGCGGCAGCCACTCCAGCGCGGCGCCGGGCGCCACGTGCAGCGCGGTCGAGACCTGGGCCGGCGCCGTGCTGGGCAGCGCGCGGTAGAAGCGCTCCGCCGCCTGCGACGCCACCGTCGCCTGCGTGCCGGGGCCAGCCGTGATCGTGGTGTCCAGGATGTCGCCGCCGGCCACCCCGCCGGAGCTGTTGAGCGTGACGGCGCCGGCCCAGGCGCCATGTTCGGTGCGCGGAAAACGCGCTTTCAAGCAGCCTTCCTGGCGCAGGCCGTCCAGCACGGTTCCCGCGTCGCGGCGCTTGAAGGAAAGGCGGAGCGTACCCCGCGCGCGCTGATGCGCGAAGGCCAGCGCATCCATCCGGCAGCCTACCCAATCAGCGCCTTCAGCTTGGCCCGGACCTCAAACAGCTCGCCAGGGCTGACCCGGCCCTTACGCTCAGCGCGGCGCGCACCCCATTCTTGGCTCTTGACCTGGTCCGCCAGGACCACGCTCGGCGTGCGGCCGGCGATCGCCACCTCGAACGGGTAGCCCTTGATCCGCGTGGTGGTCGGGCAGCAGACCATCATGCCGGTGCGGCCATTATAGCTGGCGGGGCTGAGCACCACCGCGGGCCGATGCCCCGCCTGCTCATGCCCAGCCTGCGGATCGAACTGCAGCCAAACGATATCCCCGGCATCCGGCACGTAGGCCGATGCCATCACCAGACCTCCTGGCCGGCCGGCGGTCCCATATCGATCGCGTCATGCCGGTTTTCGTTGGTAATTCCCGCAACCAACACACCGAGATCATACATCTCCTCCCGAATCGGCTCTATGATGATCCGCCCCGATTCCTCGCGCACGTCCACCGCTTGATCCAGACGCAGCCGGGCGGCCTCCATCATGGCTGCCGGAATGCGGACTGAGGCGCTGTTGCCCCACTTCTTCACAACCATTTTCATAGCACCCTCGCTGCTAACCACCCCCAGGTTATAGCGTATCTACGTTGTCGATACAGCACCCTCGTTACACCGAAAGCCGCCGCCGCACCGCGCCCTCGTCCAGCGTCCCCGGCGCACCGCTCAGCACGATATCGCCGCGGTCCATCACCGCCAGCGTGTCCGCAAGCTCCCTCGCGAACTCGTAGTACTGCTCAACCAGCAAAATCGCCATCGTCCCACGGCTGCGCAGCAACGCGATGACCCGGCCGATGTCCTTGAT
The DNA here is from genome assembly GCA_025351925.1 of Rhodospirillales bacterium. Classification (GTDB taxonomy): domain Bacteria; phylum Pseudomonadota; class Alphaproteobacteria; order Acetobacterales; family Acetobacteraceae; genus CAHJXG01. Next base: position 8,926 of record JANXVC010000293.1, on the reverse strand, counting down.
GATGCTCGGCTGAATGCCTTCCGTCGGCTCGTCGAGCACCAGCAAACGCGGATGCGTCACCAGCGCACGGGCGATGGCGAGCTGTTGCTGCTGGCCGCCCGAAAGGTCGCCGCCGCGCCGCCGCAGCATGCTGCGCAGCACCGGGAACAGCTCAAAAATCTCGTCGTCGATCCGCCGCTTGCCGCGCGGCAGCACGGCGAACCCGGTCTCCAGGTTCTCCCGCACCGTCAGCAGCGGGAAGATGTCGCGGCCCTGCGGCACCCAGGCGATGCCGCGCTGCGCCCGGGCGTAGGTCGGCAGGCGCGTGATGTCCGCACCCTCCCAGTGGATGCTGCCGGACGTCACCGGATGCGCGCCGGTGATGGCGCGCAACAGGCTCGTCTTGCCGACGCCATTGCGGCCCAACAGGCACGTGACAGCGCCGGTCTGCACACTAATAGAAACGTTGCGGAGCGCGATGGCGGCGCCGTAGTGCAGCGCCACGCCCTTGACCGTCAGCTCCCCGCCTCCTGCCTCACCGACCAAGATAAACCTCGATCACCCTTGGATCCTCGCTCACATGGTCGATCGTGCCCTCGCTGAGCACCGAGCCCTCGTGCAGCACCGTCACCTTCACATCCAGCGCCCTGACGAACGCCATATCGTGCTCCACCACAACGACGCTGCGGGTGCGGTTGATCTCGCGCAGCAGCTCGGCGGTCTGCGCGGTCTCGGCGTCGGTCATGCCGGCGACGGGCTCGTCCACCAGCAGCAGACGCGGGTCCTGCGCCAGCAGCATGCCGATCTCGAGCCACTGCTTCTGCCCGTGGCTGAGGTCGCCGGCGCGGCGGTGGCGATGCTCGCGGAGACGGATGGTGCCGAGTATCTCATCAACCCGCGCCTGCTCGGCGTCGCTCTGCCGCGCGCCGAGGGTAAACCAGGGCCGGCGGTCGCCCGCTAGCGCCAGCAGCAGGTTGTCCCAGACGGTATGCGGCTCAAACACGGTCGGTTTCTGGAACTTCCGGCCGATGCCGAGGCTGACGATGGCGGGCTCGTCGAGACGGGTCAGGTCGGTGTCGGCGGCATAGACGACACGGCCGGTGTCGGGCCGGGTCTTGCCGGTGATCACGTCCATCATCGTCGTCTTGCCCGCACCGTTCGGCCCGATCACCGCGCGCATCTCGCCCGGCGCCAGCACGAGCGACAGGTTGTTGAGCGCACGAAAGCCGTCGAAGCTGACGCTGACGCCGTCGAGATACAGCAGGCTGTTGGATACCGGGCCGATGGTGGTCAGGGAGTCGCCTCCTTGGGGATGGGAGCTTCTTCGGAGAGATCGACCGGCTTCGGCGCGCGCGCTTGCGGCATGAGGCCCATCAGGCCGCGCGGCAGGAACAGCGTGACGGCGATGAACAGGCCGCCCAGCGCGAACAGCCACAGCTCAGGGAGCTGACCGGTGAAATACGTTTTGGCCAGGTTGACCAGCACCGCCCCGAGGATCGCGCCGTGCAGGGTGCCGCGTCCGCCGACAGCGACCCAGATCACCGCCTCGATCGACCCAGCGGGGGCGAACTCGCCGGGGTTGATGATGCCGACCTGCGGCACGTACAGCGCGCCGCCCAGCCCAGCCATCACCGCGGACAGGGTCCAGACCACGAGTTTGTAGCTCTCAGGCCGATAGCCCAGGAAGCGGGTGCGGCTCTCGCTGTCGCGCACGGCGATCAGCACCTTGCCGAAGCGCGACCGGGTAAGGTTGCGAGCCAGCAGATACAGCGCGCAGAGCAGTGCCGCCGTGATCAGCAGCAGCCCGACCCGGGTGTTGTCGGACGACAGCGGCGCGCCCAGGATCTCTTTGAAGTCGGTTAGCCCGTTATTGCCGCCGAACCCCATGTCGTTGCGGAAGAACGCCAGCAGCAGCGCGTAGGTCAGGGCTTGGGTAATGATCGAGAGGTAAACTCCGGTCACCCGGCTCCGGAAGGCGAGCCAGCCGAACACCAACGCCAGCAGGCCCGGCACCAGCATCGCCATCACGACCGCAAAGGGGAATTGGCCAAAGCCATACCAATACCACGGCAGCGACTTCCAGTTCAGGAACACCATGAAATCCGGCAGCACCGCGCCGTACTGGCCGCGTCCGGCGATCTGCAGCATGAGGTACATGCCCATCGCATAGCCGCCGAGCGCGAAGAACGCCGCATGGCCGAGGCTCAGGATGCCGGCAAAGCCCCAAACCAGATCGACCGCCAGCGCCAGGATGGCGAAACACAGGTACTTGCCGAACAGCGACACGACATAGGTCGGCACATGCAGCGCGCTGCCGGGCGACGTGCCGAGGTTCAGCGCGGCCAGCAGCAATGCGCCGCCCAGCACCAGCAGCAGGGTCGCGGGCGCAGCGATCCGGTCCCTCACGTCTCCACCGCCCGGCCCTTCAGCGGGAACATGCCGCGCGGCCGGCGCTGGATGAACAGGATCAGCAGCACGAGCACCACGATCTTGCCCAGCACCGCGCCGGCGACGGGCTCCAGGAACTTATTGACCACCCCGAGCGTCAGCGCGCCCAGCGCCGTGCCCCACAAATTGCCGACGCCGCCGAACACGACGACCATGAAGCTGTCGATGATGTAACCCTGGCCCAGGTTGGGGCTCACGTTGTCGATCTGGCTGAGCGCCACGCCCGCCATCCCGGCGACGCCGGAGCCGAGTCCGAAGGTCAGCGCGTCGATCCCCCCGGTGCGGATGCCCATGGCGGCGGCCATGCGGCGGTTCTGCGTCACCGCACGCATACGGAGCCCAAGCGGTGTGAAGCGCAGCACCGCCATCAACCCGAACAGTACGGCGACCGCAAACACGATGATCGCCACCCGGTTATAGGTGAGTGTCAACTGCCCGAACCGGCCGGCGCCGCTCATCCAGGCGGGCGTGCCGACCTCGCGGTTGGAGGGTCCGAAGATCGAGCGGATCGCCTGCTGCAGCACGAGCGACAGGCCGAAGGTGGCCAGCAGGGTCTCGAGCGGCCGCCCATACAGGAAGCGGATCAGGCCGCGCTCGATCGCCACGCCAAGGGCGCCGGACACCAGGAAAGCCAGCGGGATGGCAATCAATACGCTGACGCCGAACAGGCCCGGCGCTTGGGCGCGGATAACCTCCTGCACCATGAACGTCACGTAGGCGCCGATCATCACCATCTCGCCGTGCGCCATGTTGATCACGCCCATGACGCCGAAGGTAATGGCGAGGCCGGTCGCCGCCAGCAGCAGTACGGAGCCGAGGCTGAGCCCGTAAAACGCGCCCTGTGCCAAGCCCCAGAGCTGCAATGCCCAGTCGATGTGGGCAACCGCCTCGATGGCTGCGGTGGCGACGGCGGGGGAGCCGTCCGGCAAGGAGGCCAGCATGGCGCGGGCATCGAGGTCGCCGCGGGCGCGCAGCTTGGCGATGGCGGCGAGCTTGTCCGCGTCGGTCGCGTCAGAAGTCGCCAGCACGGCGGCGGCCCGGGCCTGCTGCATGGTCTCGCGGACGCCGGCGTCGTGCTCCCCCGCTATGGCACGGTCGAGCGCGGGCAAGGCGGCGGCGTCGCGCGACCGGAACACCGCCTCGGCAGCGTCGGCGCGGGTGGCAGGGTCCGGGGCAAACAGCCGCAGCCCGCCCATCGCAGCGTCCACCGCCCGGCGCACGCCGTTATTGACCCGAACCGGCCGGAGGTCGGACGCATCGGCTGGGGCGTCGGTCTCGGCGGACACCACGTTGCCGCTGGATTCGCGGATAAACAGCGCGCCGCCGGGCTGGACCAGCAGGCGCCCGGCCTGCAGCGCATCGAGCACCGGACCGGCGCGCGGATCGCCGGAGACGGCCAGCGCCTCCACCCCGCGCCGGATTTCGTCGAACGACTGGCTGCCAAGCGGCGCCAGCAGCGGCGACTGGGCCCAGGCCGGCGCGCTGAGCAGCACGCCGAGAAGCAGCAGGATGATCCGCATGGTTCGAGGGCCGCGACCGCTGGGGCGGCGCACCGGCCGCCCCAACCGCTTCAGCTCCCGCCGCCGCACTTGCCGGTCTTGACGTTGAAGTTGCCGCACGACATCGGCGACCGCCAGTCGGCGATCAGGTCGCGTGAGCCCTCCAGGTACGGCGACCACTCCTGCGCCACGATCGTGCCCGGCGTCGTCGAGACGATGTTGAACTGGCCATTGCCCTGGATCTCGCCGATCAGCACCGGCTTCGTGATGTGGTGGTTCGGCATCATGGCCGACAATCCACCGGACAAATTGGGCACCGACACGCCGATCATGGCGTCGATCACCTTCGTCGTGTCGAACGTGCCGGCCTTCTCGACCGCTTTCACCCACATGGCGAAGCCGATGACGTGCGCCTCCATCGGATCGTTGGTCACCCGCTTGGGGTTCTTGGTATAGCCCTGCCAACGCGCGATGAATGCTTTGTTGTCGGCGTTATCGACGCTCATGAAGTAGTTCCAGGCGGCGAGGTGGCCCAGCAGCGGCTTGGTGTCGATGCCCGCAAGCTCCTCCTCGCCGACGCTGAACGCCACAACGGGGATGTCGGTCGCCTTGATGCCCTGGTGGCCCAGCTCCTTGTAGAACGGCACGTTGGCGTCGCCATTGATGGTGCTGACGACCGCGGTCTTCTTGCCGGCAGACCCAAATTTCTTGATGTCGGCAACGATCGTTTGCCAGTCGCTATGGCCGAACGGCGTGTAGTTGATCAGGATGTCGTCCTGCTTCACGCCCTTGGACTTTAAATAGGCCTCAAGGATCTTGTTCGTCGTGCGCGGATATACGTAGTCGGTGCCGGCGAGCACCCAGCGCTGCACCTTCTCCTCGGCCATCAAGTAGTCCACCGCCGGGATCGCCTGCTGATTGGGCGCAGCACCGGTGTAGAACACGTTCTTGCTGCTCTCCTCGCCCTCATACTGGACGGGATAGAACAGGATGTTGTTCGTCTCCTCGAACACCGGCAGCACGGACTTGCGCGAGACCGAGGTCCAGCAGCCGAACACCGCCGCAACCTTCTGCACGGTGATCAGCTCGCGCGCCTTCTCGGCGAATAGCGGCCAGTTGGAGGCGGGATCGACGACCACGGCCTCCAGCTTGCGGCCGAGCACGCCGCCCTTCTTGTTCTGCTCGTCGATCAGCATCAGCATGACGTCCTTCAACGTCGTCTCGCTGATGGCCATGGTGCCGGACAGGCTGTGCAGGATGCCGATCTTGACGGGACCGGTGGATTGCGCACGCGCCGGCGGCGCCAAGCCCAGCACTCCCGCAGCCAAGGCAGCGGCAAGGACTGTGCCCTGCAGCCAATTTTGGACGGACACCATTCTGAATCTTCTCCCAAACCCGCGCAGCGCGGTTGCGACGTTCCAAGCAACATACATGCCATGCTGTCACGCAGGCGTGAGGCGCTTCGATCCGTGGATTCCTGCCCGCCCCGTCTCAATCTGGCGCTCTCAATCTGGCGCTGTTTTGGGCAACATTCCGCGTCGCAGCAGGCAGCGCAGCCGGGCCAGCATCGCGGCGGGATGCCAGGGCGGTGCGACCGAGAGCCAATGCAGCGTGCGCTCGGCATTCGCCAGGCTGCGTTTGTAGCGGTCGGCGCCGCCCAGGAAGTCGTAGCTAAGGCCGCCGCGGGCGCGGTGCATCTCGATCGCCAAATGATGGCAGGTGAGGCCCGGCTTCGCATGCGGCGCAGCGTCGGGGTAGTCGAAGCCGCTCTGATAAGCGCAGGCCCGGCCGCCGCGCACAAGATTATAGAGGTAGCCGACGACCACCCCGCCCGCAGTGATCCGCAGCAGCTCAACCTCGTCCGGAGCGCCGCGGCGGACCAGGCAATGGTGGAAACGCCGTACCTGGGCGGTGGCGAAGGCGCCGGGCTTGCCGCGTGACGTCCAGGTGGCGTTATGCAGCGCCATCAAAGCATCGAAGAACGCCAAGGCCTGCGGCACGGTCGCGGCCCGCTCGATCCGCAGCGCCCCGCGGACGGCATAGGCCCGGTCCGACCGCCGCAGCTGCTGGCGCGTGTTGCGGCTGAGATGCTCTATATAAAGTGTGTTTCGCGGGATCGAGGCAAACTTCACGTAGGGTGCGGCGCGGTCGGGGCCGGGGATCACCGTGGCGCCGGCCTGCAAGGCGGCATCGCGCGTGGCAGCGCCGACACCGGACAGCACGAGGCGCGGCGCCTGTCCGTCCCGGGGCTGCAGGGCCGCCTGGAGCATCGCAGTCAGCAGGCCGTCCGGCGCACGCTGGGCCAGCAGGGGATCATTGTGCTCGGTGAACACCGCGTCGAGCGTCGGGTCGCCGCTTTCGTGCAGCCATAGGCTGTCACCGGACAGCCAGGACCGGCGGCGGTTCCACAGGGCAATGGCGATCAGGCCGGACGCATCATGCGCCTCGATCAGCAGCGGATCGGGGAACCGCTCGGCCGCGTTGCAGCCGATCCAGGTCCAGGTCTGAAAGATGGCGGGGTCGGCGGCGGCCTCCACCATCCGCCATCGCGCACCCAACGCCAACAGGCCGGGCGCGTCGAGCGTTGGGCGGGACAGCACGAGTACGGGCAGATCGGCGGTCATGACGGTCCACGCATAGCGTGGACGCCAGGGTGTTGCACAACCCCGAGTAGCTTAATCCTATCGCGATCGGTCAAAATCAGGCAAAGAGGCCCAGCCGCTGCTCCGGAGCATCTTTGTCAATCAACACCGTTTTCACGGCGCTGCTGCTGCCGCCAGCCAGCCTGGCGATCGCTGCGGCGCTGGCGTTGATCCTGCTGCGCGGACGGTTGGGCCGGAGGTTGGCCCTGCTGTGCCTGGCCGGCCTGCTGCTGCTGTCGCTGCCGATCGTATCCATGCCGCTGATGGCATCGCTCGACGTAGCGGATGCATCGCCGGACGGGTCCGCTCCGGAGGCGATCGTCGTATTGGGCGGCGATGTGGACCGGATTGCCGATCCGCCTGGCGCCACCCTGGGCAGCCTCAGCCTGGAGCGGGTGCGCACGGGCGCTGTACTGCAGCGGCAGACGGGACTGCCGGTCCTGGTGTCCGGCGGGATCGTGGACGACCTGCCGGTAACGATCGGCGCGCTGATGGCCGAAAGCATGACCGAGGACTTCGGCGTGCCGGTGCGCTGGACCGAGGCGACGTCGCCCACCACCTGGGAAAATGCCGAGTTCAGCGCGGCAATGCTCAAAGCGGCGGGCATCAGCCGCGTGTACCTCGTGACGCACGCCTGGCACATGCGGCGGTCGCTGCTGGCATTCCGCCGGGTTGGCATCGACGCGGTTCCGGCCCCGGTCCGTCTCGACCCATGGCCCAGGCTCCGGCCGGGCGAGTTCCTCCCGAGGACATCGGCCTGGGTCAACAGCTTCTATGCCATGCACGAGTGGGTCGGGCTCGCCTACTACTCGGCCCGGTCCCGCAGCCCGGCCCCGCAATGACGCAAAACGTCACGGCGGCGGCGCTGCATGAAGTGTCCGCAGAGTGGGACCCGCTGTTCGCCGCCGGGCCGGGGTTCCAGTCGAGCCGCGCGTGGTTCGAGGCGACGGTCGAGGCCGCACTGCCGCCGGGTTCCTGCGCCATTTTCCTGCTGTGTCGTGACGCTGGAAAGCCGGTGGTGATGCTGCCGTTGCTGCGCGGGGCGGGCCGCCAGATGCGTGGGCTGTCCACGGTGTACACCTGCCTGTTCCAGCCGCTGCTGGCCCCGGACCTCGATATCCCGGACGTACGGCGGGCCGGGGCGGCGCTGGGTGCCTACTGCCGGCGCTGGCCGACGCTGGTGCTGGATGCGCTGGACCCCTTGTGGCACGGGTTGGCGCCGCTGCTCGCCGGTCTCCGCGACGGCGGTCTGGTCGCCCGACCGTTTGAGCATTTCGGCAACTGGCATCAGCCGGTCGCCGGGTGCAGTTGGCCGGACTACCTCGCCGCGCGACCCGGGCCGCTGCGCGAGACCATTCGTCGCAAGACCCGCGTCTGCGCGCGTGACGGCCGGGTGCGGATTGAGGTTGTGCGGTCGAGCGACGGCCTCGGCCCAGGCATCGCGGCGTATGAGCACGTCTATCGCCGCAGCTGGAAGACGCCGGAGCCTGCCCCTGGCTTTACCGCGGCATTACTGCCGCGCGCTGCAGCGGCGGGCGTGCTGCGGCTGGGCGTACTATGGGCGGGAACACAGGCGGTCGCGGCGCAATACTGGGTTGTGGCAAGCGGCTCGGCAACGGTATTGAAGCTGGCGCATGACGACGCCTGGCGGTCCCTGTCCCCCGGTACGGTGCTGACCGGCCACATGATTCGCGAATTGCTGGAGGAGGGCGTCGCAGATCTCGACTTCGGGCGGGGCGACGATGACTATAAGGCATCGTGGACCAGCCTGCGCCGTCCGCGCATTGGAATGTTGCTGGCGAACCCCCGCGATCCCCGGGGATTGCTGGCCCTGGCGCGGCATACGGCAGGAGCGGTGTTACGCAGAGCATTTCAAAGACCCGGCTGACAAGTTATCTGTCAAAATTATTATATTTTGGTTTCATAACGAGATGGCAGCGTGATATGCATGTAGCTAATTCTATCTTGGGTTGGGAAAATGCATCTGCCTTTATGTTACCTTAAAAATTGTATTTTTTAGCGTCGCTGCGGCGTTTGGCCGGTGGTTCGGACCGGGCGCTGACGCTGTACTAATTGGATCGGACAAGGCATGTGCGGCATCGTTGGCGTAATCGGCATTGAACCCGCGGCACCGCTGCTGCTGGAGGCGCTGCGGCGGCTGGAGTATCGCGGCTATGACAGCGCCGGGATTGCCACCATCGATGGGATGGACATCGACCGCAGGCGGGCCGAAGGCAAGCTGGGCAATCTGGCCGCCGTGCTGGAGCGGCGGCCGCTGGCGGGGTTCACGGGCATCGGCCACACGCGCTGGGCCACGCATGGCGCGCCCACCGAGAGCAACGCGCATCCGCACGGCAC
>JANXVC010000292.1 GCA_025351925.1 Rhodospirillales bacterium | reverse complement strand
GCCGCGCCCGCCACCGCGGCGGGCGCGGCGCAGCAGGCTGCCTCCCAAGCGTATGAACGCAGTGATCAGCCCGTCCGGCGCCAGCAGCACGGTCAGCACCAGCAGCAGGCCCATCGCCACCAGCGCATACTGGCTTCCGTAGATGGTGAGCGCCTGGAAGCCGCCCAGCACCAGCAGTGTGCCGAGCAGCGTGGTCGTCAGATCGCCGCGCCCGCCGACCGCCACCCAGATGATCGGCAGTGACGCCGCGGTCAGGCCCATGCTGGAGGGCGTGATGTATTGGCCCCAGCTCGTGTATAGCACTCCGCTGAGGCCGGCGAAGCTGCTGCCGATGACGAAGGCGGCAAGCTGATACTTCCGCACGTCGTAGCCCAGCATGGTGGCGCGCTGCGGGTTCTCCCGGATGGCGACCAGCACGTTGCCGAACGCGGAGTTCACCAGGATGCGCAGGCCGAGATAGGCCAGCAGCAGCAGGCCCAGCACGACGTAGTACAGCGGGATGTCTGGCACGAGCGCGATGTCGTCGCCGGGCCAGGGGATGGTCAGCGGCGGCATGCCGCTCATGCCGTTGAAGCCGTTGAGCCGCGCGCTGCCCACGTGCCACTCCGGCCCGGCGGTCTGCGCCATGAAGCGCTCCAGCACCAGGGTGACGCTGAGGGTCACGATACCGAGGAACACCCCGCTGATGCGCCCGAAGAATAGGAAGTAGCCGAGCACCGCCGAAACCGCCGCCGAGACCGCGACGGCAACGACGGCGCTGATCAGCGTCAGGCCGTGATCTCCGCCGAAATTCAGCGTCAGGATGCCGTAGGCATAGCCGGATACGCCGAACAGCGCGGTCTGCCCAAAGCTCAGCGCGCCGCCATAGCCCCAGATCAGGCACAGGCCGAGCGCCATGAACACCCAGTTGAAGAAGTAGATCGTGTTGCCGACGGTGTAGCCGTCCTCGGTCAGCGGATAGGCCACGGCGAGGGCGGCGACCACGGCGAAGCCCGACCAGAACCACGGGCCACGCCCCAGCGTCTGCGGGCCTTCGAGCCGTGCGAGCATCCGGCGCATCACGCGCGCTCCCGCAGGAGCAGCCCCGAGACGCCACGCGGCAGCACGCGGATCACCGCGATGACCGCGACCAGCAGGCCGATCTGCCCGGCGAGCTGCCCCTGCCACGTCGTCATGAACGCCTTCACCAGCCCCAGTAGCACGCCCGCCGGCGCGGTGCCGAGGAACACGTCACCGCCGCCCACCACGACGGTGACGAAGGCCTCCATGATGAACTGCGCGCCCATCGTCGGCACCAGCGTCATGGTCGGCGCATACAGCCCGCCGGTCGCCCCGGCCAGCGCTGCGCCAATGCCGAAGGTCAGGCTGTAGATCAGCCGCGTATCGACGCCGAGCGCCTCGGCCATGTGCGGCAATTGGATGGTGGCGCGGGCGAGCACGCCGAAGCGGGTGCGGTTGAACAGGACATACAGCGCCAGCAGGATGGCGGCGGCGGCGCCCATCAGCACGAAGCGATAGACCGAGTAGGACAAGCCGCCGATGGCGACGCTGCCCAGCGGGGTGCTGACGTCTGTGAGGCTGGGGCCGAGCACGATCAGCGTGCCCTGCGACGCGATCAGGCTGATGCCCCAGGTTGCCACGATGGTGTCCAGCGGGCGGTGATACAAATGGCGGATCACCAGCCGCTCCAGCAGGATCCCAGCGGCGCCGGAGGCGAGCGCGCCGCACAGGACTGCAAGCGGCAGCGGCAGCCCGGCCTTCGCCGCCGTCACCGTGACGTAGGCGCCGCACATGATGAACTCGCCATGCGCCAGGTTGATCACGCCCATCATACCGAAGATGATCGCGAGCCCGGCGGCGCACAGCACGAGGAACGCGCAGGCGTCGCCGAACTGGTAGAGGAAGCCGAACGCGGCGTCGAAGCCTGGCACTGGGATCGCCGCGGCTACTTCGGCGGCGGGCTGCTGGGCGTGTACTGGGCGTTCGGGTTCTTCTTCACGAGGTCGCACCCAGCGGCGCCTAGCCAATACGGCTTGATGTCGCTCCACGTCTTCGGGAACGAGATCGAGTGGTCGTCTCCGACCTTCGCCAGGTAGATGGTGTGCGACATGTGCTGGCTTTTGGGGTCCAAGCAGACTTTGCCTTCGGGCGCCTCGACGCACACGTCGCCTTTGGCGACCTCCTTGCGCAGGTCGTCGCGCTTGGTCGATCCGCCGGCCCGCTCGACCATCGACTTGTAGAGATAGACCGCCAGATAGGAGTTCTCGGCCTCCTGGTTGATGTAGGGCTCGCTGGGATACTTCGCGTGCCACTTGGCGACGAAGTCCTTGCTCTTCTGGTCGTCCACCTCTTCGATCCAGTTGGTCGTCACGTACATGTTGGCGAGGCTGGGCGGCTTGAAGCGCTTGTGCTCGTAGGCTTGGCCGACGTTGACCGAGCTGCCCATCGGCACGTGCAGGTCGGCGGCGGCTGCCTGCTCGTAGTACGACGACTGCGCCGTTCCCACCAGCAGCGTGATCAGGATATCGGGCTTGGCCTTCTGGATGTTCTGGATCGTGGAGGAGAACTGCGAGACGCCGAGCGGGATGAACTCCTCGCCGGCCATGCTGCCGCCGTTCTCCTTGACGATGTTGCGCACCCATTCGGCGGAGATCTGGCCGAAATTGTAGTCGGCGGCGATCGTATAGACCCGCTTGCCGAACTTCTCCATCATCCACGGGATCAGCGTCGAGAACTGCTGCTCGGGAACCGCGCCCGTCACCATCATGTGCGCGTCGCACACGCCGCCCTCGTATTGGTTGTTGTAGAACGCGAAACCGTTGAGCTGATCGACGATGGGGCGGTAGGCCTCGCGCGACGCGCTGGAAAAGCCCGCGAACACCACGTCCGCCTTGTCGCGCTGCAGCACGCGGCGCATGAACTCCTGGTAGCGCGTGTTGTCGGACTGGGTGTCGTAGATCACCAGCTCCAGCTTCCGCCCGGCGATGCCGCCGGCGGCGTTGATCTCGTCCGTGGCGATCTGGATGCCGTGCACCTTGCCGATCGTGGCGAGCGCGAAATCGCCCGACTGGTCCTCAAGCACACCGAGCTTGATCGGCTCCGCCGCCCTGGCTGTCGGCGGTATCGCCAAGGCCGCGGCCATCGCCATGCCCGCTGCAAGCGTCGTCCTGTTCCGTGCCATCGGTTCTCTCCTGGGTTATAGTTCGGGTGTCGTCGGTTGCCGTGAGCGAAGCGCCGGGCCGTAAGACAAGCATCTCGGCATAGTCCTCGACGCCCATCCGCAGGCGCATGCTCTCGCGGCGGAGCTGCGCGTAGGCCTCATCGTCGGTCATGCCCGACGCCTGCATGAGGGCGACCACGGCCTTGATGAGGAAACGCCGGCCGCGGCGGCGGCGGTCGTGCTCGGCAAGCTGCAGTTCCAGGTTGCGCAGCCTCCGGTAGCCGTTGACCGCCAGGAACAGCGATGAATAGACGGCCGCCGCATGGACGGGCTTGCGCAGGAAAGCGGTGACGCCGAGGTCCGACAGCGCCCGCAGCCGGCTCGGCGCCTCCACGCCGACCAAGCCGACCGCGGGGGCGCGCGGCACGGTGCAGCCGGCATGGCCGATCAGCGCCGGGTCGAGGCTGCAGTCGCCATCCACGAACAGGACGTCGCGGCCGCAGTCCAGCGCCTGGGCGTCGATGTCCTGCATGCGCACCGGCGTCATGCCCAGCCGGACCAACGTCGCCTGCAGCGTCTCCGCCGCCATCGTGGGACCGCCCCAGAGCACGCCGCGCATGCCGCGGAAATTCTGGATGAGCCGCTGCGCGGTCATGATGCGACCCGCAGGGCTGGCGGCGAGGCTGCGGTCCAGAAACGCGGGGAGTTCCAGATCAGATAGGGGTCCGGCCGCACCGGGCCCGGCGCCTGGGCGAGAGTCTCAAAGCGCATGGCGCTGGTGGAGCGGCCGATGCGCGGGGTGAGGAAGGCGTGCAGGGTCTCCGGATCGATGCGCACCGCCCCTTGCGGCGCATCGACCACCACCTGCGTCACGGCGTGCTTGACCTCAGCGACGTCGGTGCGGCCCCCGGTCGCCGCCAGCGCGAGCGCCAGCAGCCGGACGGCGATATAGGCCGCCTCGGCATCGGCGCAGACCACGGGACCGCCGGGGAAACGGGCGGCGTAGTCATCGGTGAACCGGACGTTGGCCGCGTCGGGGATCGAGGAGAAGTACACGCTCGCGGTGATATGCCCATCGGCTGCCGGCGCGCCGATGGCTTCGAGCTCCGGCTCGGACAGCGTGCAGCTCGCAACTGGGATCGTCTTGGCCTGGTCAACTCCGCAGGCCGCGCAGGCGGCGCGGAAGTCGCGCAGGAAACAGTAGGAGGAGACGCCGATCAGGGTGTTGAACACGAAAGCCGGGCGGGCGTGCAGGATGGCGGCGATCACCTGGGCGAAATCGGTGTCGCCGACGGCGAAGTAGCGCTCAGCGACAACAGTGCCGTGCGACGCAGCCAGCCGCTCACGCAGGATGCGGTTGTTCTCCCAAGCCCAGATGTAGTTGGAGCCGATGCAGAAGGCGCTACGGCCGCAGCGCTCCAGCAAGTAGTCGGCCAGCGGAAGCACATGCTGGTTGGTGACCGCCCCGGTGTATATGACGTTCTCCGAGCACTCGAAGCCCTCGTAGTGCGAGGGATACCATAGCAGGGCGTCCGCCTTCTCAAAAAGCGGGATGACTTCCTTGCGGCTGGAAGAGGTGTAGCAGCCAACGACATGCTTCACCCCCTGCGACAGTAGGCCGATGCACAGCGACGAGTAGCGCGCCAGATCGCCGGCTGGATTGACCACGATGGGCTTCAACCGGATCGTCGCGCCGTGTGTTGCATTGACCTGTTCGATGGCGAGGAGGGCGCCGTTGAGCATGCTCCGGGAGACCACGCCGTAGGGGCCGTCCACGGAAAACAGCACGCCAATAGGAACGTCTTCTGATGCCAATCCCAGGGCCCGCGCGTCGTCAAACCGAACCCATCAGCGCGTCTGGCGCGGGCATCCTTGCCACTGGGCGCGACATTGCAGATATCGGCATGCGAGTTCGGCAGCACTGCCACACACACCCAGGTCCGACGATCATTCGCCGGACCGCCGCTAACACTCACGCCGAGGCGTCGCAAGTCTCATGCCAGAGACCGATGACGCGGCGCTCTACACCGAAAGGCCGCAGGTTCCAGGCTTTGATGATGTCGGGTTTAAAGCGATGATGCAAGCACGGGCACGTGCCCACGAAACCAGCAAGTCCGATGCTTTGCCGAGCGGTTCGACGCGGCCCGCAGGCGCGAGCTGATCGCCAGCGCCGTCCGGGCACCGCTGCGGAGCCTCGCCGACTTTCGGGCTTGCGCCCGGCACGCCGCAGCGGCACATCAGGGCGCAATGCCGTCGATCATCTCCGTCACCAAACTCTCGAAAACCTACAGCTCAGGCTTTCAGGCGCTACGGGACATCAACCTGGAGATCCGCCGCGGCGAGATCTTCGCGCTGCTCGGCCCGAACGGGGCCGGCAAGACCACGCTGATCAGCACCATCTGCGGCATTGTCCGGCCAAGCGCCGGCACAATCTTCGCCGACGGGCACGACATCGTCACCGACTTCCGCGCCGCCCGCGCCAAGATCGGCCTGGTGCCGCAGGAGCTAACGACCGACGCGTTCGAAACGGTCTGGGCCACGGTGAGCTTCAGCCGCGGCCTGTTCGGCAAGCCCGCCAACCCGGCCTACATCGAGACGACGCTCAAGAACCTCTCGCTGTGGGACAAGAAGGACAGCCGGATCATGACGCTGTCCGGCGGCATGAAGCGGCGCGTGCTGATCGCCAAGGCGCTGTCGCACGAACCGCAAATCCTGTTTCTCGATGAACCCTCGGCCGGCGTCGATGTCGAGCTGCGCCAGGACATGTGGCGGCTGGTGCGGACCTTACGCGACAGCGGCGTCACCATCATCCTCACGACCCACTACATCGAGGAGGCCGAGGAGATGGCGGACCGCGTCGGCGTCATCAGCCGGGGCGAGCTGATCCTCGTGGAAGAAAAGGCCGAACTGATGCGCAAGCTCGGCCGCAAGCAGCTCACGCTGCAGCTGCAGGCGCCGCTGGAACGCCTGCCGCCGGAGCTCGACGCCTATCGCCTGGACCTCGCCCGGCAGGGCACGGAGCTTATTTACACGTACGACACGCGCGGCGAGCGCACGGGGATCACGGCGCTGCTCCGTGACCTCAGCGCGGCCGGCATCCGGTTCAAGGACCTGCAGACCAGCCAAAGCTCGCTCGAGGACATCTTCGTCGGCCTGCTGCGGGAGCGCGCATGAACGTCCACGCGGTCCGGGCGATCTTCGGCTTCGAGATGGCGCGCACCCGCCGCACCCTGCTGCAGAGCATCGTGGCGCCGGTTATCTCGACATCGCTGTATTTCGTGGTGTTCGGCGCGGCCATCGGCTCGCGCATCAGCAGCATCGAGGGCGTGCCCTATGGCGCGTTCATCGTGCCGGGCCTGGTCATGCTGTCGCTACTGACCCAGAGCATTGCCAACGCCTCGTTCGGCATCTACTTCCCGCGCTTCTCCGGCACGATCTACGAGATCCTGTCGGCCCCGATCTCCCCGTTCGAGATCGTGCTGGGCTATGTCGGCGCGGCGGCGACCAAGTCGATCGCGCTCGGCGCCATCATCCTGCTGACCGCGTCGCTGTTCGTGCCGCTGCGGATTGAGCACCCGGGCTGGATGGCGCTGTTCCTCGTCCTGACCGCGGGGACATTCAGCCTGTTCGGCTTCATCATCGGACTGTGGGCGGACGGCTTCGAGAAGCTGCAGCTCGTGCCGCTTTTGGTCGTGACCCCGCTCACCTTCCTGGGCGGCAGCTTCTACTCCGTTGACATGCTGCCGCCGGCCTGGCGGACCGTCACCCTGTTCAACCCGGTGCTGTATCTCGTCAGCGGCTTCCGCTGGAGCTTCTTCGGCCAGGCCGACGTGAGCGTCGGCGCCAGCCTCGGCATGACCCTCGCCTTCCTGGTCGGCTGCCTCGCGCTGGTGACCTGGATGTTCAGGACCGGGTATCGGCTGAAGAACTGAGCGCAATGCGTCCTGTGTCAGCTGATACTGGCGAACAGGGCAGCGTCCAGGACTGAATATCCGTCATCCGCCCGGCTCCGGACAAAAAGCGCGTCGGTCACTGCCGCGGGATCAAAGCCCTCTCGCACCAGGTCCGCCCGCATTGGCTTGAACGTTCCCGTGCTTTCCAGCGCTAAACGCAGGCGGAGGAACAACGGCCGGGCGTATTCCGGCAGCCGCGCCGCCAAATGGTCATGCAGCCCGTCCAGGCGGAAGGCAGCATCGACGGTGAGCGCCGCCATTCCGGCCCGGCCCTCCGCTCCCGGCACGGCCACGCCGTAAACCACCAGCGACACGATGCCGGGGTAGGCGCCGAGGGCGTCGGCCACCTCCGTCGTCGCGACGTTCTCGCCCTTCCAGCGGAAGGTGTCGCCTACCCGATCGACGAAGGTGAAGAACCCCTCTGGGTCCCGCCGCATCAGATCGCCGGTGCGGAACCAGGCGTCGCCTGCCGCGAAGACGCCGCGCAGCACTTT
Source organism: Rhodospirillales bacterium (assembly GCA_025351925.1). Classification (GTDB taxonomy): domain Bacteria; phylum Pseudomonadota; class Alphaproteobacteria; order Acetobacterales; family Acetobacteraceae; genus CAHJXG01. The sequence goes on along the minus strand of JANXVC010000292.1, from coordinate 16,267 downwards.
GGCCTCCGAGGCGTCGAGGTCGGTGTAGAGTCCGTGCGCCGGCACCGGCCCGATCGCCTCTCCAGCCTCGCCCGGCTCGCAGCGCTGGCAGCGACCCTCTGAATCCCTTAGCGGCACTCTCGTTTCCGGGTCGCAGCGGATCAACGCCATGGGAAAGCGATGCGCCAGATAGGACGGGATGCGGCCGATCGCGCCGGGCCGCTCCTCGACGTTGTACAGCGACACGCTGCCCTCGGTCGCGGCGTAGTATTCCAGCACGTGGGGAATTTGGAAGCGATCGATGAACCGCGTCCAGACCTCGGCCTGCATCCCGTTGCCGCACGCTAGACGCAGGGCGTGCGCGCGTTCCCTGGGGTGCGGCGGGCTGTTGACCAAATAGCGGCACAGCTCGCCGATGTACTGGAACACGGTGCAGCCGCCGTCCGCGACGTCGTCCCAGAACCGCGACGCGGAAAAGCCCGGCCGGATCAGCACGGACCCGCCACGGACGAGCATTGCGCCGACTGCGACGATGCCGCCGATGCTGTGATACATCGGCAGGCAGTCATACATGCGGTCATTCGGTCCGGCGTCCATCAGCCCGGCGAACCACAGGCTCCATTCCAGCACTCGGGCATGGCTGATGTTGACCGCCTTAGGCAGCCCCGTGGTGCCCGAGGTGTAGATGTGCAGCGCCCGGTCTGTGAGCGCAGGCTGCCGCTGCGCCGCCACAGCGCCGTCCGCCAGCTTCGCGGCATCGATGCGCGTCCACCCCGGCCGCTCGGCCCCATGCACCCAGCAGCTTGTGCCGGCGGCCAGGCGTGGGCGTATTACGTCGAGCGTGTCGGCCAGCGTCGCATCGACGATCACATGCCGTGGGGCGACGATGGCGATGGCGTGGAGCAGCGCCTCCTGCCGTGTTCCGGTGTTCAGCAACGCCACGACCCCGCCGACGCCGCTGATGCCCAGCCAGGCTGCGGCGTACTCGGCGCAGTTCGGCATCAGCAGGCACACGACGTCGCCGGAGCCAAGGCCCTGCTGCAGCGCCCAGCGTCCATATTGGTTCGACCTTGCCGCCAGGCCGGCGTAGGTCAGCGAACCCGCGTCCGAAATGAGCGCCGGACGCGGCCCGAAACGCTCGGCAAGTTCCGGCAGGCGCTGCGGCAGCGTGCGCCCGTCCTTGGTCAATTCCGCGACCGCGCTGAGCGCTCGAACCCAGGTTCCCGATCCCTTGGCCACTTTCCCCTCCCACGACGCTTTATGACTGCCGGCATGCCGGCAGCCAATGGCGCCGTCCAGGACGCACTTTAGTTCCTGCGTTAACCAGAGGCCGCGACGACTACGGAGAAGTGCTGGGTTGACGCGCTGAGCAGGGTGGCGGCGGTCCCGTGTACGGCCGCGCCGTTGACGACGACGGCGTTGACATACAGGTTGCGGTCCAGCGTGGCTGTGCCGCCATAGGCGTCATTCGTGAACGACACAGCCACGTCGTGGGAGCCGGCTGGCATCGCGAGGCCAAAGCTGAAGTCCTGCGCCGCCTCGCTCGCGTGCAGGGAGGTCACCGATTGCGCTTTGCCGAGCGTCTTGCCGTCCACCGCGACAGTGAACTGTGCATCGCCCTGGTAGGCGTCCTCGGATAGCTGCAGCACGAGCGGGCTGGCGGCTTTGGCGAAGTGCGCGGTGCCGTTGGCCAATAGCGTGGCTGCCGGCTTGGCTACCGACTGCCCGTCGAGGGACACGCCCACGACATACAGGTTGCGGTCGGTCGTGATCGTGCCGGCATAGGCGTCGTTGATGAACTGCACGCCGATATCGTGCGCGCCGGGTCCCCACTGTCCGGTCAAAGTCACGCTCTGTGTCTTGCCCTGAGAATGCAGCGCCGTGACGGTGACCGCGCCGCCGATCGTCTTGCCATCGATCGTGATAACGCCCTGCGCATCGCCATGATAGGCGTCCTCCGACATCAGCAGCGTCAGCGTATCGGCATAAGGCGTGCCGGCACCCGGCGCACCGCCGGCAACCGTCGCACCATACAGACTGGTTCCACCGCCATCTGGAGAGGAGACCGTCTGAGGAGCTATCGCAGTGTCACTGGAGTTGTTTGAGAACGCCCGGATGTAGTCGATCTTCATCTGTCCGGTTTCACCGGCTGCCTGCCCCGGCCATTGTCCGCCAACGGCGACGTTGGCGATCAAGTACTGCGGCACATTCAAGTTGGCCGGCGTCGCAACCTGGCCGATCGGCTGGCCATCGAAATAGAACGTGACGTTCTTGGGGTCCCACATGACCCCATAGGCGTGAAAACCCGCTGTCGCGTCAGGCACGACCGGCGCCCATGCCCCGGTCCCCGACGGATTGCTCGTATCGTGGACATCCCAATGCGCCGAATGCGCGCCACCCTCACCCGACGCGTTCGGCGCGCCAAACGCCTCCAGGACGTCGATCTCGCGCGCCGCGTAGTCATTGGTGTCCTGCGTCCAAAATGCCGGCCACATACCCGCACCGGCCGGCAGCTCCGCCCGCATCTCGAAATACCCGTAGGTCTGCGAGAACATCGCCTTGGAATCGATAACACCGGAGTTGTATTGGCGGCCTGCCGGATTTGTTCCCGGAGCCGCCGTGATCGTCAGAACTCCGCCGCCTACCGCAAACGGGTTCACTCCTACCGAACTATCAGAGAAATATGACTGATCCCCAGCACCCGCGGAGAAATTCCTAACTCCCCAAAGGGTCGTGGCCCACGTGGTCGCTGTGCCGTTAGGCGTCGAGTTGAAAAAATTGAACTCGTCATCAAATGTCAAATGGTATGCTGAAAGGTTGACTTCACTACTCATTTTTATATGCTTCTTATAATGTAAATTGCTGCTTCGATTGAGAAGAGTGATTTACATCTATCACTGCATAGCGGCTGTACAATGTCGCTATTTGTTATGTTATCAAAATAATGTAATCAGTAAATCAGATATTAATGTAGATAAAGAAATCTGACGAAATATTACATGAAATATAATTTCAAGTGCTTGACTGAGTCGTCAAACAGCACGCTCGCGGAGGTCGGCCGCTATCAGCTTGCCCGCTGCAGTGCAGCTTCGGTTCCATTGGAACCGCAACCCTAGACGACGCTCCGCCGCCCGGCTACCGCTGTCACAATGCGGCCGGCAACTCGATGCGGGATGCGCGCTCGCTATAACGGTCAACCAAATAGTCCGCCCGGTCGCGCGTGAGCCACGTGAACCGCACCAGCTCCTCCATCACGTCCACCACCCGGTCATACAGCGGCCCCGGCCGCAGCCGCCCATCATCGTCGAACTGCTCGTAGGCCTTGGGAATGCTCGACTGGTTCGGGATGGTGACCATCCGCATCCAGCGTCCGAGCAGGCGCAGGGTGTTGACAGCGTTGAAGCTCTGCGAGCCGCCACTGACCTGCATGACCGCGAGCGTGCGGCTCTGGGTCGGGCGCACGCCGCCCAGCTCCAGCGGCAGCCAGTCGATCTGGTTCTTGAACACGCCCGTGATGGCGCCGTGCATCTCCGGGCTGCACCAGACCTGGCCCTCAGACCACAGCGAGAGCGTGCGCAGCTCCTGCACCTTGCGATGGTCTGGGCCGACGCTGCCCACGACCGGCAGCTCGCGCGGGTCGAAGATGCGCGTCTCGGCGCCGAGCACCTGGAGCAGCCGCGCGGCCTCCTCGGTCAACAGGCGCGAGTAGGACCGCTCGCGAAGGGAGCCATACAGCAGCAGGATGCGCGGCGGATGGTCGGCCCGATGCGCCGGTTCTAGCCGCGCCGGGTTGGGCGGCGCCAGCAGCTCGCGCCGCAGTGCCGGCATCGCGTCGTCGGTCACTACGCCAGGCCCCGCTCGTACCAGCCTCGGCTCCGGCGGACGATGTGCACGACGGAGAGCAGGACCGGCACCTCGACCAGCACGCCTACCACGGTGGCGAGCGCCGCCCCGGACTGGAAGCCGAACAGGGCGATGGCGGCGGCGACCGCGAGCTCGAAGAAGTTGCTCGCGCCGATCAGCGCCGACGGCCCGGCGACGCACCACGCCGAGCCGAGCCGGCGGTTCAGCCAGTAGGCCAGGCCGGCGTTGAAATAGACCTGGATCAGGATGGGCACGGCCAGCAGCAGGATGACCACGGGCTGCCGCACGATCTGCTCGCCCTGCAGGCCGAACAGCAGCACGAGCGTCAGCAGCAGGGCGCAGAGCGACACCGGCCCCAATGTGGACAACGTGCGCCTGAGCGCCGGCTCACCGCCCGACCGCAAGATTGCCGCGCGCCAGAGCTGCGCCACGATGACCGGCACGACGATGTAGAGCATGACGGAGAGCAGCAGCGTGTCCCAGGGCACGGTGATGCTCGACAGGCCGAGCAGCAAAGCGACGATGGGCGCGAAGGCGACCACCATGATGAGGTCGTTCAGCGCCACCTGACTGAGAGTGAAGTTCGGTTCGCCGTCGAGCAGGTTGGACCAGACGAACACCATGGCCGTGCACGGGGCCGCCGCGAGCAGGATCAGCCCGGCGATGTAGCTGTCCACCTGATCCGCCGGCAGCCACGGCCGGAACAGCCATCCGATGAACAGCCAGCCGAGCAGCGCCATGCTGAACGGCTTGACCAGCCAGTTCACCCCCACGGTGGCGAGGATGCCGCGCCAGTGCGCACCCACCTGGCGCAGGCTGCCGAGGTCGATCTTGAGCAGCATCGGCACGATCATCAGCCAGATCAGCGCGGCGACGGGCAGGTTGACCTGCGCCACCGTCGCGCTGCCGATCGCCTGGAACACGCCGGGCGCGAGCTGGCCGAGCAGGATGCCGGCGACAATGCACAGCAGCACCCACACGGTGAGGAACCGCTCGAAGACGCTCATCGCCGGGCGTGACGCCGGAACTGCGATCGCAGCCGGACCTGTGGCGCTCATGCGGCTTCTCCCCTCGTGACGCGCCGCCCGTTGGCGTCCGTCACCGGTTCGCCGTCCTTCTTGGTGAAGGCGCCCCGCTGCGGCGGCAGGAGGTCCAGCACGAGCTCGGACGGACGGCATAGCCGCACGCCGCGCTCGGTAAATACGAAGGGGCGGTTGATGAGAATTGGATGTGCCAGCATGGCGTCGAGCAGCGCGTCGTCGGACAGCGTAAGATTATCCAGGCCGAGATCGTCATAGGGTGTGCCCTTGCGGCGCAGCGCCTCGCGCACGGACAGGCCAACGGCGCGGATTGCTTCTGCCAGCTCGCCGCGGGTGGGCGGCGTGCGGAGATACTCCACCACCACGGGCTCCTCGCCGGAGTTGCGGATCAGCCCCAGCGTGTTGCGCGACGTGCCGCAGGCCGGGTTGTGCCAGATGGTGACGGTCACGACGCGATCTCCTCGGCGTTGTCGGGGCGCACGCGGCCGATCCGCTCGACGCATAGCGGTGAGCACGAAATCCAGGGCCGGTGCATAGTGTGCCCTCCGTCAGGCTGCGGCAGGTTTGCAGGCGATCGTGGCGGTGCCGGCTGCCGGGTCGCATACCCCGCCTGCGCCGCCCTGGCCGCAGCAGTTCTCGGTCAAGTAGGCGACCAGGCGGTTCATGGCTGTGAAGTCGGCGGCGTAGATAAGCTGGCGGCTGAGGCGCCGCTGCGTGACCAGCTCGGCGCGCAGCAGATGCTGCAGGTGAAAGGTCAGCGAGGACGGCGGCACGCCCAGGCGCTCGGCGATGACGCCGGCAGGCAGGCCGTCCGGCCCACGCTCGACCAGCATCCGGTAGATCGCCAGCCGGTGCTCATGCGCCAGGGCAGCCAAGGCCTCGACGGTGTGCTTGGTCTCCAAGGCAGCCTCCGACCTTTCGGGTATGGTCGAAGGTTAGCGAACTGAACGATGTTGTCAACGATTATATTCGTATCATCGAAATATCTTTGGCAGGTACATCTCAGCGGGCCGCTCGCGCAGTCTGGCCGATGATCCGGCGTTGCTCTACAGACGTGCCCACAGTGCGCGGCGATGCACGACGCGGAGAACGAGAGCATGGGTCCAAGCTGGCGCGAACACGACGTCACGGCGCTCTCGGTATTCCAGCCGGAGAGCCTGCTGCGGGAGGCAAGGCGTCAGCGCGGCCTGCCCGTCCGGGCTGTGCCGGCGATCTGCGCGCTCGATCCGGATGGTGACCTGGTGCGCCACCTGCGCCGCACCGGCCAAGCGCGGCCAAGCCCCGGTTGGGCCTGCTACCACACCGAGCTGTTCGAGTTCGACCTGCCGGACGGCACCCCCATCGGCATCGTCGGCCTCGCTGTCGGCGCGCCGTTCGCCGTGCTCGTGGCGGAGCAGCTGTTCGCCTCCGGCTGCCGATTTCTCATCAGCATCACCTCAGCCGGGCAGGTCGCCGAGCTGGAGGAGCCGCCCTATACCGTTCTGATCAACCGGGCGCTGCGGGACGAGGGGACCAGCCTCCACTATTTGCCGCCCGGCGCTGGCGACTTCGTGGACGCGCCCAACCCGGTCCTGCTTGATGCTGTGGAGGCCGCGGCACGGCAGCGCGGCTTCACCCTCCATCGCGGCGCGACCTGGACCACCGACGCGCCGTACCGCGAGACCGCCGCCGCTATCGCCGCCGCCCGCGCCTGCGGCGTGCTGGCGGTCGAGATGGAGGCCGCCGCCCTCTATGCCTTCGCCACGGCTCGTGACGCGTCGGTAGCCTGCTTTGCCCACGTGACGAATACCATGGGTCAGCAGGAGGGCGGCGACTTCGAAAAAGGCGAGGCGGATGGCACGGTGACTGCCCTTCGCCTGATCGAGGCCGCCGCGGCAGCCTTTGGGAGCGTCTGATGCGCACAAATCCGTTCTACGATTCGTGGCTGTTCCTGGTCGGGCAGACCCCGGACCATGACGCGCTGGGCAGCGCGAGATACCTCCTGGTGGCGCTCTACGTTGCGCTGCTGATCGGCGGGATCGCCGTAGCGGCCCGGGCATGGTCACGCGATCCGGCGCAGCGCAACGGGCGCACCCTCGCCATCTGGCTGTTCCGCACCCTGATCGGCACCATGTGGCTGCAGGGCTCACTGTGGAAGCTGCCGTTGCCGGTCGCAGGCGGGTTCCAATACTGGACGGGCCAGCTGGTCGAGCATTCCTGGCTGCCCGCCCACGCTGCCCTGGTGCGGGACGTGCTGCTGCCCAACATCGCTATCCTGGACCCGGTCGTCTGGGTTACTGAGACGCTGCTCGGAGTCTCGCTCATGCTCGGGTTGGGCGTGCGGCTGGCCGGGTTGGTGGGCATCGCTTTTACGCTCAATCTCTGGGTCGGGCTGTATCACCGCGCCGACGAGTGGCCGTGGAACTACATCTTTCTGATCTTCGTGCACGCCTTTTTCGTCCTGGACCGTGCCGGCGAGTGCCTGGGGCTGGACGCCAAGGCTACCTTGCACCGGGTCAAGCGCGGCCCGCCCGCCGTCAGAGATCCAGGCTCTGCGGGAGGATGACGAGGTCGCGGATCGTGACGTTCCTCGGCCGGGTGAGCATGAACAGCACGGCAGCTGCCACCTCTTGGGGCTGCATCAGGCTCCCAGCTGCCAGAGCGTCGTCGAGCTTCGCCTTGGGCCAGTCGCTCAGCAGAGCCGTCACCACGGGGCCGGGGGCAACTGCGCCGACGCGGATGCCGTGCTTGGCGACCTGGCGCCGTAGCGTGTGGACGAACGCCTGGACCGCGTGCTTCGAGGCTGTGTAGATCGGCTCCACGACGACCGGGACGAGGCCGGCCACCGAGCTGGTCACGATGATGTCGCCGGTGCCGCGCTCGACCATGTGCGGCAGGACGGCGTGGATGGTCCGGAACGTGGCATTGATGTTCAGGTTCAGCATGCGGTCCCAGGCGTCAGGGTCGCCGCCCACGACGTCGCCGCCGACGTAGGAGCCTGCGTTGGCGTGGAAGATGTCCAGCTGCCCGGCCCGCTCCAGAATCTGCGGCATCATGCCGGTGACGCTGTGGGAATCGAGGAGGTTGACCACGAGGGGGATCGCCTCAGGTCCCAGCTCCGAACAGGCGTCCCGCAGCTTCTCCTCGGCGTAATCAATCAGTATGACGCGGGCGCCGGCGGCGAGCATGGCCCTGGCGCATTCAAGGCCGATGCCCGACGCGGCGCCGGTGATCGCCGCGATCTTGCCCGATAGTTCCTGGGCCATTTCAGAACTCCATCCCGGCTCAAGCCCGGCCATGCGACACGCGCGACCGCCGCGCCAGGCTGTCCACGATGACCGCGACGGCCAGCACGCCGCCGGTGATCATGTACCGGAGCGAGGACGACAGATCGAGCAGCGTCAGCCCGCTCGCGATCGACTGGATCACGATGATGCCGAGAAGCGCCGAGTAGGCGCTGCCGCGACCGCCGAACAGGCTGGTCCCGCCGATCACCGCCGCCGCGATGGCGTTCAGGTTGACGTCCCCAGTGCCGGCCTGCTGGCTCGCGGAGGCGAGACGGATGGCCGACAGCACGCCGCCAAGCGCCGCGAGCGTCGAGCACACCACGAAGGCACTCGTGTAAATGGCGCGCACGTCGATGCCGGAGCGCCGCGCGGCCTCTCGGTTTCCGCCCACCGCCGTCATCGAACGGCCCCACTTGGTCCGCTTGAGCGCGTAGTCCATCGCCGCCACGAGCCCGACGAACAGACCGAACATCCAGGGGACGCCGCGGTCCTCGTTCAGGTAATACACGACGAGTTCGAGAGCCACGGTGAAGATGAGCGCGCGGGCCAGGATCCCGCCGAGCGACGGCGGCGTCAGGCCGGCCGCGCGGCGCCGGGCGGCGGTGCGATAGCCGGACGTGAAGGTGGCGGCGCCGGCGGCCAGCACCAGCGCATAGGCAACGACGGGCGGCATCACGAGCGTCTGGCCGAGGTCCACGATCGGCGAGCCGTAGGGCAGGTTGATCGAGCCGCTTGAGCCCAGGATGAAGAGCTGCAGCCCAAGCACCGCGAGCAGGCCCGCGAGGGTTGAGACGAAGCTCGGCATGCCGAGGCGGTTGAACAGCAGTGCATACAGGACGCCGATCACGGCGCCGGCCGCCAGCGCCGCCAGGATCGCGATCCCGACCGGCCAGCCGTTATTCACCCAGAGCACGCCGACCAAGGCCGAGGCGAAGCCGCTGACCGAACCGACCGAAAGGTCGATCTCGCCGACCATCAGGATGCAGACGATGCCGAGCGCGATGACGCCGACCGTGGAGCTGTCGAACAGCAGGTTGACGAGATTATTGCTCGATAGGAAAACCGGGTTGAGGCTCTGGAACACCGTCCAGATAATCGCGAGCCCGACGACGACCGGCAGCGACCCGAGGTCGCCCGAGCGGACGCGGTCGAGGAAGCCGCGGACGGCGCCGCTGATTCCGGTGTCGTGCCGGACGCGGGTGTCGGCGCGGTCGAGCGGCGCTGCTGCCGCTGGCTTGGTCTCGGCGTCGCTGGTCATGCCCTCGCCCCCTCCGTGAGGTCCTGCTGAGCCTGGCGCCGCCCGGACCGGCGTGAGACCGCATTATCGGCGGCGCCCGTGATGGCGCCGACCAGCTCCTGATTCGACGTGTCGGGGTAGAAAATGCCGTTGTTGCGCCCAAGCCGCAGCACGACGATCCGGTCCGCGACGGCGCGGACATCCTCCATGTTGTGACTGATCATAATCACCGCGAGGCCGCGTTCGCGCACCCGCTCGATGAGGTTCAGCACCTCGGCGGTCTGCGCAACACCCAGCGCCGCGGTCGGCTCGTCCAGCATGATAAGCTTCGGCTCCAGCAGGAGCGAACGGGCGATCGCCACAGTCTGGCGCTGACCGCCCGACAGCGAGGCGATCGGCTCGCGGACGCTGGGGATGCGGGCCGACAGCTCGTTCAGGAGCTTCCAGGCCCGGATCTCCATCGCGACCTCGTCGAGGGCATAGGGCTGCAATTCCTTGCCGAGAAAGATGTTGGCGACGACGTCGAGATTTTCGCAAAGCGCCAGGTCCTGGAACACGGTCGCGATGCCGAGCGCCAAGGCGTCGTTCGGGCCGGCGAGCGTCACGGGCTTGCCGCGGAACTCCATGGTGCCGCTGGTCGGCTGGTGCACGCCGGCCAGAACCTTGACGAGGGTCGATTTGCCAGCGCCGTTATCCCCGACGAGGGCCACGACCTCCCCGGCGTGGACGTCGAGGTCGATGTCGCTCAGGGCGGAGACCGCGCCGAACTGCTTGCAGATACCGCGCAGGCTGAGCACCAGATCGCCCGCGGGCGGCGTTCCTTGCAACGTGTTGGACATCTGTGACGGGCCCTCCCAGGTCGCGTATTATGAGTTGGGGACCACCCGCGCGAAAGGCGGGCGGTCCCGGTCGACTGAGGTTTAGGGCGCGATGCCGAGCTTCTTGCAGCCCTCGGCGTAGCGGCCGCTGCAGAGCACCGCGGGCGTCTCGATCGCCTTGCCGTTGACCTTCTTGTCAATGATCTCGCTCTTGAGGTTCGCGGTCGTCACCAGCGCCGGCGTGAACAGCCGGGTCGGCGTGCCGAACAGCGTGGTGTCGGCCTTGGGCGCCTCGCCCCCAAGCAGCCCTATCACGACGTCCGCCGCGGCGGCAGCCACGATCTCGCTGGGCTTTGAGATGGTGTTGTACTGGTCGCCCGCGATGATGAGCTGCAGCCCGGCGATGGTGGCGTCGTTGCCGGTGACGGGCGGAACCGGGTTGACGCCCGCCGCCTTGAAGGCCGCGATCGCGCCGCCCGCGGTGCCGTCATTGGCCGCGACCACGCCCACGATCTTCTTGTTGAAGCGCGAAATCTGGCCGGACGCCCATTGCTGGGCCTTGGGGGGCGCCCACTCCGGGGTGTCATATTCGGCGAGCGTCGCGTAGCCGCCCGCGGCGAGGCCCTCGTGGACGCCCTTCTTGATCAGGCCCGCGGCGGCGTCGGTCGGCGAGCCGTTGATCTCGAGCACCCCGACATCCGTCGGCGACACCTTGGTCGCCTTCAGATGGTCCACCAGCGACTTGGCGATCGAGCGGCCGATCTCCTCGTTGTTGAAAGACACGTAGTAGTCGGCCGGCGTCGAGGGGATCGGCCGGTCATAGGCGATCACCTTGATGCCGCGGCTCTGCGCCTGCTTGACCAAGGAGGCCGCTGCGGCCGAATCGACGGGGTCGAGCACGATCGCCTTCGCCCCCTGCGACACGACCGAGTTGAACTGCTGCTGCTGGCGCGAGGCGTCGCCGTCCGCGTTCTGATACAGCACCTTGCAGGTCGGGCAGAGCTTCTGCATCTGGGCCACGAAGCCGGGATGATCGTGCTCCTCGTAGCGGGTCGAGCTCTGGTCGGGCATGAGGAACGCCACGGTCGCGTTGGAGACCGTCGCGGCGGACGCCCCGGCCCCGCCAATGAGGCTGAGGGCGAGCGCCGCCGCGGCTTGGGTCTTCAACGTCGATGCCTTGGAGTAGCGGATCATGGATGTTCTCTCCTCATTGGCCGAGACCGGTATTGACCGATTTCAGCTCGTTTACGTTCGTAGCATGGTGATCAGCGGCGCGCGAACGCCTGGTCGTGCCGCCGAAAACTTTGCGCTCCCTCAGGCCGCGGAGGCGAAATGCCGCCCCTCGCGCCCAAGCATGCGGAACCTCGATGGCGGCATCCCCTTTGCGGCCAGGAACTGCCGGTTAAAGTTCGACACGTTGTTGAAACCAACGGCATAGCAGATTTCGGTAATCGTCAGATCCGCCTGGCCCAGATGCTGGCAGGCGAGCTTGATGCGGAGCGAGTTGACATATTGAACGAAGGTCATGCCGGTATGCTTGCGGAACGAGCGCGAGAAGGTGCTGACGCTCTGCTGGCTGAGCCGGGCGAGGTCAGGTTCGCTAAGGTCATGGGTAAAATTGCGCCCGATGTGCTGGAGCACCAAATTCATGGTCGTCGAAAGATAGGCCGATCGGTTCGGCTGGAAACCGATGCTGGCGAGCGGGGCCCGATGCTCGGCCCGGCCGATCAGGTCGAGGATGTTGATAAAGAGCGCGATGCGGCGCGCGCCCGACGCCTCAAGCAGGTCGCGCATCAAGGGCGCGACGCGCCCGGCCACCGCCGCATCGAAGCGGACGCCGCGGAACGCCTCATCGAGGAGCGGCTGCACGAAACGAAGCTCCGGGAACGTCGTGGTGCAGGCGGCGATGAAATCACCGGTGAACTGGACGATGAGACAACGCTCCTCGACGCTGCCGCCTTGGGGCGCGTCGCTGATCCAGTTATGCGGCAGGTTAGGGCCGACGAGGACGAGGTCGCCGACGCAGAACGGGCCGATATGGTCGCCGACGTAGCGGTCGCCCTCGGTCGCCGTAACGAGGTGCAGTTCATATTCCGGGTGGAAGTGCCACCGGACTGTTCGATACGGATAGCCGTGCGACCAGACCTTGAAAGACTGGTCGTCGCGAACCTGCACCAATTCCAAATCGGGTTCCACCCCAGCGCTCCTCCCAACTGCCGCACCTTGACCGACACGGCCGCTTTGCAGCGGCACCGTGCAGGCGATGCAGATCGTGATCTTTGGACGAACTCTCTGCAGCGGCGATCCCCGCCGGTGCATGATCTTTCGCCAGGTCAATCTCTACTTGCGGCTGAACGTACTCTGTATGAAACCGCGCGACAACACGCTTTGCAGCGCAGCATTGATACTTTTTTGCGCATCGACCCAGCGTTGGTTGAGTGATCCAGGAGCAGTGTCAGTTTGTACGACTGCGGTCAAACGGATGCCCGTGGCTTGGGCGCGCGTTGCCTACCTCACCCGGCCGGCGCGGATCATCGCTGCGCAGGCTATTGGAGCGCGAGTGGCCTGAGACAAGGTTTTCTGTCAATGAACCATCGGCATCGATACCAGAGCCTCAGAAGGAAATTCGACAATGTTAGCGCGTACACTGGACCTTTTCTTGCCGACATTGAAGTTTGCAAAGATCGACGTCGCAGCAAAGCGCGCTTTCGAGCTCGCGTTTTGGCTCAAGCTGAGGGTCATGCACCGGCTTAAAACATCCTCCGATCCAATGTCCGGAGTGTATGAACCTTGCTATACAGCAATGGTCGGCCTGACCGTAGATGATTACCGGGGCAAGAAACTTCTCGACATCGGCTGCGGTCCGCTTGGAACTCTAGAGTGGGCTGACATGACGAGCGAACGGGTAGGCCTCGACCCGCTGGCCAATAGTTATCGTATGCTCGGGATCGGACACCATAAGATGGCGTACGTAACCGCCCGCTCCGAGCAGATTCCCTATGCCGACGGCTATTTTGACATCGTCTCCTGCTTCAATGCGATGGACCATGTGGACGACCTCGATCAGACCATCGTTGAGATCAAACGTGTCACCGCCAAAGGAGGGTTTTTTCTACTCGGAGTGGACACCAACCACGCACCGACCATTGCCGAGCCAATCGCAATCGATTGGAAGATCGGTGATAAATTCGCTCCGGAATTTCAGGTTGAGCTGGAGCACCATTACGAAAAATCGTCGACAAGCTACATCGAAATCATGGAGGCGAATGCATTATTTAACCATAACGACCCTCGGCCGCGTTATGGTGTCATTATATTAAAGCTGCGGAAAATATCCCTATAGCAATCGGCCTGATCGCGCCAATGCCGGGCTAACGGAAGCTGGCTGCCCGAGGATTGCGCCGCCCGCCCTTATTTGAGAAATCGTGCCGCGGCACACGCATTCGGCACTGGCGCCAGCGTTATGTTCCGGAGAATATGACGCCATTCTGGATAGTGAGATCCGACGATGGATGGTTCCCTGCATGCGGCGACCTCGAGTGAGCTGGTCGGCGAGGCGCTGACCACCCGGTCCGTTTCGGAGAACGGCAGCCGGGTGCGCCTCGGTTTCGCGGATCGTGACGGGGAGCCGTGCCGCATCGACCTGCCCGTGGAGGCAATGAGCGCGGCGGGACAGGAACATCTATGCGCCCCGCTGGCGCTGCGGGTGCTGAACTGATGCGGTCCGCTTCCGTGCACGCCGTCTTGCGCTGCATTGTGCTCGGGGCAGCCCTGCTCACGCCGGCGCTGGCCCAGGGGTCCGACGCGTCCGGCCCGTTGCGCGTCTATGCCGCGGGCAGCCTGACCAGGGCGTTCAACGCATTGTTGGAGGCGTTCGGTACGCCGCCCGGAGCAACTTCGCAGCCGACCTACGGCCCGTCCGGGCTGCTGCGCGAGCGGCTGGAGCGTGGCGAGCCCGCCGACGTGTTCGCCTCCGCCGACTTGGGCCAGCCTCGGCGCTTGGCCTATGCCGGACGCGGCACGCCGGTAGTGCTGTTCGCGCGCAACCGCATGTGCGCACTGGGCCGCGGCGGCTTGGGGCTGACGCAGGCCAACCTGCTCGACCGCCTGCTCGACCCCGCGGTCAAGCTCGCCACCTCGACACCCGGCGCGGACCCTGGCGGCGACTACGCGCTTGCGGTGTTCGCCCGCGCCGAGCAGGTGCATCCCGGCGCCAAAGCCACGCTGGAGGGCAAAGCGCAGCGGCTGGTAGGCGGCCCCAGCATGGCGCCGCTGGTGCCCGGCCAGGGACCGAGCGAGGGCGTGTTCCTGTCCGGGCGCGCCGACGTCATGCTGGGATACTGCAGCGGCACGGACACGCTGCGCCGTGCCGTTCCGGACATCGCGGCCGTCCCGCTGCCGCCGGAGCTGGAGGCCGGCTCCGAGTACGGCATGACCGTGCTGTCCGGCCATCCGGCCGCGGCGCGCTTTGCCTTGTTCATAATGTCCGAGCCGGGTCAGGCCATCCTGGCGCGGCACGGGTTGATCCCCGTCGCGCAGACCGCGAACCGGACGCAGCCGCAGCCGTAACGGCGCATCCAAGACGGGCCGTTGAACGCGGGTGGTGCTGTCCGCGCGACGCAGCGGCAAGCCAGACATTCTAATCATCGCCCGGTTGTCAGACCGGCCCGGGTGCAAGGGCCTGTTCGAGCTTGGCGAGGCGTCGGGCCAGGGTGTCCTTGGCCTCGCGCTCCATCGCGCGGTAATCAGCCACGAGGTCGGTGCCGAACGCCGTCAGGCTCGCGCCGCCGCCGCCGACGCCGCCGCCGCGCGTCTCGACGGCCGGCATGCGGAAGGTCTGGTTGAGCGCGTCCACCAGCATCCAGGCCCGGCGATAGCTCATGCTCATCGCCCGGCCCGCGGCCGAGATGGAGCCGGTTTCACCCACCAGCTCCAGTAAACGAACCTTGCCCGGCCCGAGCGCCCGGCTCTCGTCGAAATCGATACGTAGGGTGAGCCGTGTCATAGCGGCAGCCTAGCATTGTTGCCTCGTCGCTGCATTCGTCGTTCGGCGTTACCGCCCACGCTTCTGGAGAGATTGAACACCATGGTTCGAACCCTTGCTGGACTCTTGCGAGCGACAGTCGTTATATTTGACAAGATATAACGCAGGGAAGCAGCTCATGGGCGTCCTCGCTACGCATCGCCGGCTCAGCAGCGGCAGGCTCGACATGGCGCTGCAACATCAATGAGCGCTAAGACAAACGCTGCTGTGTTCCTTGCGGCCGGTCGGCTACCGACAGCGGCCCATATGACCGATCATGTCGATTCAGCACCGCCGCCGCTGCGACGCCAGCGGTCCAAGCTGTGGGAGCTGAATGCCTCGGTCCATTGCTCGATTATCGGAACATGCCTGACAACAGGCGAGCTGCGCCGCGTGATGGGCAAGGCGGTGCAAACCGACGTGTGCCGCGTCACCGACCACGACCTGCACTCCCAAGCCGTCGGCCTGTGCGGGCAGCACAACCAGGCGGCGAAACTGCTGCAAAAGGCGCTCGACCAGCGGCATGAGACGGTGATCAAGCGCGTCGCCCGGCTGCAGGGTGAGGCGGCGGTGCTGCAGGCCTGGGCTGAGGCGCGCCGCGCTGGCGATAGCCCCGGCGCCTATTGGGCGGTGCTTACCCACCCCGACGTCGGGCACGCGGGCCTGTGCCAGGCCTTTGGCGATGTCCATATGCTGTCGCACCTCGTCGGCGCGGCGAACCGGGCCGACATCCGGCGCTTGACGGCGCTGGAGGAGGAGAACGCTGAGCTCGTCGCCAAGGTGGAGCGCCAGCAGGCCCGCCTGCAGGACGCCATCACCTCCCGGGACGCGACGATCCACCGTCTCAGCGCGCTGGCGGCGCATCATGTCAAGGCAAAAGTCGAGACCGACCACAACGATGCACTGGCGGCCTATCGCCGCCTGGTGACTGACCTGCAAACCCGCCTGCTGCGCGAGACGGGACGCCGCGAGTGCCTGGAGCAACGGGTCGCAGAGGCCGGCGAGGCTGCGCAGCTTTGGCAGCAGCGCGCCAGCGTGGC
>JANXVC010000283.1 GCA_025351925.1 Rhodospirillales bacterium | reverse complement strand
CGAAACGGCCACTCAGCTCCACGGGAATTGCGGGAGAAACGCCCCGCGCATGCTGCGCACCACCCTGGAATGAAAATGGGGGCGAGTTGGGACGAAGGGCGGCTCTGACCGATACTGAGGATGGCGGACGCGTGGAGGCCGGATTTGGATAGGTGGAGTCCTACCCCGTGGGAGAAACCGGTCCGCGCCGCGTTCAGGGATCACCGAATGTCGCGGCCGGCTGGTCCGGCCAGCACGTGGGCCAACCTCTGTCTTCTCCCCTGCGGCGCCGTGTTTGCCACCACTGAAGGAGGCGGGAATGGAAGCAATTGTTGAACGCGCCGCCGGGCTCGACGTGCATCAGGGCTCGGTGGTGGCCTGCGTGATCATCGGCGCGGCCATGCGCCCGTTCGCGGTGCAGCAAGCCTGCCTGGCGACGATCCCGGGCGTCGATGAGCTGACGGCCGCCTCCGTCATCGCCGAGATCGGCGTCGACATGGCGGCGTTCGGAACCGCCCAGCGCCTCGCGGCCTGGGCGAAGCTGGCCAACAAGGTTCCGTCGGCGAAGCCGATGGAAGGCCAGCGGAGGGCGGCGTCTGCCCAGCCAATCACGAAAGCGCAGGCAAGCAGAAGCAGCGCGGCACTCGCAAGGGCAATACCTACCTCAAAGCGACGCTGGTGACCGCCGCGGTTTCGGCGTCGCAGGCCAAAGGCACCTACCTGCGCGACAAGTTCCACCGCCTCAAGGCACGGATGGGCATGAAGAAGGCCGCCATGGCAGTCGCCCACAAGATCCTGATTGCCGTCTTTTACATGCTCCAGCGCGGCGTCGGCTTTGCCGACCTCGGGGGCGGCACCCTCGACCAGATCAACAAGCACAGCGCAGCCAAGCGCCCGGCCCGGCACCTCGACGCGCTTGGCTACAACGTCATGCTCCAACCCAAAACCACAGCCTGAACCCCCCTGCCATGATCCACTTCCGCCTGCTACAGGCCCACCCGGTCGAATTTTCAGGCCAACCAGAGTCGGAGCGCCGTTGACAGAATGAACGGCCGGTTTCGGGCATCTGGTGATCGCGTCTGAATGGCCGACTTTGGTCGAGAGCGGACCATCATAGCCGACGGTCCGCCTGACCTTGGGACACTGGTGGCGAATTTGGAGTTGTCCGTTTGTTCATTGACGGGACAGTTCGCCCAGCCCGCGTCTGCCGCGAGATTCGGTCTGGCGAGGGGCGCGAAGGGTGGCCTGCCGGCAGAGCCGGCGAATTCGCCACCAGTGTCCCTTGGTTTAACGGACACCATAAGGTTTAGAGACTGGCCGAAGCAGCGCGGCGTTGAATAGCCAACGTGCATAGCTTCGAGGTCACTGGGCCTCGTTAGAAAAGGCGTGTTACGGGGTCACGCCATAAAACGGGCCTCGACTTTGCCCAATCCCGCGAGGCCAATCCAGGCATGGCTAACCATCACTGCGCGTAGCAGGCGGCTTCGATGATGCGCTGGATGGCGGGGCTGATCGGTTCTGTCATGTCGGCGTTTCCGGCCGATGTGACGATACGCTCGAACCAGAGGTGTTGGCGCAATCGCGCGATCGCATCGGCAAAGGTCGGAGCGGGCTTGGGATACCAGGCAGCCCGACGCGGCGAGAGCGCCAGACGCTCAGCATTCTGGTGCACGTAGAGGGTGACGGCGCTGTAAAGGCCAAGCAGCAGTGGCGTGGTGCGGAAGATCGCGGGATCGGACCACTGGCGCTGCGTTTCCCTCCCGAGATGCGCGCGGGTCTCTTCGTAGGTGGTCTCGACGCCCTCCAGCCGTATTCCACCGGCCAAGCCGGTGGAACCTTGACGGCTTCCGCCCAGCGCCGGTTGAAGCAATCCAGCACGTCGCGCGGGTCGGCGCTGATGTCCGTGCACAGGAAAGCTTCCGGCTCGCGCCGTCCGTCGGGGTAGCGGACCAGCCCCTCCGCAGCCATTCCACGCGCTTTGCGCGCGGAACCTTCGGCTGCTCCGCCCACAGGATCGGCACGATCGGCTTGCCCCCGTGATGCCATAGCGCGGTGCCGGAGGTGTATTCGATCCAGCCCGCGCTGCGCCACGACGTCCGGCTGGACTGCACGGCCCGCAGCCAGCGCGTGGCCGGGTCGGCGATGCGCGCGGACAGCAGCGGTTGGCGCTTGCCTTTGCAGGCGCGGCGGCCGGGCTTGTCCTCGTCGTGCAACGGCGGGTCGAACAGGCGCGCGTCTTTCCGCATTCGCGTGATGACCGCCATGGACGGGCGTAGCGCGTGCAGCAGTTCGAGGGCGGCGAACTCGCCGTCCATGACCGCCACGATGGCCCGATCCGGCAACCAACGCCGCATCGTCAGCAGCACCAGGCGCCCCTCCGCTGGCATTCCAGCCGCTACGCGCCCGGAACCTTTGCCAGCTCCGCCCATTCGGTCACGGTACGGTGGCGCTGTCCTTGTCGCTCGGACCAGGCCTTGCTGGGGGTGAGCGCGGTCAGCACCGGCAAGCCCCAGATGCGACCGGCGAACGGCACCTCCACCAGCACCATGGCGCTCAGCCAGCGCAGGCCGCGGCTGGTCGGCTTCGGCATGTCGGCGCGGCGGCTCGCATCGTAGAAGCGCCCGGCCGGGCCGATGTGGGGACCACGGCGGCGCTCGAGCGTGTGGTCGAGGCCGATGATGATCGGTCCCGACGGCACAAAGGCGGCGACGACCATGTGCAGCAGCGTGCGCGCCAGCGCGAGGCCCGACCAAGTATTGCGGTTGAGCACGCGATGAAAGGCGGTGAAGCTCGGATGCTCGGCGAGGCCCAGGGCGCGCAGGCAGTTGGTGACGGTGCGCGGTCCGACCGCCAGCAGCGCGCCGGTGGCCAGGGCCGCCGTCGTGGAGCGGGTCCGGCGGGAAAACGCGGCCAGGAAGGGCGCGAGCCAGGCCAGAAAGCTGGGCGGCAGATGAAGATCGGGACGGACCATGGCGGACCTGCTCGGGCTATCGTGGTGCAGCAGGCCTCAACAGAATACAGCGCAGGAAGATTGCGATGGCTGTGGGTGATCGCGTGATCGAGCGCATTGCGGCCTACCCATGGCCGCGTGGCGGCGTGGAGGCGCGCCGCGTCAGGGGTGGCTATACCTTGATTTCCGCCCGCACGGGCGCGCCCGTCGCGTGCTTGAAGCCGCTGCCCTCAAATGACTGCCTCGAAGTGTTGTGGTGGCGTCGCGACGCCTGGGGACCTGCCGGACCGTTCGGCGCCGTCCTGCCGCTTGACGACGCACTCGCCTTCATCGCCGCCGAACCGGCATTCTGGATCAGAGCCTGACCTCTCAGCCACGTGATACGGGCAAAGTCGAGGGCGTTTCGTTAGTTCTGGCCGGCGTAGCCGTTCTCGATACCCCGATCTTGCGGGGCGTTTCCGATCCCCCGACCTGCCTCGTGTCTTCTGCGTGCTGCCTATCCAAAGCAGCAGAGGCGGGCACGAACTGCTAGAGCAAACAGGATCGGCTGAGCATGCCCGCCGATGCGTTCCCGATTCCCCAGCTTCCGGTGATCTCCACGCCACTAGCCGGTCCCGCCAAGGTTCCGATGCTCCTGAGCTTGCTGCGAACAAGCTGATTCAAGCGCAGAAAGTCGGGGAATCGGGAACGCTACAGGCCTGCCTCGGGGGAACGGGAACGCCTTAAAACGGCATCCTCGGGGTAACAGGAACGGTTATGCCCTTCCATAAGGCTCGAAGTTTTTGTCATGGTGAGTTCGGAGGTAGTTCGTATGATTTTGCACGACTCAGACATTGGAGCGTCCGAGTTGGTGCCAGCTGGTCCGCAAATCGATCTATTTGTCGATGGTCTGGTGTCAGCGCCTTTACGCGACGACCGCGCAACTATGGAGTTTCCGTTCTTTGCGCTCCAGAAGCGAT
Source organism: Rhodospirillales bacterium (assembly GCA_025351925.1). Taxonomy (GTDB): domain Bacteria; phylum Pseudomonadota; class Alphaproteobacteria; order Acetobacterales; family Acetobacteraceae; genus CAHJXG01. The sequence goes on along the minus strand of JANXVC010000283.1, from coordinate 3,633 downwards.
CGTTGCTCACGCCAATGTGTATCAAGACGGAAACGTCTCCATCCGCATCTCTCCTGGGGAGCGCGGCATCGCAACGATCTGGGACAAGGACGTATTGATTTACCTTTCAAGCTTGATCAACGCGAGACTCGAAAGGGGTGAGGAGGTAAGCCGGACTGTGCGAATTGCGGTGCCGTCGCGGATGTGGTGGAAATAGGTTGGTGGCGTAGTCTCTGGTTTGTTCAACGAACCATTTCCGGCGTTCAAGCGCCGGCGGAGACCACGCCATGGAAGACAATAGCACGAAGACGCAAGCGGACGGCATGGCGCTGTTTGCCGGGGATGCCTGGTTTGATCCAATCGAGGCGGGCATCCGGGATCGGGTGCGCGGGTTCATTGAGGAGCTGCTGGAGCAGGAGCTGACGGCGGCGTTGGGGCGCACGCGGCACGAGCGGGCGGAGGGCGAGCCGGCGGGCTATCGAAACGGAGCGCGGAAGCGCCAGCTGCTCGGCTCATTTGGCCCGGTGGAGCTCAGCGTGCCGCGGGCGCGCATGGCCGCCGAGGGCGGGGGCAGGCAGGAGTGGCGTAGCGCCACGTTGCCCCGGTATTCGCGGATGACGCGCCAGGTCGAGGCGCTGATCGCGGGTGCCTACCTGTCCGGGACCAACACGCGCCGCGTCAAGCGCGCTTTGGCGGCCCTGTTCGGCGGTGCCGTAAGCAAGGACGTGGTGAGCCGCACGTGGCGCAAGGTCAAGACGGACTGGGACGCCTGGAACAAGCGCGACTTGGCTGGGGAGGACGTCGTGCGCTTGATCCTGGACGGCACGGTCGTGCGGGTCCGGTTGGACCGCAAGGCGACGAACATCTCGTTGCTGGTGGTGCTCGGCGTGCGCCGCGACGGGCAGAAGGTGCTCCTGGCCGTCAAGAACATGGGCGAAGGCGCTTCAAGGTTCCGGCGGCGTAGCCGTTGGAATAGCGCCGGAGGGGGCGAGAGCGAGGCAGCCTGGCGCGGGGTGCTGGACAGCCTGATCGCCCGCGGCCTGCGCACGCCGGAGTTCCTGATCACCGACGGTGGGGCTGGGCTGGAGCGGGCATTGGCGGCGTTGTGGCCCGATGTGCCCGCTCAGCGCTGCACGGTTCACAAGCATAGGAATCTGTTGGCCCATGCTCCCGACGCGCTGCACGAGGAGGTCTCGGCCGACTACACCGACATGATCTATGCCGAGACCGCGAAGGAGGTGCAAACCAGGCGCAAAGCGTTCTTGCGCAAGTGGCGGCTGCGCTGCCCGGCGGTGGCAACCAGCCTGGAAGAGGCCGGCGACCGGCTGTTCGCCTTTCTCCGCCTGCCCCCGAGCCAGTGGAAGTCAGCACGGACCACCAACGCCATCGAGCGGCTGCACGAGGAGTTCAAGCGCCGCATCAAGACGCAGACCGTGCTGCCATCGGCCGAAACGGCCGCCATGCTATTCTGGGCCCTGCTCGCGTCAGGCCAGATCACCATGCGCACGGTCAACGGATGGCAGACCTTGGGCGAGAAGCTCGCCGACCCTGCTCCGGTTGACCTCGCCGCCTGATCCACCCAACTACCATCCCGCTGGAGACACGACGCTCAGCCAATTTCCACACAACTCGCTAAAGTACCCCGGGAGATGATGGCGCGCGCGAAGCAGGCGGGCGTGGAAGCAATGATGCTGACAGTGGACAGCATCACCGGCGGCAACCGCGAGCGCGACAAGCGGACGGGCTTTGCCATCCCGTTCCGGCTGAATGTCGCCGGCGTGTCGCAGTTCGCAATCAAGCTGGCCTGGGCGCTGAACTACTTCCGCGGCGGTCCCTTCCGGCTGCCGCAGCTGGAGAACCACGTGGACATGGGGCGTGGCGCCATGTCCATCAGCCACTACTTCACCGAGATGCTCGACCCGTCATTGGACTGGGACGACGTGGCGGCGATGGTGCGGGAGTGGGACGGGCAGTTCTGCCTCAAGGGCGTGATGTCGGGAGCGGACGCCAAGCGCGCGGCCGAGATCGGCTGCACCGGCGTCGTGGTGTCCAACCACGGCGGGCGGCAGCTTGACGGCTCGCGCTCCGCCTTCGACCAGCTGGCCGAGGTGGTGGACGTGGCAGGCGACCGGCTGGACGTGCTGATGGATGGGGGCGTGCAACGCGGCACGCATGTGCTGAAGGCGTTGTCGCTGGGCGCCAAAGCTGTGGGGGTTGGGCGCTACTACCTGTTCCCGCTGGCGGCGGCGGGCCAAGCGGGCGTGGAGCGTGCGCTGGAGCTGATGCGCCATGAGCTGGTGCGCGACATGACGCTGATGGGCTGCACCAGCATCGCGCAGCTCCGGCCGGAGAACCTGCGCTTCCGGGGACGCGCGCCGGGCTGACGCGGCGCGCTGGCTGGGCCTGGCCGTCCAGTGCAAGAGAACGGTTCCTACCTTGCATTGGGCAAACAGGACTGGAGAGGCGGAGGAGGCACGGCGGAGCCGCTCTGTGTCATGTGAAAACGGCCCCTTGGATGCAAGAGAAGAAATGAAAAGTCTGACGGGCGGGTCGATTGCGATCAGGTGTCCGCCCTGTTGACGCGGCGCCATGACCGCTGGCCCAGATGGGGTTCGCGATCCAGTCCCAAACAATGAGGCGGCTTTGAAAGCCGTGGCACGGAGCGGGTTCTCTGGATGGTCGGTTCAACCGATCGTCATTCATTCAGCTCTTTCACCCCGGCACCGACGCGCGGTTCAGGCGGTTGCTGGCTGATGCCGATAAGCCGCCCTGCGCGTCAGCGCGACCCATGCCGTCTGGGTCATCTCGTTGTTCAATCGCAGCCGCAACCGCGTGGGGGTTCGATTGTTTGAAGCTTTGAAAGGTCGAGATCGACAGTCGCCCGCAAGCCCTCGGCCGTGGCCTGCCAGCGACACCATCCGGATCACCACCTCGGAACTCGACAAAAATCATTATCATGCGTGCATCTCATTTTTCGGAGAATGACCCTCCAGTTAATTTTCGCAACGCCCGAATGATGGCCGCAAAGCTTTGCTCAGCGGCGGGGCTGGCGTGGCGCGCCCGTAGGTGGCCGTGCACCAGGCCAGGGTCAACGCGATACGTCGTGGGAACATCGGCTGCAGACAGCAGAGCAGCGTAGTCCTCCGCATCCTGCCGCAGCGGGTCGATCCCCGCGGCGATGATCGCAGCCGGCGGCAGCCCGCGCAGGTCCGGGGCGCAAAGCGGCGCAAACTCCGGGTCATCCTGCAGAAGTTCCGCTTTGCCCCCGGCATACGCGTCTCGATAGGTGAACGTGTCGCGTGCGCGGAGCAGCGGAGCATCCAGGTTGCCCCTGCCACACCGGAATGGATCGCCGCCCAGGCCGGGATAGATCAGTAACTGACCCCGTGCCGGCGGCTCGCCCAGCCGCTTCAGCCGCAAGCAGACCGCCGCCGCAAGACCACCGCCCGCACTGTCCCCGCCAACAACCACCCGGTATCCCAAAGCAACAAGGCTACGGTAGGTAGCCTCCGTGCAGGGATTTCGCATCAAGCGACGGGCATGTGGTCGAGGATGTCGGCGAGAACGCGCACGTCCAGCACTGCATCGCGCATGGTGTGGCGCATGGAGTTCTTGCCCGTGACGATGCGGACGGCGTTGAGCGCCACGCGCTTG
>JANXVC010000282.1 GCA_025351925.1 Rhodospirillales bacterium | reverse complement strand
CAAGCGCGTGGCGCTCAACGCCGTCCGCATCGTCACGGGCAAGAACTCCATGCGCCACACCATGCGCGATGCAGTGCTGGACGTGCGCGTTCTCGCCGACATCCTCGACCACATGCCCGTCGCTTGATGCGAAATCCCTGGATCAGCCGGCCGGTGACGCCGCAGACGTCGGCGCAATCCATGTCGAGATCGACGCACCTGACCAGCATGCCGAGCATGTCCGGCTTCTCGTGCAGGCAGGCGTCCGCGCACGCGGTGCACGCCGCCTCACAGTCGAAACACGCTTTCAGGCACTCTTCAAGGTTCTGGGCGGGCTTCAAGGGGTGCGCGCGCAGCACCTGGGTTCCATGTTCCATCGGTCTGGTTTTCATATCCTTGTGGGCGTGCACGTTTGTTTGCGGCACGGCGCGTCTGGTTTTGATCACGCCCGGGCGGGTTTGCCCGCCTTCCCACGTGGCAGAGCCAGTCACATGGCGGACAGCTCAAGGAATTGTGAGCAGGACACGGCTACTCCTCGACTTCGGCCAGCTTGTCCAGGATGGGACAGTCTGGCCGTCCATCCCCGGCGCACGCGTCAACAAGACGATCCAGCGCCGTCGCCATATCCGCCAAACCCGCCATTTTCTGTCGGAGTTCAGCCGCGTGGCGGTGCGCGAGGCGCCGCACATTGGCGTTGCTGCTGGTTCGGTCGCGCCACAGCGCCAGCAGCTCGGCGATTACAGCGATCGAGAAGCCGAGCGAGCGCGCCCGGCCGATGAAGCGAAGCGTGTGCACGTCCTCCGCCCGGTAGAGCCGGTAGCCGCTCGTCTTGCGATCCGCTGGCGGCACCAGCCCGATCGCCTCGTAGTGCCTGATCATCTTGGCCGACACGCCGGAAAGCCGTGATGCTTCGCCAATAATCACGGCATCGCCGCTTTGCATCACGCCCGAGGCTCCGCCGCGGCACCGGGTCCACGCCAGCGCCGCAGCAGCAGCGCGTTGCCAACGACGCTCACGCTCGATAGCGCCATCGCCGCCCCGGCGACGACCGGGCTGAGATAGCCCAGCGCCGCGAGCGGGATGCCGAGCACGTTGTAGGCGAATGCCCAGAACAGTCCCTGCCTGATCTTGCCGTAGGTTCGGCGCGAGATCTCCAAGGCGGCCGGCACGAGGCGCGGGTCGCCACGCATCAGCGTAATCCCGGCCGCTCCCATCGCCACGTCGGTGCCTGTGCCCATGGCCATCCCGACGTCCGCGGCCGCGAGCGCCGGGGCGTCGTTCACCCCATCGCCCACCATCGCGACCGCACGGCCCTGGCGGCGCAGCCGGCCGATGGCCTCGGCCTTGCCGTCCGGCAGCACCCCGGCCACGACCTCGTCAAGGCCCAGTCCGGCCGCGGCGGCGTCAGCACTGCCGGCATTGTCGCCGGTCAGCATGACCGTATGCACGCCCGCCCGGCGCAGGGCAGCCACCGCCGCGGCAGCGCCAGGCTTGACCGCGTCGCCGAACGCAAATGCTCCAAGCAGCCGCGCTGACGGGGGCACTTCGGCAAGGAATGACACCGTGCGCCCCTCCGACTCTAATCTTGCGACCCAGTCGGCCAGCGGCGTCACATCGATCGCGAGATCGGTCATCAGGCGCGTGCTGCCCATGACAAGGCGGCGCTCGCCCACCCAAGCTTCGACGCCGCGGCCGGGAAGTGCACGCACCTCCTGCGCACGCGGAGACTGCACGCCGGCGGCGGCTGCCAGCACGGCGCGGGCCAACGGGTGCTCACTGCCGGCCTGAACGCTTGCCGCGAACCGCAGGAGATCCAGCGGGTCCGTTTCGGGGGCCGGCAGGGAGGCCACCATACGCGGCCGTCCCTCCGTCAGCGTGCCGGTCTTGTCGAACGCGACCACGCCCACCCGGTGTGCCACCTCCAATGCCTCCGCATCGCGGATCAGAATGCCAGCCTGGGCCGCGACGCCGGTGCCGGCCATAATCGCCGTCGGCGTCGCCAAGCCGAGGGCGCATGGGCAGGCGATCACCAGCACGGCGACGGCGTTCAGGATACCGGCCTGGGCATCGCCCATCCCCAGCCACCATCCGAGAAAGGTCAGCGCCGCCACCCCGATCACCGCCGGCACGAACACCGCGGCCACCCGGTCCACCAAGCGCTGCACCGGCGCCTTGGCGGCCTGCGCGCCCTCGACCAGGCGGACGATGCGCGACAGGGTTCCCTCGGCGGCCGATGCCGTCGCCTCCGCCAGCAGCAGGCCATCGCCGTTCATCGCGCCGCCGACGAGCGGTGCGCCTGGCTCCTTTGACACCGGCAGGCTTTCGCCCGTCAGCAGGCTCTCATCGGCGTGGCTGCGGCCTTCCCGCACGACGGAGTCGGCCGGGATACGCTCGCCGGGCCGGATCACCAGCAGGTCGCCCGGACGTACTGCGTCGGCGGGCACCTCCGTCTCTGTGCCGTCCGCCCGGCGCACCCGCGCCGTCTCCGGCCGCAACCGGCCCAGCGCCCGGATCGCGTCACCGGCTTGCCGCTTGGCCCGACCCTCCAGCCATTTGCCGAGGAGCACGAGAGTGATGACCGCGGCCGATGCCTCGAAGTAGAGGTGCGTCATACCTTGGCCGCCAGACGCCAACCCCTCGAACAACTGCCACAGGCTGAGGCCGTAGGCGGCGGAGGTGCCGAGCGCCACGAGCAGGTCCATGTTGCCCGAGCCGGCCCGCGCTGCCGCCCATCCCGCACGATAGAACCGCCATCCGAGCCAGAATTGCACCGGCGTCGCGAGCAGGAGCTGCACCCAGCCTGGCAGGACCGCCTCGACGCCCACGAGTGAGGCCAGCATGGGCAGGACCAGTGGGATGGTCAGCGCCGCGGCGGCCATGAGGTGCGCCGTCTCGCGACGGGCGGCCGCGGAACGCCGGGTCGCCGAGCTCTCGTCATCGCTGTGCGACGCGCCGGCAACAAGAAGACGGGCCGTGTAGCCAGCCTGCTCGACGGCGCCCAGCAAGGCTTGCGGCGGCGTGCCGGCCACCCGGACACGGGCTGTCTCAGCTGCGAGGTTCACCTCGGCGCCTAGAACGCCGGGCACCCGCGCCATCGCACGCTCGACCCGGCCGACGCAGGATGCGCAGCTCATGCCCTCCACCGCCAAGTCGATCAAGGCCTCCTCCACGCCGTATCCGGCGCGGGCCACCGCGGCCGCAACGGCACCCGCGTCGGCGGTGGCGTCCATTCCGACCCGGACGCGTTCGGTCGCGAGATTGACGGAGGCCTCGTGCACGCCCGGCACGGCGCGTATGGCCGTCTCAACCAGTCGGACACAACTCGCGCATGTCATGCCGGACACGCCAAACTCCAACGTCTGGTCGGCGGCGTCAGCCAAGTTCATCGGTTGAGCGATCGTGTCCATGGCAGTGTTCTCCCTGCAGGTCTCTCCTCAGGTGGTGCTTCCCATAGT
>JANXVC010000232.1 GCA_025351925.1 Rhodospirillales bacterium | reverse complement strand
CTCCAAGTGGGGCGCTGACCTGTTCGCCGGCGTGCGCTCCGTCATCGGCACCGCCGCACGCCGTGGCATGGGCGCCTACCAGGCTATCCAGCAAACCCTACGCGGGCAGGCCACTCCCTACCCGGGTTGAGCAGAAACGATTGAGGCTGGAGTTCGCAGCTTCTTAACCTTTGCCTGCCAGACTGCCCCAGCAGCAGCAGGAGACGACGATGCAGGCGCGCCGCAAACAGCCCACCCATGCCAAATCCGCACCAGGCACAACACCAGGTGCGGCGGCGCATGCGCAGTTTCAGCGCGGCCTGGCAATGCATCGGGCCGGACGGCTCGATCAGGCGATCATTGCTTACCGGGCGGCGCTCCGGCTTGCGCCGAGCCATCCAGAGGCGCTGCATAATCTGGGCATGGCGCTGGCCGCGGACGGGCGCACGGATGAGGCTATAGCCACTTGGGACCGCGTGGTGCGGCTCCACCCAAACCAAGCCGACAGCGTCGTGGAATTGGGCCAAGCGCTGTTGAATGCAGGGCGCATTGAGGACGCGGCTGTCCTGCTGACCACCAGTTGCCAGCAGCCTACCGGGGACGCCCGCATCCTCGTCCTGAATGCTCAGGCGCTGCTGGCGCTGGGCCGTGCCAGGCCGGCCATTGGCGCGCTGTTCATGGCGCTGGAACTGCAGCCCGGCCACGCACCCGCCCATGCCGCCTTGGGCAATGCCCTATTTGACAGCGGCGACGTCGAACAGGCGTTGGCGCATGGTTTGGAGGCATTCCGGCAGGTCCCCAATCACGTGCACGCGATCACGCTGAGCCGCGTACTGATCGCGCTCGGCCAATATCACGAGGCGTTGGCGTTGGCCGACTATGCGATCGGCCTGCAGGCGAACTGCCTGGAGGCATTGGTGAACCGCGCCATTGCCTTGGAAGGGCTGGGCCGGTTCGAGGACGCGATAGACGCCGGACAGCAAGCAGTCATTGCAGCGCCCGGCAGCGCTGTGGCCCGGCACAACCTGGCCGTCACCCGCTTGGGCCTGGGTCAGCTGACGGCGGAGGCTTGGGACCTCTATGAATGGCGGCTGCTGCTGAAGGCCAAGCCGGCCTGGCTGGCCGCGATCGAGCCATGGAACGGACAGGACATCGCCGGCCACACGATCCTGCTGCACGCGGAACAGGGCCTCGGGGACACGCTGCAATTTGTCCGCTATGCGCCGCTGGTGGCGGCCCGGGGCTGCCGGGTCATTTTGGCGGTGCAGGCGCCCCTTGTCCAACTGCTGCGTGCCGTGCCCGGCGTCGATCATGTCGTGGCGATTGGCGGCCCGCTGCCGCCTTTCGATGTGATGTGCCCGTTGCTCAGCCTGCCACGTATCTTAGGCACGACGCTCGATACGATCCCGCCTGCCCTGCCCTATGCCGACGCCTATCTGCCTCGGGACGATGCGGCCGACGGGCTTCGCGTCGGTTTGGTTTGGGCGGGAAGCAAAGGTTTCGGCGATGACCGCCAGCGTTCGCTCGCATCAGCGGAGTTGTCCGCGCTCGCCGCGATCCCAGGAGTGCAGTTCTACAGCCTGCAGCGGCATGAGGCCGAGCCCGTGGCGCTGCCACCGGAACTCGAAGCGATCGACCTCATGTCGGATGTGCGGAATTTCGCCGACACCGCGGCGATCGTGGCCGGGCTGGATCTCGTGATCTCGGTCGATACCGCCGTTGCGCATTTGGCAGCCACGATGGGCAAGCCGGTCTGGCTGCTATCCAGGTTCCGCGGCTGCTGGCGCTGGCTGCACGACCGGACAGACAGCCCGTGGTATCCGAGCATGCACATTGTGCGGCAGACGCAGCCGAACGATTGGGGCAGCGTGATCGCCGCGGTCCGGCAGGATCTTGCAACCCTTGCGTGTGAGCCCGTCACACACGCAGCCGAACTTGCACCACGGCCGAAGCCGCCTGCTCCGCGCCCCTGCAAGGCCTGCGACACCCCATCGCCCACCCTGGGATCGGTCGATTTCAATAAATGCTGCGAGGATCGGCGCCGGGTCGCCCTGCCGCTCTCCGGCCGCGCCGTGACCTATCATCGCTGCCCGGCCTGCTCACTGGTGTTCACCGGCGATTTCGACACCTGGGACCGGGACGACTTCCGCAACCACATTTACAATGAAGGCTACGCCGACGCTGACCCGGACTACGCCAGCAGCCGCCCGGCCGCCTCGGCGGAGCTAATTGGCAGACTATTCGGCGAGGCCTGCCGCGGGCTTGACGTGCTCGACTACGGCGGCGGCGACGGAGCTTTGGCAGCGCTGCTCATCAGCCAGCACGGCATGAATGCCGAGGTGTATGATCCGTTCAATCCCGCCTGCGACATCCCGCCGCACCGCTTATTCCCGCTGATCACCTGCTTCGAGGTGCTGGAGCACACGCCAGACCCACGGGCCACGATCTTCGAGATCGCCGGCCTGATTCAGGCGGACGGTATCGTCGTGTTCTCGACGCTGCTGCAACCCGACGACTTCCTGCAGCAGGGCCTCGGCTGGTGGTACGCTGCGCCGCGAAACGGTCACGTGACGCTCTACTCGGCGCAGGCGCTGCGGGCCTTGTGGGCCGAACTCGGCTTCCAGTTGGTCAGCCACGGCGACAACCTGCACATAGCCTATCGGACGCTTCCGACATTTGCGCCGGCTCATCTGCTCAGCGGGCCCGGCATGCCGTTGGCGGTTTGAGCTGGCAGCATTGTGTCAGGCGAGAAATCGAGGCGGCCCGGCTCATGGCCAGTTAAAGGTCGGCGCCGGTGTCCACGTCGCGCAATGTCCGCAGCAACACCACGCGACGTCCAGCGAAGTTCGCCAGCGTGTCAGCCAGTGCGTGTTCGGTGGACCAGCGCACCCCGGCGAATGGCTGCGCTGGCCGCCGGGGCGACAGCGCCACCAGCCAGTAGCCGCCATCGTCCGAAGGGCCGAACACCGCCTGCGCCCGCCCCAGCGTCCGGAACGCCAACGCTACGTCCTCGGCATTCAATGCCGGGATGTCCGTCCCCACGATCGCCACCCGGCCGTGCCGTTTGCACGCGCGGTGCATGCGGTGCCCAAGGTCGCCGCCGCCCTGCGCCATGATCGGCACCCGAATTGGCCAGCGGACGCGGACATAGTCAGGCGTGGCGGCCAGCACGGTGCGGAACCGCCGGTCCCGCTTCAGCGCCCGCAGCAGCCGGACCAGGTTCGCCCGGTAGAACCGCAGCGCCGCCCTGTCCCCAATATCGCGCGCCAGCCGCCGCTTTACCGTGCCAAGCCGCGGCGCCCGGGCAAAGACGATCACTGTGTCACGCAGCATGCCGGCCTGTCCCATCCTTGACGCCAGAATGCGGCCAACCTTATCGTTTGCCCATGCAGGAACGCACCCAGGTCGCGATCATCGGTGCCGGCCCAGCGGGGCTGCTGCTCGGCCACCTCCTGCATCTCGCCGGCATCGACAGCGTCGTGATCGAGGCGCGCTCCCGCCCCTATGTCGAGAACCGCATCCGCGCCGGCGTGCTGGAGCACCACGTGGTCGATGTGCTGGAGCAGACCGGCCTCGGAGCCCGCATGCGGCGCGAGGGCCTGCCGCATGAGGGCACGCAATTGCTGTTCGGCGGCATGCTGCACCGGATCGACTTCCAGGCGCTGGTCGGCCACTCCGTCATGGTTTACGGCCAGCACGAGGTCGTCCGCGACCTGATCGCCGCGCGGCAGGAGACCAGCGCGCCGCTGCTGTTCGACTGCGCCGACGTGTCAGTCGAGGGATACGAGGCCGGCAGCCCCGTCGTGCGCTACGTCCATGACGGCCACGTCCATACCCTGGCCTGCGACCTGATCGCCGGGTGCGACGGGTTCCACGGCGTGTGCCGGCCGTCATTGCCGCCGGGGTCGTGGCGGGGGTTCGATCGCATCTACCCGTTCGGCTGGCTCGGTATCCTCGCCGAGGCGCCGCCCAGCTCGGACGAACTCGTCTATGCCAACCACGACCGCGGCTTCGCCCTGCTGTCGATGCGCTCGCCCACCATCCAGCGCATGTACCTGCAATGCGCGCCGGACGAGGACGTCGAGGCCTGGTCCGACGACCGCGTCTGGGCCGAGCTGTCGCTGCGCCTCGCCTGCGACGGCATCACCCTGCAGCCGGGCCGCATCTTCCAAAAAAGCGTCACGCCCATGCGGTCCTACGTGGCGGAACCGATGCAGTGCGGCCGCCTGTTCCTGGCCGGGGACGCCGCCCACATCGTGCCGCCGACCGGCGCGAAGGGCATGAACTCCGCGGTCGGCGACGTGCTGCTGCTGTCCCGCGCGATCGAGCGCTGGTACCGGTCGCAGGACGATGCCGGCCTGCAGGGCTACTCCGCCACGGCGCTGCGCCGCATCTGGAAGGTGCAGCGCTTCTCCTGGTGGATGACGACGCTGTTCCACCGCTTCGACGGCGCGTCCGACTTCGACCGGCGCGTGCAGCTGGCCGAGCTGGAATACGTCGTCGGCAGCCGTGAGGCTTCGGCGGCGCTGGCGGAGAACTACGTCGGCCTGCCTTTGAACTGAGGCAAAGCTTCAGCCAGCCATCATCCGCGCAAACACCGGACGCTGGCCGCAGCGCTGCATCCACCCAGTCACATTGGCAAACGGCTGCATATCGACGTGCATCATCCCAAGCCAGCCGACGATGCCGCAAAGGTGCGTGTCCGCGAGGCTGTATTCGCCGAGTAGGAACGACTTTCCCGCCAGGCCGCCATCGAGCACCCCGAGGCAGCCGGCGAGGTCCCGCCTCGCCTTCTCCGCCATGCCCGCATTGCCCTGCCCAGCAGGGTCCCACTCTTTTGCGTTGGGCTGCGCTCCCCCCGGGCTGCCGGCCGGCAGCGACGAAGACAGGCGACTGCCCGCCTCGGCGAGCGAGACATTGCTCCAGGCAATCCACTTCATCGCCTCGCCACGCTTCGGACCCAGCGCCGGATACAGCCCTGCGTCGATGCCGAAAGTCTCGCCGAGATACATCGTGATGGCGGACGATTCCCAGATCGACGTCCCGTCATGCACGATCGCCGGCACCCTGCCGTTCGGGTTGATCTTGAGGAACTCGGGCTTCCGGGTATCGCCCGCCTCAATGCTCAGCTGCACCCGCTCGCACGGCGTGCCGAGCTCCGCGAGGACGGCCTCGGTAATGCTGGCGGTGGACATCGGGGCAAAATAGAATGTGAGGCTCATCGCGCGTTCCTCCGGGAATGGCCTCGCGCATTGAACGGCGTCGAGCCCAAAGATGCAACGAATTTTGGCGTTGCGGCCTGAGCGCTGCCTCTGGTTGGTGCATCCGCCTCTGGTGAACCCGATCCCACGCGGCACGTTCACCCTCGCTGAACAGACCAAGCCGAGACTGGCTGGCCTGCCGACGAAGGAGCCTCAGCCATGCCAGACCAAACCGCCTCGCCCCAGCTCAGCCGGCGCGGCCTGCTCGGCGCGTCAACCGCCGTGGCCGCGGGGCCGCTCATGGCCGCAGCACCGGTCGTCGCCCCAGCAACCCCGCCCGTCGATCCACGCCGGCCGGTTGATGTGGCGCTCACGGTCAATGGGCAGCAGCACCACCTCGCGATCGACGTCCGCACCACGCTGCTGGACGCTGTCCGCACCCATATCGGCCTGACCGGCTCGAAGAAGGGCTGCGACCACGGCCAGTGCGGCGCCTGCACCATGCTGGTGGACGGCAAGGCCACGCTGTCCTGCCTGTCGCTCGCCGCGATGGTGCGCGGCCCCGTCACCACGATCGAGGGCATCGCCGGCACCGACGGTACCCTGCATCCCATGCAGCAGGCGTTCATCGATCAGGACGCGTTCCAGTGCGGCTACTGCACGCCGGGCCAGATCGTCTCGGCGGTGGCCTGTGTGCAGGGTGGGCACGCGGCCTCGGACGCCGCGATCCGTGAGTACATGAGCGGCAATTTATGCCGCTGCGCCGCTTATCCGCACATTGTGGCGGCAATCAACCAGGCCAAAGACGGCATGGGGAGGGCCTGAGCCATGCGCCCGTTCAACTTGGATCATGCGGCTACCCTGCCGGCCGCCCTCGCCGCCGCCCGGCCCGTTGCCGGCGCGCGCGTGCCGCCGACCGCCGCACCGGCGCAGTTCATCGCTGGCGGCACCCAGATGCTCGACCTGATGAAGCTCGACACCATGCAGCCGGCGACGCTGGTCGATATCAACGCATTGAGCGCCGCGCATGGCCGTATCGAGGCGAAATCCGACGGCCTGCATCTCGGCGCACTTGTGCGCATGAGCGAGGCGGAGGCGCACCCGGACATCCTGCGCGACTACCCGGTGATTGCGCAGACCCTGCAGATGGCCGCCAGCCCGCAAATCCGCAACATGGCAAGCCTCGGCGGGAACGTGCTGCAGCGGACGCGCTGCTGCTATTTCCGCGATCCCGGCTGGGCGCAATGCAACAAGCGCGAGCCCGGCAGCGGCTGCGCGGCACTCGACGGCGTCAACCGCAAGCACGCCGTGCTGGGGGTCAGCGATCAGTGCATCGCCGCCTATTCCGGCGATTTCGCCCAGGCGCTGGTGGCGCTCGGCGCCGAGGTGCAGACCGCCGGACCGAACGGCGTCCGCACGATCGCGTTTGAGAAGCTGCATACCGCGTCGGACAACCCGCATACCGAGACTGTGCTGGCGCCGGGCGAGCTGATCACCGGCTTCCGCGTGCCGTCGGGGCCGTGGACCCGGCGCTCGGCTTACGTGAAGATCCGCGACCGCGAGTCCTACGCGTATGGTTTGGCGACCGCGGCCGTGGCGCTGGATATCCAGGGCGGCGTCGTGCGTGAGGCGCGCATCGGCCTCGGCGCCGTTTCGTACCGCCCCTGGCGGTCACATGAGGCGGAGGCGGCGCTGCGGGGCAAGCCGCTGACCGAGGATACCGCAAATGCCACGGCACGGGCCGCCTTCGCTGGCGCTAAGCCGCGCCAGGACAACGCATATCTGATCGATCTGGGCCGCCGCACCCTTGCGCGCGCCCTGCTGCAAGCCAGCCGGCTGGAGGCTTAGACATGTCGGACATCACTGAACCGCAGATCATGCCGCAAGGCGCCCCGCCGAGCGCCGCCAAGCCCGCGATGGGCGCCGCCACGTCCCGCGTGGACGGCCGGCTTAAAGTCACCGGGGCCGCGCGCTATGCTTCGGACCTCTACGGCGGCGCCAACCCGGCCCACGCCTATCTCGCAACCAGCACCATCGCCCGCGGGCGCATCACCCGGCTGAATGAGGCCGATGCCCGCAAGGTGCCCGGCGTGCTCGACATCCTGACGTTCCGAAACGTCGGCGACCGGATCAAGCCCGGCAAGATCTTCTCGCAAAAGGGCTATATGGGCAGCAGCATCGCGCCGCTCGCCTCCGACCGGATACAGCACGGCGGGCAGATCGTCGCCATGGTGGTCGCCGAGACGTTCGAGGCGGCGCGGGAGGCAGCGCATCGCCTGCAGATCGAGTATGCCGCCGAGACGCCCTCGGCGACCTTCGACAGCCCGGGCCTCGAAAGCATCTCCGCCGAAGCCTCCTCCCGCGAGGGCGAGCAGCCCGGCGAGGAGAAGCCCAAGGTGGGCGACGCCGCCGCTGCCCTCGCCGCAGCCCCGGTCACCATCGACCAGCGCTACGAGACGCCGATCCAGCATCATAACCCAATCGAGCTGTTCACCACCGCCTGCGCCTGGACCGACGGCAAGCTGACGGTTTGGGAGCCGTCGCAGAACATGTATGGCTTCCAAAATGGGCTGGCCGAGCAGCTTGGGATGGCAGCCGCAGACATCCGGGTGATCTCGCCCTATGTCGGCGGCGGGTTCGGCTCGCGCGGTTCATTGACGCAGCGTACCGCGTTGGTGGCGCTGGCGGCGCAGCGGCTGCGCCGGCCGGTGCGGCTGGAGACGACGCGCGACCAGGGCTTCACCATCGCCACCTACCGGGCCGAGACGCGGCACCGGGTGCGACTTGGGGCCGGCACAGATGGCAAGCTGCAGGCGCTGATCCACGAGGGCTGGGAAGTCAGCTCGCGTCCGGACAACTACAAGGTCGGCGGCACCGACGCCACGACGCGGCTATATGCCTGCCCGAACGTGGATTCCGAGGTCACCATCGTGCACGCCGACCGCAACACGCCGGGCTTCATGCGCAGCCCGCCCGAGGTGCCGTATATGTTCGCGCTGGAATCTGCGATGGACGAGCTGGCGGTCGCGCTGAAGATGGACCCGATCGAGCTGCGCCGGGTGAACGACACGATGCACGAGCCGATCAAGGGCCTGCCATACACGTCCCGCACCCTGATGCCGTGCTTCGACGCGGCGGCGAAGGCGTTCGGCTGGAGCGGGCGCGACGCGCAGCCGGGCTCGATGCGCGACGGCGAGTGGATGGTCGGCTGGGGCTGCGCCACGTCGCTGTATCCGACGAACATGGGGCCGGCCACCGCCCGCGTGGTGCTGACGCCGCAGGGGACGGTGAAGGTGCAGACGGCGGGGCACGAGATCGGCACCGGCATCACGACCGTGCTTGCGCTGATGGCGGTCTCAGGTCTCGGCGTGGACATCGCGAAGGTGACGGTCGAGGTCGGCGACAGCGCACTGCCTCCGGCGCCGGTCGCGGGCGGGTCCAACAGCACGGCGAGCATCGCGACGGTGGTGGCCCAAGCCTGCGAGCAGATACGCGGGCGTATCGCCGGTGCGGCGGTCGCGGCCGAGAATGGCCCGTTCCATGGCATGGACCCGGCCGGTTTGGTTTTGGTTGATGGCACCTTGCGGGCATCAAGTGGCGCCTCCGAGCCGCTGGAGGCCGCGATGTCGCGCACGGCGGGCGGCGCGATCGAGGCCTATGCCGAGAACATCCCGCACGGCGTGCCGGAGGGGGCGCTGAAGAAGCTGTATCTGGGCCAGGGCACGCTGATGGGCGGCGCCAAGCTGAAGGACCGCATGCAGTTCGCCTTTGGCGCGCAGTTCGTCGAAGTCCGGGTCAACGCTCGGACGCGCGAAATTCGGGTGCCACGCCTGGTAGGCGCCTATGCCGCAGGGCGGATCGTCAACCCGAAGGCGGCGAAAAGCCAATTAATGGGCGGGCAAATCTGGGGCGTGAGTGCTGCGCTGCACGAGGCGACGGAGATCGACCGCCGCGCAGCGCGCTACACCAACAACGACTTGGCGGAGTACCTGATCCCGGTAAACGCTGACGTGCAGGAGGTTACGACGATCCTGCTGCCGGAGCAGGATACCCAGGTGAACGAGCTGGGCATCAAAGGCATCGGCGAGCTGGGCAATGTCGGGCTGAACGCCGCCGTGGCGAACGCGGTGTTCCACGCGACCGGCGTGCGGGTCCGTGAGCTGCCGATCCGCCTCGAAAAACTGCTGGAAGCGTAAGCAGTTCCAACCTGAACGACCGGGCTACGGCCCGGTCAGGCGGTGCACGGCCTGGATAGCGACGTCGGGGTCGCAGCGCTTCGACAGCTCCAGGTCGGCATGCGCCATGACGATCTGGCCATCCGGGGCCCCGCTATTCGGAGCAATGACGAACGTCGCTGCCATCGGCAAACGCCAGGTGCCGGTATCGTTGATGCGCGGCAGGTCGTGCCCCAAACGCAGATAAAGCGGCCGGACAATCTCGGGCAGCTCGACCGTGACGCCATAGCTGTCTGCCACAGCGCCGGCGGGGTCGGACAGCATCGGAAAGGCTAATAAGTCACGCTCGGCGCAGCGGCTGCAGGCGTCGGCACGCTGTGGGGAGACCGTCAGCAGGTCGCCGCCCGCATCATGCAGCCGCGGCAGCGCATCCTGCCAGGCGCGTAGCTGCAATGTGCAGAACGGGCACCAGCCGCCGCGGATGAACAGCAGCACGACGGGACCCACGCCGAGCCGGTCCGCAAGGCTGACGCGGACGCCATTCTGGTCAAATAGCGAGAATTTTGGCGCGGGCTCTCCCGGCTGCAGTATCGCCTGGTCGGCCTTAGCAGCCGCCAGCTGAAGATCAGCGCAGCGCAGCGCTTCCAGATCCGCCGGCGCCATGCGGCTCTGCATACCCTGATAGAACCCGCTGAGTTGCTCAGCCAATGACATCTGCCCGTCGCGCATCGCAAGCCTCCCGCATATTCGTTTTCGTTGATTTGGCTTATGCAACGCCCGATGAGAAGTCGCCGAACCCGATATCATTCATGCACAGGGATTTGAAGCGTTGGACCTGCTCGCTGGCCTGCGAACCTTTGTCCGCGTCGCCGAGTCCGGGTCGTTCTCCGCTGTAGCGCGAGAAATCGGCGCGACGCAGCCCGCCGTCTCCCGCCAGATCAGCGCGTTGGAACAGCACCTTGACGCGCGGCTGATCCAGCGGACCACCCGCAGCCTGACGCTCACCGAGGACGGGCGCGACCTGCTGGACCATGCGCGCCGGGTGCTGGACTGCGTGGAGGAGGCGGAGATGGCGGTCGGCCGCCGCCAAGGCACGCCCAGTGGCCTGGTCCGCATCGCCACGCCCTCGACGTTCGGACGGCTATACGTCGCGCCGCGGATGCGCCGGCTGCTGGACCGTTATCCCGAGCTCTCGGTCGAATTGCACATGTCGGACAGCGTCACCGACATGATCGCGGGGGGCATCGACCTCGCAATACGCGGCGGCGTGGTGCAGGAGGCGAGCCTCGTGGCCCGGCGCATCGGCTCATCGGCCCGGTCCGTCGTCGCATCTGTCGATTATCTCGAGCGCAACGGCACTCCCGCGCACCCGTCCGACCTCGCGCGGCACTCCTGCATCGCCTTCCTGCAGGGCGCAGCGCCGAACGAATGGCGCTTCAACGGGCCGGACGGCGCCGTGTCGGTGGAGATCAGCGGCCGCTTCCGCACCGATAGCAGCGATGCGCTGCGGGAGGCGGTGATGGCTGGGGTCGGCCTGGCGCTCGCGTCCTCCTGGGTGTTCGGCGCCGACCTGACGAGCGGGCGGGCCAAGGCCGTGCTGCAGCGTTACCAGGCGGAGCAGGTACCGATCCACGCCGTCTATCCGTCCCGCCGCAACCTGGCGCCGCGCACGCGGGCGGTCATCGACTTCCTGCTCGATGAGTTCCGCCTCGACTCAGCCATCTCGACGTATGGCGAAACCTGAGTATTCATACTTCTGCGCATAGGTGTTGTTCGCAGGTGCAGCATTCTGCATGGCTCGCGATATCCCAGATGTCGCTGCGTTGGTGGCGGTGCCCAGTTCGGGGGTCGCCCGCCACACAGGACTAAGGCCCGCCTATCGCGACGGACCTCCTGCTTTACAGGAGAGTGAGACCATGAAGACCATTTTGCTTGCCGCCATCGCCGTCACCGCGCTTGCGCTGCCTGCCTTTGCCGGCGAGGGCAACGGTGAGCCGTTCCCGAACTACAACAACGGCACGACAGTCGTCGTCACGTCGCAGCGTGCGGATCGCGGCTCGAACGCCTATCCAAATGTCGTGGGGCGGCCGGGCTCGGCGGTGAACCTGTATGCGGCGGCCAACCTGGTGCCCGAGACCGGCTCGCAGCAGTCGGTCGAGACCGTGAACTCGCTGCCGCGCGGCTTCGAGCGCGGCCTGCCGGTTTATGTCCAGCGCCCGACAGCACGTCCGGCAGCGATGGCTGGCAACAGCATCTACCTGCCGCGCAGCTGATACGATGGAGGCGCCTGATCCGTCAGGCGCCTCGCTCCGCGTAAATATGAGGCTACGACTGGCCCAAACGTTACACGAGCAGTCCGAACGCCTGCAGGCCCGCCTGTGCGGTGCTGGGCGAGGCCTGAGTGGGATCTGCTGCTGCTGCGACTAAATAACGTTTGGCAAATTTCTCGACAAAATTTTTGTCTTTGAGTTGCTTGATGTCCAGTCTGCTCGTGATCGCATTTTCCTGCGCATTTAGCGTTTGGAAGGCAATCTGCGGCGGAATGCCGAGCGCGGCGGTGACTACCCGTCGCAGTATCGGGTCGCCCAGGATATCATCGGCTCTAGTGACCGACGCCGCCTTGGCCCGGAACGTCAGCGCATCCGACAGCCCCGGCGTCGTCGCGTCGAGCGATTTGCGCCAGCTGATCTCGGCATAGGCATTGGTGATTGTATTGAGCACGTTGGGGTCTCGCAGCACAGCCAGACCTTTACCGGCGAAATTATAGGTTGCCGCTGCAGCCTTCCATGCCGGGTTGGTCAGTTGACTGGCCAAAGACTTCGGATCGCCGGTTTTGGACAGCAGGGCCTTGGTCGCCAGCGCTGTGGAGCCGATCTGGTCCGCCAGTCCGTTCGCCGTCAGCAGTACCTTTTGAACGGCCGGGTTCGCCAGCAAGGATTTCACGTCCTTGGCGCTGGCAACAGCCTTGCGGAACGCAGCCAGATCGCGCTGCACGTCAGGCTGCTTCGCCTCGGCGGCGATTTTCTTAGTTTGGTTCTTTTCTGCATCGGCCAATGCCTGGATCGGATTGCCATTGCCGGCAATGCTCGACGCACCGCCGCCGCTATACAGCACGCTCAGGTCTAGGCCGCGGATCATACCGCTCACGGCTAGCCGGACAGCCCGGCAGTGACGTCCTCGTTCACCGCGATCAGAAAGGCGAAGTCGGGCGCCGCCTGCCGCATCTCCCGCTGCAGCGCATGGCCGACCGAGACGATCGACGCCCGCAGTGCTGCCGGCAATGCGTTCGCTGGGTCTTGCAGCAAGTCGCCGACCATCATCCACAGCCGGCTGTTGTCGGCGAGCGCCTTGACCTGGTCCATCGGCGTACCGCGCTGGGCCGCACGCAGCGCGCCAGTGGCGCGGCGGAACACGTCGGCTTCCTGCTCGCGTGGGCTGCGGCGCGCGGAGGCGGCCCGATAGGCATGGTTGGCTTGTGCTGAATGCATATGTTCTTCCTATTGCATTGTGGTGCGGGGCTTGGCGCCGATCTCGTTGGCAATCGCGTCCGCCTGGCGTCCGAGCACAGTGTCCTCGTGCCGGATGATCCGCCGCGCCAGCTTCAGCGCGGTGTAGCACTCGTCGGCCTCGACGGCGGCCAGCACGCGGTCCAGGATCTCGCGAGCCAGCGCCGACGTGGTTGCGGCGCGGAATTCGGCGATGGTCGCGCGGGCCTGCGCCATGCCGCGCACCCGTTCGTCGTCGGTGCCGATATAGGCGAGCTGCAAGGCGAAATAGATGCGCCGCGCCGGGCTGTCGGCGTGCTCCGGCGCCATAATCTGCTTGCCGAACAGGAAGCGCGCATGGGTGGTCAATTCGATCCGGCTGCGGGTGCGGAAGCGGAGCGAGGCCCCGTTCACGATCATCGCCTCGCCGGCGTGCAATTCTAGGACTAGGTTCGTCATGCGGGTTTCCCGACTGGTTTAAAGATCTCGATCGCGGAGGCAGCGATCCGGCGGCAGGCGTTTTGCCCGCCGCCGGACGGGTTACTTGAACAGGCTGAGCAGGCTTTGCGGCGCCTGGTTGGATAGCGATAGCGCCTGGGTGCCCAACTGCTGCTTGATCTGCAGCGATTGCAGCTTGGCCGACTCTTTCGACAGATCGGTGTCGATCAAGGCGCCCAGGCCAGCGTTCAGGCTGTCGATCTTCGAGTTGTTGAACGAGACCGTCGCGTCAAGCAGGTTCGAATCGGCGCCAGTCTGGTTCAGCTGGTTCGCCACGCCCTTCAGCGCCGTGGTGAACGCCGTTGCACCGGTGGTCGCCGTCAGCGCCGTCGAGGCCGATGTCTGGTCAGCACCCGCCGTGATGGTCCCGAACGAGTCCGCGCCGCCCGCCGTCCGGCTGAACGTTGAGCCGATCAGCGTCGCCAGTGTGTTGGCCAGTCCGCTGTTGTCAGCGGCCGAGATCGTGCTGGTTGATCCCACTTCGCTGTTGACCACCGTCTTGCTGGTGCCCGCAGTTGCACCACCGGCAACGTGACCCAGCAGGCTCTGGCCGTTATAGGTCGAGCCGTCCACGTAGTTGGCAACCTGGGACACCAGGTTCTTGTAGGACGCGACATACTGGTCGCGCTGGTCCTGGTGAATGCTGTTATCGGAAATCTTCACCAGCAGGTCTTTGGCCGTATTGATGCTGTCGGAAATCTTGCCGAGCGCGCTGAGCGACGTGCCGACCAGGCCCTTGGCGTTGCCAAGCTGCTCGTTCACGCTGGTCAACGCGCCGACATCCGACCGCACCCGCTGCGCCACGGCATAGGCGCCGCCGTCATCCGTCGCGTCCGCCACGCGGTAGCCAGTCGAGATACGCTTCTGCGACGCCTGCAGCTCGTGTTGGTCGAGTTCAGCGAGGCCAGCGCGACCTGTGCGCCGATGTTCGTGTTGACCGAGTTCAATGACATGATTTTTCTACCCCAACGGCCCGCACACGATCCAATCGATGCGGCCCGCTTCGTTCACAACCCCGGATTTTGCCGGAGTAAGGGCAGTTTCGCCTAAAAAGCTTAACAAAGAACAAACAGGATCGAGAAAAAATCGGTCGCGGCTGATCAGGCGATCCAGCGATAGATCCAGGTCTCCGACAGCGCGCCCTGCTCGCCCTGCAGCACGCAGCGCAGGTCCGCCGACGCGGCGCCCGCCGGGTCAAACACGATGCTGATCCGCCAGCCGCCGGTCTCCGGATTGGGGCCGGAATAGCCCTCCTCCGCCCTTCCGGCGCTGCTGCCGAGCTCGACGCGCGTCCTGGTGTTGGCCGGCAGCGACTGGACCGCGTCGCCCATGAGGTCGAGCACGAACACCCGTGTGCCCGGCGCGGTCCCGGCACCCGTGCGCATCTCCGCCACCCGGCCCAGCCGCGGGTCGCCGGGCGCGTCCTCGCCCCAGTGCATGCGGTAGGTGAAGCTGTACTCCCCGCCGGCGCGCAGCGTCTCCTGCCCACGCCAGAACGCAACGATGTTGTCGTTGTATTCGCTGTTGGTCGGGATTTCGACCAGGTCCACGGCACCCACGCCCCAGTCACCAATCGGCTCAATCCACAGGCTGGGCCGGCGGCCGTACAACACCTCCAGGTCGCCGAACTCGCGGAACTCCCGCTTGCGCTGCAATAGCCCGAAGCCGCGCGGGTTGGCGTCCAGGAACGCGCTGAACTGCACTGCAATGGGGTTCAGCAACGGCCGCCAGAGTCGTTCGTTGCGTCCCGTCGCAGCGGCAAACCCGTCGCTGTCGTGCACGGCGGTGCGCCAGTCGTCCGGACGTACCGCGTCGGGCCGCGCGTGGTCGCGGCTGCTGAAGTAGTACATGCTGGTCAGCGGCGCGACACCGGCCTCAGCGATGTCGAGCCGCGGGAACAGCACGCTCTCGACGTCCATGACCGTAGTTTCGCCAGGCCGCACGGTGAAGCGGAATGCGCCGGCGGCGCTTGGGCTGTCGAGCAAAGCGTGGATCACCAGCGAGCCGACGCCGGGTTGCGGGCGCTCAAGCCAGAAGGCGCGGAAGCGCGGGAACTCCTCCGGCCGTGGCGTGCCGGTGCCGATCGCGAGGCCGCGGGCCGACAGCCCGTAGAACTGCCCGCGGCCGACCGCGCGGAAATAGCTGGCGCCGAGGAACACGCAGAACTCACCGAACTGGCCGGGCTGGTTGATCGCGGCGTGCACCCGGAACCCGGCAAAGCCCAGCCGGTCCGGCACGCGCACCATGGGGTCGTCGTAGTCGAACAGGTCGGGATCATAGGGCACCGGCGAGGCCTGGCCGTCCTTCACCTCGAAGATATCGACGACTGGCCGGTACAGGAAACCGCGCGGGAAAAATCCAACCTGGAACGGTAAGTCCTGGCCGCGCCACAATGCCCGCTCCTGCCTGAAGCGGATGCCGCGATACTGCTCGTAGGTCATGGACGCTGCCGCACCCGGCAACGCGGTGTCCGGCTCGCGAAACGGGTGCTTTGCCAAGTCCTGTGCGATGCGGCGAACGGTCGAGCCGGTGAACGGCGTCGCCGGGGGCAATACTGCCCCCACAGCAAATGCAGCACCGCCCTGGACCACGCGGCGGCGGGTGACCTCGTGCAAAACGTCGCTCCTTCCGGGGTAGGCCGCGAACCTGCTGGGCAGGGTCGCCGGTTGTCAATCGGCCCTCTGCACGTCGGCTGACCCGCCCCATATCTCAACGATGCAGCCGACTATCCGCGTGATCGACCTCGAAACCACCGGTTCCCGCCCACCGGATGACGGCGTGGTGGAGATCGGCTGGCAGGATGTGTCCGACGCCGGCGCGGCACGCTGGCGCGTTACCGCCGAACGCGGCGCCCGCTTCGTCGATCCGCAACGGCCGATCCCGTCGCGCACCGCCGCCATACACCACATCATCGACGCCGACGTGGCTGGCAGCCCGCCCTGGCAGATCGTCTCGCCCCCCATCCTCGCAGCACCCGGCCTCGTGGCGCTATCAGCGCACCGGGTGGAGTTCGAGCGCCGGTGGTGCGTCGATGCGCTGACCGGCGGGCTGCCGTGGGTGTGCACGTACAAATGCGCGTTGCGGTTGTGGCCGGAGATGCCGTCGCACTCGAACCAGGCGCTGCGCTACGAGCGCATGCCGGCGGGGCTCGACCGCGCATTGGGCCTGCCGGCGCACCGGGCCGGGCCGGACGCCTACGTCACGGCGCACCACCTGCGCGACATGCTGAACGAGTGCAGCCTGGAGCAGCTCATCGCTTGGTCGCGTGAGCCGGCGCTACTGGTCCGCGTGCCGTTCGGGCCGTTCCGCGGGCGGCGCTGGGCCGACCTCGACGACACGGCGCTGGACGCCATCCTGGCGCGCGACACTGACCGCAACATGCGCTTCACCGCCCGGCACGAGCGCGACCGCCGCAATGGCGCTGACCCAGCACCGGCACCCGAGGCGTTGTTGCTATAATCCGGCTGTCGCAGTGCGTGCCGGCCGGGCTATGGTCGCCAGGCACTGCGCAGGAGCGGATATGTACCGGGCCACGGCCGGCGGCGAGCGGCATTGCTTCCCAAGCCTTGCAGCGCTCATGGCGCAGGCGACGCCGCTGCGCAGCGGCGACCAGCTCGCGGGCCTCGCCGCGGACAGCCAGGCCCGCCGGGTCGCCGCGCAGTACGCGCTGGCCGACCTGCCGCTCGCCGAGTTCCTGAATGAGGCCGTCGTGCCATACGAGGCCGACGAGGTCACGAGGCTGATCCAGGACAGCCACGATGCCGCGGCCTTCCAGCCCGTCCGGCACCTGACGGTTGGAAATTTCCGTGATTGGCTGCTGTCGGACGCCGCGACGACAGGGGCGCTGGCCGCGTTGGCGCCAGGCCTTGTGCCCGAGATGGTGGCGGCCGCAAGCAAGCTCTGCCGCCTGCAAGACTTGATGGTGGTTGCATCCCGAGTACGGGTCGCGACCCGGTTCCGCAGTACGATCGGCTTGCCCGGCCGGCTCTCGACCCGCCTGCAGCCGAACCATCCCGCCGATGATCCGCGCGGCATTGCGGCGAGCATATTGGACGGCCTGCTGCTCGGCTCCGGCGACGCCTGCATCGGGGTGAACCCGGCCACCGACAGCCCGGACCGCACGCACACCCTGCTGTCCCTGCTCGACGACGTGCGGCAGACGCTGGCGATCCCGACGCAGACCTGCGTGCTGGCGCATGTAACAACGACAATGGAGCTGATGCGCCGGGACTCGCCGGTCGATTTGGTGTTCCAGTCGATCGCCGGCACCGAGGCGGCCAACGCTGGCTTCGGCATCTCGCTCGCTTTGCTGGACGAGGCGCATGCGATGGCAGAGGCGCGGCACCCAGGCGCGAACGTCATGTATTTCGAGACCGGCCAGGGCAGCGCATTGTCGGCGGGCGCGCATCACGGGGTGGACCAGCAGACGCTGGAGGCGCGGGGCTACGCCGTAGCGCGCCGCTACCGGCCGCTGCTGGTGAACACGGTCGTGGGCTTCATCGGGCCCGAGTACCTGTTCGACGGCAAGCAGATCACCCGGGCGGGCCTCGAAGACCACTTCTGCGGCAAGCTGCTGGGCCTGCCGATGGGCGCCGACGTCTGCTACACCAACCACGCCGAGGCGGACCAGGATGACGCCGACGCCCTGTTGGCGCTGCTGGCGGCGGCGGGCATCAACTTCGTCATGGGCGTGCCCGGCGCCGACGACATCATGCTCGGCTACCAAAGCACCTCGTTCCACGACGCGCTGGCAATGCGCGAGCTGCTGGGCCGCCGTCCGGCGCCGGAGTTCGAGGCGTGGCTGCTGGAGCAAGGCCTGCTGGACCACGCCGGCCGGGTGCGCCCGCCGGGGCTGCCGGAGCGGTTGTCCCAACGCTTCCAGGCGCTGTTGGCCGCGGCATGACGGACGTGGGCTGGACGCCGCTGCGGGCGCTCACCGCGGCACGGATCGGCCTGGCGCGCTCCGGGGCGTCGCTCGGCACGGCGCCGCTGCTTGAGTTCCGCATGGCCCACGCCCGCGCGCGAGACGCGGTGCATCACGACCTGGGCGCGGTGCCGGAGCTGGAGGCATTGGGCCTGCCGGTCGTGACCGTGCGGAGCCAGGCCGCCGACCGGCGTGGCTACCTCTTGCGACCGGACCTCGGCCGCACTCTCGACGCGACCGCTAGCCCCACGCTCGCAGCTCATTCCGGCGCGCATGACCTGTCGATTGTGGTGGCCGACGGCCTCTCGGCGCTCGCAGTAGAGCGTCACGCCGCACCCGTTCTTGCGGCGCTGCTGCCGGCGTTGCGCGCGGGCGGCTGGGTTCTGACGCCGCTGGTCGTGGCGCATCAGGCGCGGGTGGCGCTGGGCGACGCTGTGGCGCGCGCATTGGGCGCCCGGGCGGTGCTCGTGCTGATCGGCGAACGGCCGGGCCTCTCGGCGCCGGACAGCCTAGGGGCCTACCTGACCTGGGCACCCGTAGCCAGCACGACGGATGCAGACCGCAACTGCGTCTCCAATATCCGCCCGGGCGGATTGGGCTACCAGGACGCGGCGTGGAAGCTGGCGTTCCTGCTGGACCGGATGCGGGCGATCGGCGGGTCGGGCGTGCTGCTGAAGGATGACTCTGAGCGGCTAACACTGCCAGCGCTGTCCGACCCTTTCGATTGAGCCCCGGCGGATTATTCTAGCGTAACGGCTAAATTTACCGTATATGGACTAAGCTTAGTCCGTAAAGGAGCCATTATGCAGGCGGTCAACATCCATGCGGCCAAGACCCAGCTCTCGCGGCTGGTGGACGAGGTTGCTGCCGGCAAAGAGATCATCATCGCCCGTGCTGGCAAACCGGTCGCCAAGCTGGTGCCGCTGACGCCTTTTCCCACCGCACAGCGGCGCGTGCTCGGCCGTCTTGCCGGGCAACTGACCGTGCCCGCGGATTTCGATGCGCCGCTGCCCGATGACGTGCTCGACGCCTTCGAAAGGCGCTGATGCGCCTGCTGCTCGACACGCACGTCCTGCTCTGGGCGCTCGGCGACCCGGACCGCCTGGACAACGAGACGCGCGGCCTTTTGGAGGACCCGGCCAACGAGGTGTTGTTCAGCGCCGCCAGCATTTGGGAGATCGCCATCAAGGCCGGGCTTCAGCGAGCCGACTTCGCGGTGCGCCCCGGGCAGGTCGCGCGGGAGGCGCGTCTGACCGGCTTTGTGGAGCTGCCCGTCAGCGCCGATGCCGCCGCCCGGGTCACGGCCCTGCCGCTGCATCACCGCGATCCCTTCGATAGATTGCTGGTAGCGCAGGCCATGGCCGAACCGGCGCGGCTCTACACCGCCGACCCGCTGCTGCCACCTTACTCCGAGCTTGTGCAACTGATCGGATGACGGTTGCGCCCTACTCCACGCCCATGACCAAGCCCTCGATGTCGTGCTTCTGCGTCACCGGCACGAGTGTCTCCACCACGCGGCACACCAGGTGATCCCGCACCGACGCCGGCAACGCCTCGAAGTACTCCCGCGTCACCATCAGGTCGTGCAACGCCGAGTGCCCGGCACCCGGCGCATCGACGCCCAGAACCAGCACCGGCCGCGCGACCGGCGACGGGTGCGCCGTGCCGCGATGCAAGGTGAGCGCCGAGCGGCATGAAATGTCGCCCATCTGCGGATACTTCTTCACCCCGCGCGCCGCGTAGCGCGGCCACTCCTCTCTCTCAGGAAACATCTCGTGCTTCCAGCGCCGCCCGTCCTCCCACTGGGTACCGGGCGCGACCTCGAACGGGCCCATGTCGGCCGTGACATCCACGCCACTGAGATTAAAGGCCAGCGAGGTGATGCGCCGGCCGTCGTAGGTCTCCGGCGGCGAGGGAAAATCGCGGTGCCAGGGCTGGTTCTTGGCGCCCTGAAATGGCGTGTCGAAGCCGATCTCGACGATCTCGTACTGCGGCCCGAGCACCGCCTCGCATATGGCCGTCACCCAGGGATGGGTCACGAGATCGATGAAGCCCTGCAGCTCCTGCGGATGGATCTCGACGTACCAGCGCCGCGGGCCGCGGCCGACCGCGCCGCCGGGACGCTGGATGGCGGCCCAGAACGCGGTCATCATGTCCTCGCGCATCCGCTCGACCCAATCGCACGGGAAGGCGCCCTGGAGGCCCGTGACCCCGTCGCTGGTCAGCGCCGCCACCGCCGTCTCGATAGTCCGGTCCACTGTCAAAGACATCAAACTCTCCGTTTAACGCCGCACCACCTGCAGCCCGACCGCCGGTCCCACCATCGTAAGCGTCGGCCCGCCGGTGGACCAGCCCGGCGCCTGCAGTACCAGCTCGTCCAGCGTGCCGCGCAACATCCGCTGGTCGGCCCGGCCGCCGCGCTCGATCAACGCCGCCGGGGTGCCTGCATCCAATCCGGCCGCCAACAGCCCGTCCCGCAGCGCCGGCAGGCTGTCCAGGCCCATATACACCGCCAGAGTGCCGCCCTGCGCCAGCACGGCGAAATCCAGATCGAGCGCGCCGCCCACCAAGTGCCCGGTCGCCAGCGTCAGAGTGCGCGCCGCGTCCCGATGGGTCAGCGGGATCGCGGCCCCAGCCGCACAGGCCAGGGCCGCGGTCACGCCGGGCACGATCTCGAATGCGACGCCGGCCGCGGCCAGCGCCTCCGCCTCTTCGCCGCCGCGGCCGAACACGAGGGGGTCGCCGCCCTTCAGCCGCACCACTTTTTTGCCTGACAAGCCCAGACGGACCAGCAGGGCGTTGATTTCTTCTTGCGGCATAGAGTGCGCGGCGCGGGACTTGCCGACCTCGATCCGGTCGGCGTCGCGCCGGGCCATGTCCAGCACCTCGGTCGTCACCAGCCGGTCGTGCACGATCACGTCGGCCTCGCCCAGCAGGCGCTGCGCCCGGATGGTCAGCAAATCCGCTGCGCCGGGTCCCCCGCCCACGAGATAGACGATGCCAGCCGGGTCGGCGCCGCCCTCGATCTCGCGCCGCAGCTCCAAATCGGCCGCCGCGTCCTCCCCCGCCAATACTAAATCGGCGACCCGGCCGCCCAGCGCCCGCTCCAGCACCCGGCGGCGCTGCGCCACGTCCGGCAGCCGGCTGCGGATTTCTTCCTTGTAGCGGTCGGCCAGCGCGGCCAGGCGGCCGAATGCCGGAGGCACCATTGCCTCGATCCGTGCGCGCAGCAGGCGGGCCAGCACCGGGGCGGCGCCGCCGGACGACACCGCGATGCTGATCGGCGCGCGGTCGATGACGCTTGGCGTGATGTAGCTGCACAATGCCGGGCGATCGACGATGTTGACCGGGATGCCGCGTGCCTGAGCCGCGGCCGACAGCGCTTCCAGGTCCGCATCGGGCGCGTCGGCGCCGATGGCCAGCGCGCAATCGTCCAGCAAGGCGGTGTCGAACCGCGCCGCGGTCGCCACCATGGCATCAGCCCGGCGCAGCGCGTCGGCCTTGCGGGTAGCGGCCTCGCCGTCTCCCACGACGAGAACACGGCGGCCGGTCAGCGACAGGAAGATTGGAAAATACTGCATGGCCCCAAGGTCGAGGCTTCCCGGCGGCTCGGCAAGGTGTTCAAAGCGGGGCCGTGAAGGTTGTGCAGGTCACCAACGTCGATTTCTCGCTGCGGCACTTCCTCATGCCGCTGATGCAGGCGGCGCAGGCGCGCGGGCATGACGTGCTGGGGGTCTGCGCCGACGGCCCGCTGCTGGCCGACGTGCGGGCGGCCGGGCTGCGCGTCGCGCCGCTGCCGATGGCGCGCAGCCTGTCGCCCAAGGCGCAGTGGCGGGCGCTGTGGGCCATGGTGGCGCTGTTCCGCGCGGAGCGGCCGGACCTCGTGCACGCCCACATGCCGATCAGCGGCTTCCTGGCCCGGCTCGCCGCGCGGATCGCCGGGGTGCCGCGCGTCGCCTACACCTGCCACGGTTTCCTGTTCAACCAGCCGGGACCGTGGTGGCGCCGGGCGCTTGGCCTCGCGACGGAGTGGCTCGGCGGGCGGCTCACCGACATCACCCTGACCGTCTCGACCGAGGAGGCCGCCGACGCCCGCCGGTTATGGATCGCCCGCGACGCCGTGCCGGTCGGCAATGGGCGCGACCCCACCCAGTTTCGCCCAAATCCCGCCGCCCGCGCCCGGGTGCGCCAGGCACTGGGCGTGCCGGACGCACAGGTCGTGGTCGTGATCGTCTCCCGCCTCGTGCGGCACAAGGGTTATCCGGAGCTGCTGGCCGCCATGCGCGACGTGCCCGGCGCCGAGCTCTGGATCGTGGGCGAACGCCTGCCCTCCGACCACGGCGCCAATCTGGAGGCACTGTTCGACGCGAGCGGGCTCGGCCCCCGCCTGCGTCGGCTCGGCTACCGCGCAGACATCGCCGACGTGCTGGCGGCGGCCGACATCTTTACGTTGCCCAGCCACTTCGAGGGGCTGCCGATGTCGGTGATCGAGGCCATGCTGACCGGCCTCCCCGTCGTCGCCACCGCCATCCGCGGCCCGCGGGAACAGGTCATGGACCAGGAGACCGGCCTCTTGGTGCCGCCCGCGACCGTGGCGCCGCTCGCCGCAGCCCTCGCGCGCCTGGTCGCCGACACAGCGCTGCGGACCCGCATGGGCGCCGCCGGACGGGAGCGCGCCGTTGGGCTGTATGACGAGGCCGCTGTCCTCGCGCGCACGCTGGACCTGCTGGGCCTCTAGCGCTATGGGGCGGCATGGCCCCACTCCGCATCCGGCGCGCGCTGATCTCCGTCTCCGACAAGGCCGGGCTGCTGCCGCTGGCCGGCGCCCTGGCGGCACATGGCGCAGAAATCCTCTCCACCGGCGGCTCCGCCCGCGCGCTGCGGGAGGCGGGCGTTGCCGTCACCGAGGTCGCGGACCATACCGGCTTTCCCGAGATCCTCGACGGCCGGGTCAAGACGTTGGCGCCGCAGATCCACGGCGGCATATTGGGCCGCCGCGACCTGCCGGCGCACGTGGCGCAAATGGAGCAGCACGGCATCGCGCCGATCGACCTGGTTTGCGTGAACCTGTACCCGTTCGAGGCGACGGCCGCCGGTGGCGCCGCCCCCAACGACTGCATCGAGAACATCGATATCGGCGGTCCCGCCCTGATCCGCGCCGCCGCCAAGAACCACGACCACGTCGCCGTCCTGACCGACCCGGCGCAGTATGATGCCCTGCTGGCCGAACTGGCGGAGCACGGCGGCACCACCCAGGCGCTGCGGGTCCGCCTGGCCGGCGAGGCCTATGCCCGCACCGCCGCCTACGACGCCGCGATCGCCGCGTGGTTCGCTCGCGACCAGGCGTTTCCGCCACGGTTGACCCTGTCCGGCACGCTGCGCCAGACCCTGCGCTACGGCGAGAATCCGCACCAGCAGGCGGCATTCTACGTGAACGGCACGCGGCCTGGAGTCGCCAGCGCCGCGCAAATCCAGGGCAAGGAGCTGTCCTACAACAACCTGAACGACACTGACGCCGCGTTCGAATGCGTGGCCGAGTTCGACGGACCCGCCGTCGTCATCGTCAAGCACGCCAACCCCTGCGGCGTGGCCGTCGCTGGCACCACCGCAGGTGCCTGGGACATGGCGCTGCGCTGCGACCCCACCTCGGCGTTCGGCGGCATCGTCGCGCTGAACCGCACGCTGGACGCCGCCACGGCGGAGCGCATCGCGGCCATCTTCACCGAGGTCATTATCGCGCCGGACGCCGACCCCGACGCCCGCGCCATCCTGGCCCGCAAGAAGAATCTTCGCCTGCTGCTGACCGGCGGCCTGCCCGACCCCGCCGCGCCAGGGCTCACCGTCCGCAGCGTCTCCGGCGGGTTCCTGGCGCAGTCGCGGGACGCGGGGCGCGTTGACCCAGCGGCGCTCCGCGTGGTGACGCAGCGCGCGCCCACCGCGACGGAACTGGCTGATCTCATCTTTGCCTTCCGCGTCTGCAAGCACGTGAAGTCGAACGCGATCGTCTATGCCAAGAACGCCGCGACGGTGGGCATCGGCGCCGGACAGATGAGCCGGGTGGACAGTGCACGCATCGCTGCTTGGAAGGGCGCCGAGGCCGCCCGCGCCGCCGGGCTGGATCAACCGCTGGCCCAAGACAGCGTCGTGGCGTCGGACGCGTTTTTCCCTTTCGCCGACGGCTTGGAGGCCGCCATTGCCGCCGGGGCCACCGCGGTGATCCAGCCCGGCGGCTCCGTCCGCGACAACGAGGTCATCGCAGCGGCGGACGCGGCCGGGGTTGCGATGGTGCTGACGGGGATGCGTCACTTCCGGCACTGACGCCAGCAATAGGAATTGCTGCCTGGAAACCCGCAAGCTATGTTGCCGTTCTATGTCACTTATATGACAAAATCGTAATATGGCGGCGGACGACCATGGCGGCGGCGGAAAAGGAACGGGTCAAGACGGGCCTCAGCGAGGTCCGGACACTGGTGCTCGGCGCACAAATCCTCCTTGGTTTTCAATGCCGGGGAGCATTTGAGCCGGGCTTCCCGTTGCTCCCTCCCACCGCTCAATATCTGCATGTCGCAGCATTGGTGCTGCTGGTCGCAAGCACCGCGTGTCTTATCGCGCCGGCGCCCTATCACCGCATCGTGTCGGGGGGTCATGCGACGGCCGGCATGGAGCGCACTACGAAGCGGTTGGGACTGCTGGCGCTTGTGCTGTTCGCGCTGGCGCTTGGGCTGAACTTCGGCATCGCCCTGACGAGTCAGCTTGGCCTGGTCGCCGCCTATGGCGCTGGCGCGGCGGTGGCGGTGGGTCCCCTGCTGTGCTGGTTCGGTCCGGCCCTCGCCCGGCGCCGGAGCGATGATCCCAAAGGAGACGAGATGGTTTCGACAAAGGAGAGCATCACCGAGCTACTGACCGAGGCGCGCATTGTCCTGCCCGGCGTACAGGCGCTGCTCGGCTTTCAGTTTGCATCATACCTTACCTCGGCGTTCGAAAAGCTTCCGCCCGCCGCAAAACTGGTGAACACCGGGAGCTTGCTTCTCCTCGTACTTGCGATGGTGCTGCTGATGACGCCCGCGCCCTACCATCGGCTGGCGGAGGGCGGCGAGCACACGAAGCACTTTGAACGCGTCACCGAGCGCCTGGTACTCGCCGCGCTGGTGCCGCTGGCGCTTGGAGTTGCTGGGGATGTGTTCGTGGTTACCAGCGTCGTTCTGGGAAGCTGGGCTGGGGCCACCATTGCACTTTCCTGTGCTTGTGGGATGGCAGCGCTCTGGTTCGGCTTACCTCTGATGGCCAGGCGGCATCAAGGCTGAACGCGGCAGAATCCCTGCGCCGGTGTTTTTCAAACCCGCAACCCCTATCCCTTTTCAGTGAGCAGCGCTCGATATGACGAGTAAGACGCGACAGTACCCTAGCCCCATGCAGCGCCTCCCGTTGCTGACCGAGCGGCAGAACATGAAGATGGCGCGTTCGGCGCACGCCTATGTTCGCGGCAGCACCCGCCGGTTCTACGAGTGGCTGGAGGCCAGCGGCGAGACCCTTCCTGCCGGGCCGCCGGTGTGGATCTGCGGCGACTGTCACCTCGGCAACCTTGGGCCGCTCGCGGACGCGCATGGCCGGGTCGCGGTGCAGATCAGGGACCTCGACCAGACCGTCATCGGCAACCCAGCGCATGACTTGATCCGCCTCGGCCTCTCGCTCGCGACCGCGGCGCGCGGCTCCGACCTGCCGGGCGTGACCACCGCGCACATGATCGAGGAGATGACGAAGGGCTATGAGCACGCGCTGACCGACGAGGGCTATGACGCGGAGGACGGCGAGCCGATGCCAGACGTAGTCCGCACCGTCCTCCGGCAGGCCTTGGGGCGCAAGTGGCGGCACCTCGCGCGCGAGCGGATCGAAGACGTGAAGCCGACGATCCCGCTGGGCCAGCAATTTTGGGCGCTTTCGAATGAGGAGAGCCACGAGATCGGCCGGCTTTTCGAGGGCGAGCACGCCAGCACGTTCATGGCGACGCTCCACCCCGGCCATGGCGGCCACCTCACGGTGCACGACGTCGCCTATTGGGTGAAGGGATGCAGCTCGCTCGGGCTGCTGCGCTTTGCGGTCCTGCTGGGGATCGGCAAGGGCCGCAATGAGAAGCTCTGTTTGGTGGATGTCAAGGAGGCGGTGCGGACGGCCGCCCCGCGCGCACCCGGCGTGACGATGCCGGACGACAACGCCCAGCGTGTCGTCGAGGGCGCGCGCAACCTCGCCCCGTTCCTTGGCGAGCGCATGTCGGCAACCGAGCTGCTGGGCCGCTCGGTCGTCATGCGCGAGGTGCTGCCGCAGGACCTCAAGCTGGAGATGGACCAGTTGACGCGCGAGGAGGCGGTCACGGCGGCGCGCTACCTTGCATGGGTCGTCGGGCATGCGCATGCGCGCCAGATGGACACGGCCACGCGCGATGCCTGGCGGCGCGAGCTGCAGCATAGCCGCCGGTCAAGCGAATTGGAGGCGCCGCCCTGGCTATGGTCCAGCGTCGTTCAGCTCGTGGCCGTGCACGAGACGGCCTATTTGGAGCATTGCCGGTCGCACTCGCTGGGTCAGCAGGCAGCGGGGGGTCAGCAGGTAGCGGGGGGCCAGCAGGCAGCGGCGGCATAGCTGCGGCG
The DNA here is from genome assembly GCA_025351925.1 of Rhodospirillales bacterium. Classification (GTDB taxonomy): domain Bacteria; phylum Pseudomonadota; class Alphaproteobacteria; order Acetobacterales; family Acetobacteraceae; genus CAHJXG01. Next base: position 16,409 of record JANXVC010000232.1, on the reverse strand, counting down.
GGGGTGGCCGCCCCCGCCCGGCCGCCTATTCGAACATATCGGGCTGCGTCGCCGCGATCTGGTCGTACAGCGTCTGAAAATGCAGCCAACCGATGAAATCGTTGCCGACGTGCTCGCGGCTATACAGCGCGCTCTTTTCCGACACGGTCTGCGGCTTCACGCCCGACGCTTCGACCAGAAGCTGCACCTGGCAGCACCGCTCCAGCGCGATGAACCAGAACGCCGCGTCGTCGATGCTGTGCCGGCTCGCGGTGAGCAACCCGTGATTCTGGTGCAGCGCCGCGCGGTTCTGGCCGAACAGTTCGGCGACCGACTGACCCGACGCCCTCTCGACCGCCACAGCACCAGCCGAGGCGCCGATCACCACGTGGTTGTTGTAGAAACACGCGGCGTCCTGGCTGATCATGTCGAGCGGCCGGCCGGTGGCGCACCAGGCAGTGCCATAGGTCGTATGCGCGTGGCACATCGCGACGATATCCGGATGCGCCTCGTGCACCGCGGAGTGCAGCACGAACCCGGCGCGGTTGATCGCGTGGGTGCCCTCGACCACGTTGCCGGCGTGGTCGGCCAGCACCAGGTTCGACACCTTGACCTGCGAGAAATGCACGCACATCGGGTTGGTCCAGTACAACTCGGGCCGCTCTGGATCACGCACCGTGAGATGCCCCGCGAAGCCATAGTCGAAGCCGTGCATGCCGAAAGCCCGGGTCGCGGCGACCAAGTGCTCCTTGCGGTATTTGCGCTCCTCGGCATGCGTCGCAAAGCTCGGCAACTCGGGGAAGATCAGCCCCTCCTGCTCAGGCTGGTAGATCGAAACACGCTTTTCTACGGCGTCGAGCATGACGGCTCTCCTGGTTGACGATTATTCGGCCGGGGGTTCAAAGGTCGAGCACCAGCACGGGCCCCTTGGCGCGCGAGACGCAGGTGGTCAGGTATTCTGTCCGTTCGTCCTCGGATAAAATGAAATCTTGGTGGTCCACCTCGCCCGAGAGGTAGCGCACCTTGCAGGATCCGCAGAGGCCGGACACGCACGACGTCTCGACTTCAAGGCCAGCGTCGTTCAGCACGTCCACCATGCTGCGGCCAGCGGGAATTTCGAGGCGCAGGCCGGTGCTGGAAATCTGCACCATCGATGCCTCGGTGCCTTGGACTACAGCCCGCTCCGGTTCGGGTGCCTTGAAGTGCTCGCAATGCACGGTGCCGGCGGGCCAGTCAGCGGTCGCAGCCGCACAGGCGGCCATGAAACCACGTGGTCCGCAGTAATAGACGTGCGAATCCGCCGCACGGCCGCGCAGCAATGCCGCGATGTCCAATCCATTCGCCGGGTCGCCGCCGTCATAGTGGAACGCTACTCGCCCTTCGACGCCAAGCCCGGCCAGCTCGTTTCGAAAACTCGCGTGCCCGGGGCTCTTCGCGCAGTAGTGCAGCTCGAACTCCGCACCGCGGGACGCCAGCGCGTGCGCCATGGCTTTGAGCGGCGTAATACCGATGCCGCCGCCGATCAGCACGTGCTGGCTGGCCCCGTTTGCAAGGGCAAAGTTGTTGCGCGGCAGACTGACCGACACCTGGTCCTGCACGTGCAGCGTCTCATGCAATCGGCGGGAACCGCCCTTGCCCTGTCCCTCCAGCAGCACCGCGATCACGTAGCGATGGCGCTCAGCTGGGTCGTTGCACAGCGAGTATTGCCGCACGATCCCGTCGCCCAGCATAAGATCAATGTGCGTACCGGCCGTCACCGCGGGCAGGTCGGCGCCCGCGGGATCGACCAGTTCGTAGGAGTTCACGCCGATGGCCTCGAACCGTATCTGGCGGACCAGCAGCGACAGCATCGTCATGGTCTCGTCTGGCTCAGGCCCGCTGCACGGATTTCTCGATCGCATCCAGACCATTGCGCACGAATGCGGTCCGTTGCTCGCCGCGCATCGCGTCGCTCTCGGTCAGCAGCGCCACGATCTGCTTCGTGACCCTGCGGCGCAGCGCAACCTCCTCCTCGACCGTGGCGCCCTCGCGTATCTCCAGTACGTTGCCGGAGCAGTAGGTGTTCGGCGCCCCGCCGGCGCTGCGCAGCCACTCGGCGTAGTTCTCGCCCGACGCCATCGGGTTCGACCCGCGCAGCGCGTCCCGCAGCATCTTGCGGAACATGTACAACCCAGCGTCGAACTTGGTCGGATTCTCCAGCGCGTGCACCGCGATCGGCCGCTGGCTGATGATCGCCTCATAGTCGCCCGGCGCATACTGCGCCTCCTTGTAGTTGGCGCGCTCCCGGTGGTTCGGCGGGATCGGCGGCAGGTCTTCAAGCTTGTACTTGCCGAACCGCTCCGGCCGCCGCATCGCCACTTGGCCCTCCAGGAAGTCGATCGTCTCGTAGCCCACCATCGACTTGTCGTCCACGCCGCGCGTGTCGATGCCCGGCCCCATCACCCGCCAGCCGATCATCTTGCTGTTCTCGTCATCCACCGGGACGGTCCAGCGGATGATGTTCAGCCGGCTGAAATGCTTCCGCGCCGAGCCGTCCTCCGAAGTATAGGCGTGCAGGCTCAAATTCGGCAGCGCCTGATGCTGCACACGGATAAACAGCCGGTCCTGATTGACCCGCCGCGCTCCGGCGCAGGCGAGCCCGCGCCCCTGGTGGATCGGCACGAACTGCATATCGGGCGGCACCTCCATCGACGCCGCGCCGACCTCGTCAAACGTGGTGCCCTGGTAGTGCCCATCGACCACGTTCTTGCCGGCGTGCAGCGCCATCGTGTGATAGTTGTCGGCCGAGTTGTCCTGCACCTGCAGCCAGTTGCAGTGCTGGAAATTGCTGTATGCCACCAGCTCGTCGCCGGGTGCGACGGTGAAGTTCTCTTCCCATTCGGGAAACGGCGGCTCCTTCTCCGGCGGGCCCATGTAGGCGAACACCAGGCCGCTGCGCTCGAACGCCTTGTAGGCGCCCTGGCGGATCGAGCCGGCGAACCGCTCGGCCTCCTTCTCCTCGCCCTTGGGATACGGCGCCTTCAGGCAGGTGCCATCCACGTCGAACACCATGCCATGGTAGCAGCACATGATGCCGCGTTCCTGGATGGCGCCATACTCGAGCGACGCGCCGCGGTGCACGCAATGCGCATGCAGCAGGCCGACCTGACCGCTTTTATCGCGGAACGCCACCAACTCCTCGCCCATGATTTTCAGGTAGCGCGGCGTGTCCGTCAGCTCGATCGACATGCAGACCGGGTGCCAGAACGCGCGCATGTATTCGCCCATCGGCGTGCGCGGCCCGGTCTCCGTCAGCTCCGGATCATGCGCAGGCACGCCGCTGGAGTAGTAGCCGCTATAGGGCTGCAGGTGCTTTTTTGCGGCTTTTTCCGGTGTTGCAGGGCGCGCGGTTTCCGGCGTCGGTTCGACCTTGGGCTGGTGCGTATCCACGACGTTTCCTCCCTAAACTTGCCCTGGCAATTCATGCTCGTGGGCCTCAACGATGCGCCAAGCTGGAAAACGGAATACCGAATTCCATTTTCCATGTCAACAATTTCTGTGGGTCACCCACCCCGCTCGCGCAACCGCCTATCGGTGTGTACTCCCGCCTCCGTCGCATGCGCACTAGCCGCCGCAGCGCTTGCCTCCGGCTCCCCGTCCAAGATGTTCTCCATGATCTGCCGGTGCTCGCGCCACGCCCGCTTGCGCAGCGGTCCGGCCTCCAGCACCAGCACCATCGCCCGCTGCATGTGCGGCCACAGCGGGTTGAGCGCCTCGACAATCAGCGCATTGCCGGAAATCCGGTAGATCGCCCGATGAAAGTCGATGTCGGCCTGCACGCGCTGCGACATCGCCGTCGCCTCGCCGAGACGCGACCCAGCGGCAAATGCCTCGCGCAGCACGGCGATCTCCGCCTCACTGATCTTGCCCGCGCCATAGCGCTCCGCCGCCATCCGTGCTGCCAGCCCATCCAGCGCCGCCCGCACCTGATAGAGGTCGCGCACCCGGTCCGGGTCGATCGGCGCCACCTCCAGCCCCTTTTTGCCAGACTCCTGCAGCAATCCCTGGTGCTTCAGCAGCTGCAGCGCGTGGCTGACCGGCGCGCGGGACACGCCAAGGCTCGCCGCCATATCGGCCTGCACGATGCGCTGACCCGGCAGCAGGGTGCAGTCGATGATCGCCGCCATCAGCCGCTGATAGACGACATCGACGAGGATAGGGGCACTGGAGACGGGTTCGATCGCCACGACGGCCTTTCGATATGTAAGCTGGGCGGAATGCGAGCCGGGATGTGTGCCACAATCCCTGGCCATTGCGAACACCGCCGCGGCTCAGACGGCCGGTTTCTCCGCCGCTGCCTGCATCGACGCCCACACCGCCGCGACGTCCGCGCGTTCCGTCGACTCGGCGCCGATCGAGACCCGCACCATCCAGCGCCCATCGATCGTCGCCGGGGTCAGATAGGCAGCGCCGGAGCGGTTGACCCGGTCGGCCCAAGCCCGCGTGTGCACATCCAATGCATCGGCATCGAGACCCGCTGGCTCGTGCCGCACGCACACCGTCTGCAGCGGCACCGGCGCTACGACCCGCCAGCCCGGCGTCGCCGCGACCTCACTCGCCAGCCACGCCGCGTTGTCGAGGTCGCGGCGCAGCCGGGCAGCGAGCCCGTCGATGCCCTGCTCGCGGATCAGGAACCACAGCTTCAGCGCCCGGAACCGCCGGCCGAGCGGGATGCCCCAGTCGCGCAGGTTGCGCACCCGGTCATCCACGCCGCTCTGCAGGAAACTCGGGTTGGTGGACATCACCCGCATCAGGTGGCCGGGGTCGCGCACGTAGTACAGCGAGCAGTCGAACGGCGCGCCTAGCCATTTATGCGCGTTGATGATGACGCTGTCCGCGCCCTCGACGCCGTCCCATAAATGCCGCAGGTCCGGCAGGATCATGGCGCTGCCGGCCATCGCCGCATCGACGTGCAGCCAAACGCCGTGCCGTGCGGCGACGTCGGCGATACCCGCAACCGGGTCGATCGCCGTGGTTGCCGTCGTGCCGGTCGTCGCGACGATTGCGGTCGGCAGCAGCCCCTCCGCGCGGTCTGCCACGATCATCGCCTCCAGCGCGTCGGGGCGCATCGCGTAGGCGGCGTCGCACGGCACGAGGCGTACGGTATCGCGGCCAAAGCCCGCCAGCAGCGCCGCCTTGTCAACGGAGCTGTGGCTCTGGTCGGAGACATAGACGGCGAGCGGCGACCGCTCCGCCTGCAGGCCGCCGCGAGCCAGCGCGTAGCCCGTCACCCGTTCGCGCGCGCAGATCAGCGCCACCAGTGTGCTGATCGAGGCGGTGTCCTGGATGACACCGCTCCACGCGGCGCTCAGCCCAAGCATCTGGCGCATCCAGTCGGTCACGACCTCTTCCAGCTCGGTAAGCGCCGGGCTGGACTGCCAGGAGAGGCCAAGCACGCCGAGGCCGGTGCTGGCGAGGTCGCCGAGCACCCCGGCCAGCAGCGCATTCGCGGGGAAATAGCCGAAGAAGCGCGGATGCTGCCAATGCGACAGCCCCGGCATGACGAGGCGTTCCAGGTCGTCCACTATTTGGCCGAATGGCTCTCCGGCACGCGGCGGCTCTGCGGGCAACAGAGCGCGGATCGCGCCGGGTTCGGTCGGCGCCATGACCGGCCGGTCGCATAGCGTTGCCCGGTAGTCAGCGATGAGGTCGATAAGCCGATGCCCGTAGGCACGGAACTCGTCAGGCGTCATTGTTCCGATCCCCGCTTGTGCTGACACGATGGCATGCTGTCGCACGTAGGGGTAACTAGGCAACTGGCGACCAGAATAACCCGGTCTGTCAGATGCCTTACTGAACTATAGGACATAGCAATGGCGGCAGGCCTAGTTAAAAGCCTGCCGCCACCGTAGAACAGCCGCTTTTATACACCGCGACTGGTGCGGACGGTCGCCTCGTTGCGAGGTGCGCCGATGCCGCCGCCGAGCCAGGCCGCCACTGCTCCGAGAGCCAGGGCGATGAAGCCGAAAATGCCAGCGCTTGCGACGCCCTTGCGGGTTGCGTCGGCTGCCTGCTGCGCCTTTTGCTTTACCTGGTCCGCGGCTTGCCGCGCCTGCTGCTCAGCCTGCTGCAGCCGAGTGCGGGCCTCGTCAGGGCTGATGTTCGCCGTTTTGGCCAAACTGTCCACCGCCTTGTCGCGCGCAGCGGTCGCCGCTGCCTGGTCACCGCTCGCACTGGCCCGGACATACGCCACGATGTTGTCCTGTGCACTCTGTGCACTGTCCGGGTTCACTAAACGCTGTACCTGGGCCTGCAGCGCATCGCCGCTGGTGTTCTGTGCGACACCCGACACCGCCGATGCCGCGCCCTTGCCGGCTGCACCAAGCGTGCTGCCCAACGCGCTGAACGTGCCGCCAATAATGCCGCCGACCGCCGAGGTCAACAGATAGAAAATCACCAGCGTCGCCGCGCACCATGACACGAAACCATGCCAGCGCGCAGTGTTGTTGTCCGACGTGCCGCACAGCCGCCCGGCGACGACGCCGCCGACAAAAGACGCGACGATGCCGGACACCGTCCACCAGATGCCCGCCGTCAGCGAGAAACCGGAGGCGGAGGGGTTGTCGCCAGTGTTCATCGCGTCAAGCGACGACGCGCCGATGCCAAGGCCGAGGATGTTCAGCAGCAGCTGCACGACGAGCGCCGCCGCAACTCCAGCGAAAATCGCGCCCCACGACACGAGGTTGCGCATCCGGGTACGCTGATCGTCCGGCACGACGGCATCGACCGCTGATCCAGACATGGCGGGATAGGTGGGAATAAGCGCCATGATCTGATTTCCCTTAGCGGTGCATGAGCCGGGCGAGCACGTAGCCGACGCCTACCGCGCCAAGCAGGGCCACCATCGGCCGCTCATGCAGTAGGCTGTCAACCTGTTCACCCAGCGTGTCCGCGGCTTCACGCGCCGTGTCTTTGGCGGAACCATACGCATTCTGCATCTGGCCGCTCGCCTGGTTTGCCTTGCCTTCAGCCTGGAGTTTGCTGTCGCCCAGCAAGCTGCCGGCAGTGTCCTTGATCTTGCCGCCGATGTCGGTGGCGCTGCCCTTGATGCGATCTTCGTCCATAACTGCTCTCCTCCAGTTGCACGCCGGACCAGGGAATCCGATCCGATGTTAGCCCCCCTAACCACCTGGCACGCCACCGGTTCCATGGCGCCAGCGTGAAATGGCGCGAGAGCGCCTGCGGGGTGGAATACGGCTGCTGGTCCGGGGCACCAGGCTGCGCACGGGTTAGAGCCGTTTACATTCGGCCATCCGGCTCATGAAAGTACCGGCCCTTCGCTCGGCAAAGGGTCGGGTCTTTGTTCAACCGACGTTAATAGGCGTTGCCGCGGCTGCTGGGCACGCCCGACCTGGTCGCGCCGCCTGCCCCGATGTCGAGGTTGGGAATGGCGCCGGTCGTACGCTGTCCGCCGCCATTCGACGATGTGACGCCGCTTTCCAGTGCGGGGTCGATTGCCGGGCGCTGTTCTGGCGGCGCGCTGCATGCGGTGGCCGCCAGGCCGATTACAACGGAAGTAATAACTGCACGAATCATAGTGTTTTGCTCCATCAACGCCGGCTGCAGCGTTTGAAGCTCATGCGCGTTCCCTGGCGGCCAGCACATTGCTCGCCAAGTGTGGCCCGAACAGCGCTACGCTACCCCTTCGTGGCGCCGGCGGTGAGGCCCGCGATGTAGTAGTCCATCAGGAACGCGTAGATGATCACCGGGGGCGCCGCCGCCATCAGGCTGCCGGCCATGATCTTGCCCCACTGGAACACGTCGGCGCGGATCAGGTCGCTGACGATGCCGACGGTCAGCACCATCTGGTCCGAGCTGTACAAATACGCCATCGGATACAGGAAAGTGCCCCAGCCGACGGTGAAGGCGAAGATGGTGGCGGCGATGATGCCGGGCATGGCGACCGGGATGAAGATGCGGAACAGCATCTGCATCCACGACGCGCCGTCGATTAGCGCAGCCTCGTCGAGCTCCTTGGGGATGCTGGCGAAGTAGCCGATCATGATCCAGGTGCAGAACGGCACCGACAGCGTGAGATACAGCGGCACCATGGCCCAGGCATTGTTGGTGAGGCCGAGCGCGCTGACGATCTGGAACAGCGGGATGAACAGCAGGCTCTCGGGCACAAGATAGGTCAGGAAGATGCCGGTCGCCAGCACGGAGCTGCCCCAGAACTTCATCCGCGCCAGGCTGAACGCCGCCAATACCGAGATGCACATCGTCACCACGACGACGCTGGAGGTGACCTTGATGGAGTTCCAGAAGAACCTGCGGAAATTCGGCGCCTGCAGCAGCTCGATGTAGTTCGCGAGCGTCGGGTGCGTCACCAGCCACGGGTTGCCCACCATGCTGGAGACCTCGGCCGAGCCCTTGAAGCTCGTGACCAGCATGTGGAACGGCGGGATCAGGAAGAACACGACGAACACGCTCAGCGCCGCGTAGCTGCCCCACAGCGCCCATTTGCGGTCCCGCGCCAGCCGTCCCGGACGCCGTGCCGCGCGGACACCGGGCACGCCGGCGAGAGTGGTCGTGCTCACATCGCCTCCTTGGACCGCTCGTTCACGCCGCGCAGCACGAAGTAGGCGAACACCGCGAGGATCGGCAGCATGAACAGGCTGACGGCAGCACCCAGCGGGATGTCGCCGGACTGGATGCCGACCTGGAAGGAATACGTCGCGAACAGGTGCGTCTGGTCCTGCGGCCCGCCATTGGTGAGGATGCGCACGATGTCGAAGTTGGCGAAGGTGATGATCAGGCTGAACAGCACGGTGATCGAGATGACGTTGCGCATCATCGGCAGCGTCACGTGCCATAATTTCTGCCAGAACCCGGCGCCGTCGATGCTGGCGGCCTCGTAGAGCTGCTCCGGCACCGACTTCAGCGCGGCGAGATACATAATCAGGAAAAACGGCGTGCCGTACCAGACATTCACCAGGATGACGGAGAACCGCGCCCACCACGTAGCACCTAACCACGGGATCGACGGGCCGCCGAACGCGTTCAGCACCCAGTTGAAGGCGGAGTACGACGGGTCGAACAGCCACCACCAGCCAAGCGTGGACATCGCCAGCGGGATCACCCACGGCACGAGCAATAGCCCGCGCCACAGCCGCTGCTGCCGGCCGGGGATATTCTGCATGAGATGCGCCAGCACGAAGCCGAGCAGCGCCTTGAGGATGACGGCGGAGACGGCGAACAGCACGCTTTGGAAGATCACCATCTGGAACGTCGGCCGGCCGAGCAGAAAACTGAAATTGTCGAGGCCGACGAACCTCGTCATCTTCTTGTTCAGCATCGACAGATAGATCGCGTAGATCGCCGGATAGACCACGAGGCTGATCACCACCGCCAGCAGCGGCACGCACATGGCAAACGCGATAGTGGAGCGTTGCCGCATGAAGCGCTGCATGCCGCCGGGGCGACGGGCCGCAATGGGGACGCCGATCGGCAGGGTGGCGCCGTCCGCCATCGCGCAGCTCCTAGGTTAGCGGTTGAAGCCCTGCAGCTCGCCCTCGGCCCAGGCGATAGTCTGCTCGATCGACTGGCCGCCCTGGGTGCAGCGCGCCACCATCTTGGTCATCGTCGCCTGGTTATAGATCTGCACCGCCATCTCGGGCGGGGCCGGGAAGGCGGCGATGCTGGCCTTCGCGTTGTGCCCGGGCTTGAGCTGATAGTTGGAGACCACGCCCTTCGGCGGCCCCTCATTGGCCCACACCGCGAAGTCCGTCATGCTCTGGAACGGCGGCGTGTCGTAGCCGTGCGACGCCGTGCACAGCGCCTCGGCCTGTTCGCGCTCGCTCAGCCACTCGATCAGCTCCTTGGCGGCGCTTTTGTTTTTGCCGAAGTTCCAGGCGCCCCAGAAATACGGCAGATACGGCAGGAAGCGGCCCTTCGAACCCGCCGGGTTCGGATGCGTCCAGCACTGCTCGCCCACGCTCGGGTTGTCGCGAACCGCGACGGCCCAAGCAGACGGCGGGTTCATGATCAAGGCGCTTTTGCCGGAGATCAGCGCCCGGTTGTTCGACGCGTCGTCCCAGCTGTACACGTCGCCCGGCAAATGCGGCATCAGGCGCTTGAACCACTCAAGCGCCTGGCGCACCGCGTCTGACTTCACGGTGATGTTGCCCTTCGCATCGGCGAGCTCGGCGCCATAGCTCGTGAACATCGCGCCGACCCAGTCCACCGCGTCGGTGAACTGCCCCATCGGCATGCCGAACGGGAACCCGGCCTTCGAGCACTTCTCGGCCGCCGACAAAAAGGCGTCCCACGTCCAGGCGTCGTAGCCCGGCCCCATGGCCGCCGCCGCCGGGAACACGGCCTGGAGATCCATGCCGACGTGCTGCTTGAACAGGTCGATGCGCGAGCAGCAGGGCTTCACCTGGCTGCCGGAGATCGCCGGGACCGCCCGATACGATCCGTCGATCTTCGAGAGGTACTCCACGATGGAGTTCACCGGGCCGTACTTGGCCGAGAGGCGCTTCACCACGTCGTCCATCGGCTCCAGCAGCTCGGCGCTGTTATGCACCTCCCAGGTCGGGAATGCCTGGATGTCGTGGCCGGCCTTCGCCTGCGCCTCGGCCGCGAGCGTCAGCAGGGTCTTGTTGCCAACGGACGTGATGTAGTCGATCGAGACCTCGGTCTTGGTCTTGTCGCTCCATTGCCGAACGAGCTTGGTCATCGCGTCGTTGGCGCCGGGCACCCAATGGTCCCAGAACCCGACGCTGAGCCGCCCGGCCGCCCCGGCGCTGCGGATATGCACTAGCGGCAGCGCCGCCGCCGCGGTTCCCAATTTTAAGGCAGTGCGACGCGAAACACCCGTTACGGCTGTCATGCTACGTCCCCCAAGTCGGCCTGTTGTTCGGCCGGTTGCCGTCATGCGGTTTTATAAAGACAGCGTTGCACAATTCGCACGATGCGGGCAATTGTTTATGCAAAGGCTGGCGTTGCTGCAGGGGACGCCGGGCAAATCGGGGAAACGCAATGGACGACGCGGCAGCAGCACGCCGGGCGGGGCGGAACATCATCGGCGACGCGATCGGCCGCGCGGCGGACCGCTTCCGCGACCGCGTCGCGCTGCGTTTCGACGACCGCGTCTGGAGCTATCGGGCGCTCGATGCCGTCACCACCGGGATGGCGGCCGGCCTGCTGGCATCGGGGCTGCAGCCCGGTGACCGCATCGTCGCCTTCGGCCGCAACTCCGATCATTACCTTCTGTGCTGGCTCGCCTGCTGCAAGGCGGGGCTGATCCACGTCCCGGCCAACTACGCCCTGACGCCGCCCGAGCTGTCCTACATCGTCAAGCAGTCCGGCGCGCGCCTGCTGCTGCACGATCCTGTGCTGGCAGCCACGGCGAACGCCGCCGGAGCGCCCGTCGTCCAGACATTCGACATGATCACGCCCAGTGACGGCACGCCCGCTGACGGAACGCCCGCGGAGGTCGGCGAGAACGTCAGGGACGGCGATGTGGCACAGATCCTTTATACCTCCGGCACCACAGGGCGCCCAAAAGGCGCGATGCTGACCCACCGGGCCCTGCTCGCCGAATACGTGAGCTGCATCATCGCGGCTGAGTTCACCGCGGCCGACCGCGTCCTGGCGGCCCTGCCGCTTTATCACACCGCGCAGATGCACGCCCTCGCCATGCCTCAGCTCATGGCCGGCGCGGAGATCATGCTGATCGAGAGCCCGGTGCCTGCCCTTTGCCTGGAGTTGATCGAGCAGTACCGCCTGACCTCGTTCTTCGCGCCCCCGACCGTCTGGATCAGCTTGCTGCGCCACCCCGATTTCGCCACCCGCGCGCTTGGCAGCTTGCAAAAGGCCTATTACGGCGCAGCGATCATGCCGGTACCGGTCCTACGAGAATTACAGGAGCGCTTGCCAGGCATCCGGCTCTACAACGCCTACGGCCAGAGCGAAATCGCCCCCCTCGCGACGCTCCTGAAACCCGAGGAGCATGACGCCCGCCCAGCCTCGGTCGGCCGACCCGTCCTCAACGTCCAGACGCGCGTCGTTGACCTGGACATGCGCGACGTGCCGCCCGGCGAGCATGGGGAGATCGTCCATCGCTCCCCGCAACTCATGCTCGGCTACTGGGACGACCCGGCGGAGACGGCCAAGGCATTCGAGGGCGGCTGGTTCCACTCAGGCGACATCGGCACCTTCGACGCCGAGGGCTACCTATACGTCGTGGACCGCACCAAGGACATGATCAACACCGGCGGCGTCCTGGTCGCCAGCCGCGAGGTGGAGGAGGCGCTGTTCACCCACCCCGCCGTCTCCGAGGTCGCCGTCATTGCCGTGCCCGACCCCAAATGGATCGAGGCGGTCGCCGCGGTCATCGTGCTGCGCGACGGCGTCACCGCCACCGAGGCGGACCTGATCGAGCACGCCCGGCCCCTATTGGCGTCGTTCAAGCTGCCCAAGCGGGTGTTCTTCGCCGAGAGCCTGCCGAAGAACACCGCCGGCAAGCTGCTGAAGCGCGAGCTGCGTCTTCGTTATAGCGGCACGGAGTCCGCGGTGATGGGGCTTTGAGCGTGCCTTTTGGGACCGCTACTCCTGCCCGTCGCCCAAATCCTCGTGCCAGGTGCGGCCGTCCCGCTCGATGAGCGCGATCGCCGCGGTCGGCCCCCAGCTTCCGGCGGCATATGGCCGCGGCCGCTCCCCCCGGCTGCCCCAGGCCTCCATGATCGGCGTCACCCATTGCCACGCCGCCTCGACCTCGTCCCGCCGCATGAACAGCGTCGAGTTGCCCCGCACCGTATCCATCAGCAGCCGCTCATACGCATCCGGGAACCGCCCGCCGAACGTCTTCTCATAGCTGATGTCGAGCCCGGTGGGACGGAGCTGCAAGCCGCCGGGCCCGGGCTCCTTGGTCATCATCTCAAGCCGCATGCCTTCCTCCGGCTGCAGCCGGATGATCAGCTTGTTGGCCTCCAGCGTGTGCTCCTTCGGGAAGATGGAGAACGGCAGCCGGCGGAACTGCACCACGATCTCCGACACCTTCTGCGGCATCCGCTTGCCGGTCCGCAGGTAGAACGGCACCCCGGCCCAGCGCCGGCTGTTCAGCTCGGCCTTGATCGCGACGAAGGTCTCGATGTCGCTCTCATTGTGGCCGAGGTCCGCGAGATAGCCCGGCACCGGCTTCCCGTTCACCGCACCGGCGATATACTGGCCGCGCACCGTCATCGCCGGCACCTCGTACAGCTCGAGCGGGCGCAGGCTGCGCAGCACCTTCAGCTTTTCGTCGCGCACCGCGTCGGCCCCCAGCGACACCGGCTGCTCCATCGCCAGCAGGCACAACAGCTGCAGCAAATGGTTCTGCACCATGTCGCGCAGCGCGCCCGAGTGGTCGTAATAGCCGCCGCGGCCCTCGACGCCGACCGTTTCGGCAACGGTGATCTGCACGTGGTCGATGACGTCGGCGTTCCACAACCGCTCGAAGATCGTGTTGGCGAAGCGCAGCGCCAGCAGGTTCTGCACCGTCTCTTTGCCGAGGAAATGGTCGATGCGGAAGGTGCTCGCCTCGGGAAAACAGCGCCCGACCTCGTCGTTGATGGCCTGGGCGGATTCGAGGTCGCGGCCGATCGGCTTCTCCAGCACGACCCGGGCCTCGTTCTGGTTGAGGCCGTTATGCGCCAGGGCGTCGCAGATCGGGCCGAACAGGTTCGGCGAGGTCGCGAGGTAGAACACCCGGATCCGGTCGTTCGACAGCAGCGAGTGCAACCCGGACCAGTCCTGGTCCTCCGCCGCCGCGTCCAGCCGGACGTAGTGCAGCATCTCGTAGAAGCCCGTCTCGGCGGGATTGCGCAGGTTCGCCGGCTCGACGTAGTGACGCAGCGCGTCCGCCGCCCGGCCGCGATAGGCGGCGCTCGACAGGTCGGAGCGGGCCACGGCGATGATCTGCGACTCGGCGGGGATCTGGCCGTCGAGGAACCGGTGATACAGCGCCGGCAGCAGCTTGCGCAGCGTCAGGTCGCCGGTGCCGCCGAATATGACGAAATCGAACGGCGGGACGGGAATGATCTTCGACATGGGGCAGTACGCCTGCAGTGGTGACCGGACCGGGTTAGCATGAAGGCGGCGCGTGTGCGTCCAAAAACAATCGGACGGCGGGCGCCCGCGACTCAGAAACGCTTGATCGGCAGCATCTGAACAAGATAGCTTTCGATCATGGAGATCACACCCGAACAGATTCGCGCTGCCCGGGCGCTTCTGCACATTGAGCAGGCCGACCTCGCTAAGCGTGCCCACGTCTCCGTTGTCACCATTCGTCGGCTGGAGGGAGCGGATGGACGCGAACGCGTGTCGCCCGTCATCCTCGACGGTGTCCGCCATGTTTTGGAGCAGGCCGGAGCGGAGTTCATCCAAAACGGCGTCCGCCAGCGGCGTGCGCCCACGCCGGATGTACAATCCTTGTTCGAGGATCTCCGCACCATCAGCCTGCGCAGCGCCGCCCGGCTGCAAGGGCATGAGCCGCTGACCGATGCCGACCTCTACGATGAGAACGGCTTGCCGGCGTGATAGTCCCGGTTTGATCGTCCCCGCTTGATCGTCCCCGCTTGATCGTGACCGACAGCTCGGCATTGGTCGCCATCCTGCGGCGGGAGCCCGAGGCAGATCGCTTCCTGCAGGCGATTGCCGAGGCGGAAGGCTGCCTCCTCTCGTCGGTCAGCTTGCTCGAGACCAGCATGGTGCTCGCCGGACGCACGGGTGACGCTACAGCCTGGGTGGAGCTTGATGCGCTGATTGCCCGGGCAGGGATGCGGGTCGTGGCGCAGGATACGGAGTTGGTGGGGGCGGCGAGAACGGCCTTCCTGCAGTATGGCAAAGGCAGGCACTCCGCTGCGCTTAATTTGGGCGACTGCGCGTCATACGCTCTCGCAAAAGCCCGCAGCTTGCCTCTGCTGTTTAAGGGCAACGATTTCCCGAGAACCGACCTGACGGCTGTGGCCTGAACACTGACTGGCCGTAGTATTTCAAGCGTCCGCTGGGTTATTCCCGTGTTTGCGGGAAACACGCGGCGA
The DNA here is from genome assembly GCA_025351925.1 of Rhodospirillales bacterium. Classification (GTDB taxonomy): domain Bacteria; phylum Pseudomonadota; class Alphaproteobacteria; order Acetobacterales; family Acetobacteraceae; genus CAHJXG01. The sequence continues at coordinate 1,368 of JANXVC010000232.1, read as the reverse complement.
TGATCGTGTTTGACGAAAGCAAGAATCGGCTAATCCCCGCCCCTGCGGGGCACACGTCGTCGCAGCGGAGAAACAGCGGATAGAACGGCGGTTCATCCCCGCGCCTGCGGGGCACACGCCGTCTGTCACCGGGCTGACCGGCGCTCCCGCGGTTCATCCCCGCGCCTGCGGGGCACACGTTTTCAGCAGCGCATAGCGGTCTGGCTTGAACGGTTCATCCCCGCGCCTGCGGGGCACACACACATGGGGCAACGAAGCGGACGGTAGCACTCGGTTCATCCCCGCGCCTGCGGGGCACACTCGAAGATGCGGACCTTGCTGGCAAGCTGATCCGGTTCATCCCCGCGCCTGCGGGGCACACGCTATGCGGGTTGTCCGCAAAGATGGTTCCATCGGTTCATCCCCGCGCCTGCGGGGCACACGATAGGCGCGGCTGACTTCTCGGTTTCCCGCACGGTTCATCCCCGCGCCTGCGGGGCACACTTGGCGTCCGGTATGAGGCTCCCGTAAATGTTCGGTTCATCCCCGCGCCTGCGGGGCACACCAGGAACACGCCGGTAAACCCTGCAACCGGATCGGTTCATCCCCGCGCCTGCGGGGCACACTATCTCGATTGGAGCCATAACATCGCCAACGGCGGTTCATCCCCGCGCCTGCGGGGCACACCCGAGGTGATGGTCATGGACTCGCCTCCAGGGCGGTTCATCCCCGCGCCTGCGGGGCACACCAACAAGCGCCGTGCCAATCTCGCCTGCAAGGCGGTTCATCCCCGCGCCTGCGGGGCACACTATTTGCATCGTACCCCCGCCAAGTAGCAAATCGGTTCATCCCCGCGCCTGCGGGGCACACCCTTCCTGCAACCATCTCAGATCACACGCATATTCACCATCCAAAGAACCTACCGAACGCCGCGCCCCCGCGGCACAGCCAGCGGCGGCGCCGCTTCCGCCTCTGGATGAACCTCCACAAGACGAAATCCGTCAAGGTCCACCGGGACCCGCCGGTGCCGGCCGCAGGTGTCGAACTCAAACCCTGCGTCGTTCGGCGCCGCCCACGCCAGCACCGCGTTGCCGTCCTCGATATACTGCCGGACCTGCTCCCAAATCATCTCCCGGACCCGCTTGCTGTAGGTGCCGACATAGACGCCGGACCGCACCTCCAGCAGCCACACCGCCAGGCGTCCGCGCAGCCGGGGCGGGACGTTCTCAACCACGATGACCAGCATCGCCGCTTGCCTCCTTGTCGAGGATTGCGACTGGCATCGCCTCCTCTGCGGCGGCCGGCACCGGCAGGCCGCCCGCCGATAGGACCTCCTCGATGGTGGGGATCAGCTTGGCCAGCAGATCGGTACGGCGGAATGCATCGCGG
>JANXVC010000200.1 GCA_025351925.1 Rhodospirillales bacterium | reverse complement strand
TGCAGCTCGCCTTGCCGGGCAGCATGGCGTTGCCCCAGGAGTAGCGCGTCTCCGTCCCGGCCCGGGCGGCGTATTCCCACTCGGCCTCCGTCGGCAAGCGGAAATGCTTTTTGGTCGCACCGGACAGCCACGACGCGAACTGACGCGCGTCATCCCAGCTTACGTTGGTGACCGGCTGATCCGGCTTGCCTCTCGGCGCCAGCGTGCAAACCCTCGCCTCCACGCATTCCTGCCACTGTCGGACGGTGACGGCCGACCTGGCGAGCAGGAACGGCTCGACCGTGACAGGATGCGCCGGACGCTCGGAGTGATCCTCGTTGCTGCCCATCCGAAACACGGCGCCGGGGAGCATGACCATCTCTGGCTCGGTGACCGTATGCAGGACCGCGGGCCTGGGCGCCGTCAGGGCAGCCTGCCCGGTCTCACCAGGGGTATTCGGCACAGTGCCTTCGCTGTCGGTGGCAGCGCCGGCGGAGCGGCCCCGCTGGTCGGGCCGCAATTCCCGTCCGGCTGTTTCCGGTGCAGTTGCGGTCTCCGTGGGTGCGGGCGCCAGACTTGCGGAGCCGGATCCCGGACGCGCCGCGCTGCGTGCGGACGCCATTGCGGCTGGATCGGGAAGCGTGGCCGCTGACGGACGATTGGGCTCGGACGGCATTTCCATGGCCGGACCTTGTCCGCGCGCTGTAGCAAATGCCTGATAGGTCCGCATCGGGGGTCCCATCAACTGCAGCGTCACGGCGCCGACGCCGACCGCACCGATGACGCCTCCCCAGAACCACGCCAATTTTCGGAATGGCGACGGCCGGTCTGTCACGCCAAGGTCGGCATAGAATTCTAGATCCTTGCTCAGTTGCTCACCGACGGACCACGCCTTCTCAACGTCGGTCTCATGGTTAGATAGTGATACCTTCTTGGTACGAAATTCTACTTCCATCCCAACAGCTTCCTGCTCAGCTTGCCGCCGCTTTACTTAGCTGCTCGCGGGACTGTGTGGACCCCTTGGTGCAAAGTATGCCCTTCACAATAAGGGGGATCAGCATGAAAGCAGACACTCAACCACGTTTTGCTGCTGAATAAAGACATCCTGCACAGCGTTGTGCAAATCGAGCTAGCAGCTGTTTAGGCCGCCTCCAGCCCGCACCAGCCGGCGATCAGCAGCGCCAGCACCCGGGTCACGTCATGCATGGCGTCGAGCCCCACGCTCTCGTCGATGCCGTGGATGTTCTCGGCGTCCGGGCCATAGCAGGTCGCCTGAGTACCGCCATACAGCGCATAGAACCGCGCATCGGTCAGCCCCGTGGCGGCGTAGTGGCGCAGCTCGGCGCCGGTCACCGCCCGGTGCGTCGCCGCCACCCCAAGCGCGATCGGCTGCTCCGGGGGGAACACGCAGCCATCCGCCATGAAGCCGCGGAACTCGACCGCGAGCCGGGCGCCGCGCAGCCGCGGGTCGGTCGCCGCCTGCTCGACCAGCCGCTCGATGTCCGTCCGCACGTCGTGGCAGCTATGGCCCGGCATGACGCCGACCCGCACGCCGAGCCGGGCCCGGGTGGCGACGCTGCTGTTCCACTCGCCGCCGGTGAGCGTGCCGAAGTTGACGTTGATCGGATGGTTGTCCCCGGCAAATGCCGGATGCCGGAGTTCGGCGCGGTTCATCGTATCTTCATAGGCGCGCAGCCGCTCCATCAAGACATACGCCGCCTCGATCGCGTTCACCCCGGCCTGCATGTCGCGGACGTGGGCGGGGCGGCCGGTGATCGTCACCCAGGCCCACACCACGCCGACCTCCGCCACATACAGCGCAGGGAAGCCCGGGCCGGGTTCGGGGATCAGGCAGGCGTCGGGCCGCGGCAGCGCCTGCATGACCGCGAGCGCCCCGTTGCCGGTGCACTCCTCCTCGATGACCGCAGCCAACTGCAATTCCGCCGCCGGCTGCACCCCGGCGCGGCGCAGCGCGGCGCAGGCCATGACGATGGACACCAGACCCGCCTTCATGTCGCCGGCGCCGCGGCCGTACATCCGGCCGCCGCGTATGCTGGGCTCGAAGGGCGGTGTGGTCCACAGATCGGCCGCGCCCTCCGGCACGACGTCCACGTGGCCCTGCAGCATCAGGCTGCGCCCGCGGGCCTCGCGCGGCCGGTGCACCGCCGCCACGTTGTCCCGCCCGGCATAGTCCAGCAGCGGCGGCGAGAAGCCGGGTACACCGGCCAGCGCCTCGACGTCCACCGGCACACGCTGCGGAGTCAGGCCCAGACCGGCGAACAGCTCCGCCATCGCGTCGAGACAGCCGGCCTCTTCGCCCAGCAGGCTGCGATGCCGCACCAGGCGGGCGAGCAGCGCCGTCGAGTCGTCGGCAAGGCTCGCCACCGCGTCAAGGATGGCGCGACGGGCGCCGGGATCGATTGGAAGCAGGCCGGCGTCGGGCATGGCGGAGTCCGTTCAGGGTTGGTTTTGCCAATGTAGGCGTGCCGCTATCGCGCACGCCAGGCGAACCCATGCTAACGTGCCGTATGCCGCCGTCCTCGCCCGAACGCCCTGCGCCAGAGCTGCCGCTACCGCCGCTGCCGCGGGTCCGCCTATTATCCGAGGGCATGGTCAACCGCATCGCCGCCGGCGAGGTGATCGAGCGCCCGGCGGCCGCGGTCAAGGAGCTGGTCGAGAACGCGCTGGACGCCGGCGCTGCCCGGATCACGGTGACGCTCGCCGGCGGCGGCATCGAGCGCATCGAGGTCGAGGATGACGGCTGCGGCATGGGCGCCGCCGACTTGGCGCTGGCGATCCAGCGGCACTGCACCTCCAAGCTCGCGCCCGGCGGGGAGCGCGGCGCCGCCGGCCAAGACCAGGACGCGCTGGTGCGCATCACCACGCTGGGCTTCCGCGGCGAGGCGCTGCCCAGCATCGGCGCGGCCGGCCGGCTGCACGTCACCTCCCGCCTCGCAGGCGCGGCGCACGCCTACGCGATCCGCGTGGAGGGCGGCCTGGTCACCGGCCCCGCCCCGGCCGCCGGTCCGCCCGGCACCCGTGTGGTGGTCGCCGACCTGTTCTACGCGACGCCAGCCCGGCGCAAGTTCCTGAAGCACCCGCGCACCGAGGCCGAGCACGCCGAACACGCGGTTCGCCGCCTGGCGCTCGCCGCGCCGCATGCCGCGTTCCGCTGCGTGACCGAGGGCCGCGTCGCCTTCGATTTGCCGGCGCAGGACCGTGCCGCACGGGTGACGGCCCTGCTCGGCGCCGAGGCGGCAGCGGCGCTGCTGCCGCTCGACGAAAGCCGGGGCGACCTGCGGATCAGCGGCTTCGCCGGGGCGCCCAGCGTCACGCGGGCCACCGCGGCGGCGCAGAGCCTGGTGGTGAACGGCCGCCCGGTGCTGGACCCCGTGCTGCGGACCGCTTTGCGCGTGGCCTACCGCGAGGTGATCGCCGCCGGACGGCACCCGGTGGCGGCCTTGTTCCTCGACCTGCCGGCCGAGGCGCTGGACGTGAACGTGCATCCCGCAAAGAGCGAGTTGCGCTTCCAAGACCCGGCCGGCGTGCGGTCCTTGGTGATCGGCGCCATTTCCCGCGCCTTGGCCGGCGGCGCGGGTGCGGTCTCACCCCCGCTACAGCTAGCGGGCCGGCCGCCGCTGCAGCTCGTGCCGCTCCAAAGCCTGCAGGGCCGCCGGCCGGGACCGCGATACACCGGATTCGCCGAGGCGCAGCTGCCGCTTGCAGCGCCTCCCGCCGCACGCAGCCTGCCGGCTCCGGCCGCCGCGCCGGCGCCCGAGTACCCGCTGGGCGCCGCTGTGGCGCAGGTGCTGGACACCTACATCCTGGCGGTCGCCGCCGATGGCAGCCTTGTGCTGGTGGACCAGCACGCCGCGCATGAGCGGCTGACCCACGAGGCGCTGCGAACCCAGCATCAAACCGGCGGCATCCGGCGTCAGGCGCTGCTGCTGCCGGTCGTGGTCGATATGGCCCCGGCCGACGCGGCGCGCCTGCTGGCCCACGCCGACGATCTGCTGCCGCTCGGTCTGGAGATCGAGGGGTTCGGTCCCGGCGCCGTGCTGGTGCGCGCGCTGCCGGCCGCGCTCGGCGCTCCGGACCCGGCGCCGCTGCTGCGCGACCTCGCCGACGAGCTGGCGGAGGGCGGCGAGGCCACGGCGCTGCTGGCCCGGCTCGACGCCATGCTGGCCCGCCTCGCCTGCCACGGCAGCATCCGCGCCGGCCGCCGACTCTTGCAGGCCGAGATGGACGCGATGCTGCGGCAGATGGAGGCGACGCCGCGCGCCGCCACCTGCAGCCACGGCCGCCCCACCTTCCTGAAGCTCAGCCGGGCCGAGATCGAACGGCTGTTCGGCCGACGCTAAGCAGGTCTTTACCAGTCTTTCTAGCGCCGGCCGACGTCCCAGGGCGCGCGCGACGCCTCCATCAGGGCGTCGCCGCGGCCGATGCCGATGTCGGCGAGCATGCGGTCGTCCATCTCGCCCAAGAGTCGCCGGGTGCGGCGGGCGCGGCGCATTTCGGCCAGCATCGCCCAGGCCTGTCGAAGGATGGAGGACGGGCGCGTGATCGCGCGACCCGAGCGAGGGACATCAAAACGAACCTGGATCAGCGTGCCGCGAGCGGCCATTGCAGCCTCCATTGAGAGCGGACCAATACGGTCGATCAGGAGAATGGGGTGCCCTACCGCATCACGGAAACGAATTGCTATGATGCGATGCATCAGCGATACTGATGGGTATGACCCTCCCCGCCGGACTCGACCCCGATCTGCTGCGCGCCTTCACCTACATCGCCGAGGAGGGCAGTTTTACCCGTGCGGCGCAGCGGGTCGGGCGCACGCAGTCGGCGGTCTCCATGCAAGTACAGCGCCTAGAAACCCTACTGGGTCAGCGATTGCTGTCCCGCGGCAAGGGCGGGTCGGTGCAGCTGACGCCGCATGGCCAGTTCCTGCTGCAGCGTGCGCGGGAGCTGCTGGCGCTGAACGACGAGATTTGGACGAGTTTTCGCGCGCCCACCGTGGAAGGGACGGTGCGGCTCGGCACGCCGGACGACTACGCGCTCCGCTATCTGCCGCAAATCCTGAAGCGCTTTGCCGATAGCTATCCGGCCGTGCAGGTCGATGTCCTGTGCCTGCCGTCGATCGATCTTTTGCAGCGCCTGCGCGAAGGCGAGCTGGATCTCACCCTCTGTTCGGAAGGGACGACCGCGTCTGCGGATCGGCTGGCTATGCCGCTCTGGCGCGGGCCGCTCACCTGGATTACCTCCACGATGCACGCGCCGCACCGGCTGGACCCGCTGCCGGTCGCGCTGGCCGGGGAGCATTGTGCGTGGGCAAAGGCGGCGCTCAGCGCGCTGGATGGCATGGGACGGCGTTACCGGGTTGCCTACCGGTCGGCGACGCAATTGGGCACGCATGCCCCGGTGCTGGCCGGGCTTGCCGTCACGGTCTCAACCATCTCGTGGCTGCCCGAAGGCTTGCGGCCGCTGCGGCCCGAAGAGGGCATGCCCGCTCTGCCCGAATTTGGCATTCTGTTGCTGCGCAACCCCGATGCGCGGCAGCCGGTGACCGACGCGCTGGCGTCCTACATCGCCGAGACGTTCCAAAATGAGACGCTGCGCGATAGGGTCGCCGCCTGATAACCTTGGCTACAGGTGCGCAAGCACGCTCTCGGCCGTGCTGACTTCGAATCCGCCGGGCGGCTCGACAGCCAAGTGCGTCACGCGCCCGTCATCGGCGACCATCACGTAGCGTTGGCTGCGGACGCCGAGGCCGCGCGCGGTCAGGTCCAGCTCCAGGCCCAACGCCTTGGTGAACGCGCCGGACCCGTCGGCCAGCATGATGACACGGCCGTCCACATCCTGTTCCTTCGCCCAGGCGCCCATGACGAACACGTCGTTCACCGCGATGCAGGCGACGCTGTCCACCCCCTTGGCCCGCAGCGCATCCATGCTCTGCAGGTAGCCCGGCAAATGCCGCATGCTGCAAGTCGGGGTGAACGCGCCGGGCACCGCGAACAGCACGATTTTCTTGCCGGCGAACACCTCGTCCGTCGAAACCTCCTTCGGCCCGTCTGCGGTGGCGGCGGTCAGCTTCATCGGAGGGATGGCGTCACCGATTTTAATCATTTGGCAGTCCCTTGTGGTGCAAGATGCGAAGTCGTAGCGGCCCCGCGCGGCCAAGTCACGTTTCGGGAGGGATGACCGGCAACATGAGTTAAAAAAAGCAAGATCGAGGCCACGTGACGACTAGGCCGGCGTCCCATATACGATCGCGCTCCCATGCCACCACAGGCCAACCTGATGCCCATGATCGATAGCGATGAGACCTCCCTGACCGGCCAATTGCTGATTGCGATGCCGGCGATGGATGATCCGAACTTTGCCCACAGCGTGATCCTGCTGTGCGCCCACACCGATGAGGGCGCCATGGGCATCGTGCTGAACCAGCCGCTGGCCAAGCCCAGCTTCGACGCGCTGCTGGCGCAGCTCGACGTGGAGCCGGTGCCGCCGGCCCGGCAGATCCAGCTTTGTCAGGGCGGTCCGGTCGATCATGGCCGCGGCTTCGTGCTGCACACGTCGGACTGGACGTCCGACGGCAGCCTGCGGGTCGATGACCGTCTCTCGCTGACCGCGAGTCTCGACGTGCTGCAGGAGATCGCACAGGGCGGCGGTCCGAGGGAGGGCTTGCTGGCGCTGGGCTACAGCAGCTGGGGACCTGGCCAGCTCGACCGGGAGATGCAGGAGAACGTCTGGCTATCCGCCCCGGCGAAGCTCGAGCTGCTGTTTGACCCCGATCATGAGACCAAGTGGCGCCGGGCGCTGGCGATCCTGCGGGTGGACCCGCTGCTGCTGTCGAGCGTCGCCGGACGGGCGTAACATTAACTTGTATGCAACAACGCCGCCGCAAAATTTGCAAAGACTCTTTTAAATTATAAATTAAGATTGTAGCGGACAGTTAACTTTGCTTGGCTACTGCGAACCTTGGAAGAATATCTGGGGATTGGAGAGGTCAGCCATGCCGCAGTTGCACGAAATCGTCGAGAAACTCCGCCGGCATGCCCGGCTTCTGGCGTGCCTCGGCGCCCTGCTCGCGGGTGGCGGCATCAGCCCCGCCTGGGCGGTGCCGAACTACAGTCTGCTCACCACCATTCCGATCCCGGTTACCGAGAGCAACACGACCGGGACCTTTGTCGGCTACGACCTCAGCGTCATCGATCCCGCCACGCAGCTTTATTATCTGACCGACCGGTCGAATAACGGCATCGACGTGTTCTCGGCCAAGACCAATAGCTTCGTCGAGCAGATCGGCGGCGGCCTGTTCTCCGGCGCGACCAAGAGCAACGACAATGCCGGCCCGAACGGCATCACCATCGCCAACGTGGCCGGCGGCAAGCTGCTGATCGCTGGCGACGGGCCAAGCCAGCTTACGACATTCAACCTGATGCCCGATGGCCTGACGCTCATGGGCGCGCCACGGACGATCTCGACCGCTCTCGCAGGAACGCCGACGCCGCCGAACCGGGTGGACGGCGTCGCATACAGCCCGACCTCAAACACGATCCTGGCGGCCAACAACGCCTCCAATCCTGGTTTCATCACACTGATCGACAACGCGACCGGCAAGGTTACGCGCTCGATCAAGCTCGATGGCACCAGCGGCTATCCCAACGTGAACGGCGACGGCATTGAGGCGCCGATCTTCAACACCGCCCGCAAGTCGTTCTTCGTCGCCGTGCCGGTGTTCAATGGCAGCGGCGCCGGTGGGGTGATCGAGCTGGATACCGCCACTGGCGAGTTGCTGAACACCTATGATTTCAATGCCCTCGGCCTGGTCGGCGGCTGTGGCCCGACCGGTGTGGCGCAGGGGGCCGGTGCGTCGATGGTGGTGGCCTGCGGCGACAATCCCTCCAAGCAAACGATCCTGCTCGACCCGGCCGGCGCCGGCTCCATCAAGTCGATCCCGCAGGTCGCGGGCGGCGATCAGGTGGCGTTCGACTCGACGCGGAACCTGTTCTTCGTGGCGGCGCGCTATCAGGTCGGCGGACCCGTGCTCGGCGTGATCGACGGCGCCACCGGCAGCTTCGTGCAGAACCTGCCGATCACCTTCAACGACCATTCGGTGGCGGTCGATCCGATCTCGGGCGAGGTCTTCGTGGCGTTTGGCGCCTCAACGCCGACGAACCCCAACCCGTACTGCGCGGCCGGCTGCATCGGCGTATTCGCTCCAGAAGGGCAGGTGTCGGTGCCGGAGCCGGCCACGCTGCCAATCATGGCCGTCGCATTGGCCGCGCTGGGCTTCGTGGTCGCGCGCCGCCGGACCTGAGCTTACCAGACGAAATGCGGGATGGCGGCAACTGGGAACAGCCCGGCCGCCGTCACCTCGTTCTCCGTCGCTGCATCGCTGCCCAGATGCGCACCGTGCAGCCCGCCCAACACCCAGCAGGCGTCCAGTCGCACGGCGGCAGCGCCGGCGATGTCGGTGCGCAGCGCGTCGCCGACCGCGAGCACCCGGGACGGCGGCACATCGAGCATCGCGAGCACTGGTGCATAGATCGCCGGGTCGGGCTTTCCGAGGCTGCGTACGTCGCCGCCCATCGCGACGTATCGCTGGGCCAGCGTGCCGGCGCAGATGACCCGCATGCCGCCGCGGATGACCTCCAAATCCGGGTTGGCGCAGATCATCGGCAGTCGCCGAGCCGCGCAGTCCAGCAACACCGCATCGTAGGCGGCCGGATCGGTCGGGCTGAGATGGTCGTCCGGACCGGTGTTGAGCATGAATCCTGCGCCGTCGGGCGTGTCGCATATCCTCAGATCGAGACCGTGCAACACGTTGCGGTCGCGCTCCGGGCCCAGATGGAACACCGAGCGTCCCAGGGCCCGGTACCATGGATCGGAGCGGTCGCGCAGCATGAGGAATGTCGCCTCGCCGGATGTCATGACGCCGTCAAAGTCGCTCGCCGGGATGCCCATTTTGCGGAGCTGCCCCTGGATCGCCCCAGCCCGGCGCGGCGCATTGGACAAGAGCACCACCCGCTTGCCCGCCCTGCGCAGGGCGGACAGGCACTCGGCAGCGCCTGGATACGGCGCGACGCCGTCGTGGATCACGCCCCATAGATCGAGGATAAAGCCGTCGTACTCCGTCGCCAGCGGGGAGAAATGGGCCAGGCGTCTCATGCGTCCACTCCGACCGCGTCCATCACGCTGCGAAACCCGTGCGCGCGCAATGCCGTGGCAAGCTCGTGCTTTATCCGGGGGATCAACGCCGGGCCGCCATAGCTGAATGCGGTGTAGAGCTGTATAAGATGCGCGCCCGCCCGGATTTTCTGCAGGGCATCGCTCCCCGTGGACACGCCGCCGCAGCCAATCAGCACGAGCCGTCCGGCCGCCAGGCGATAGGCGCGCGCCAGAAGTTGCGTGCTGGCCGTGAGCAGCGGCGCGCCCGACAGCCCACCCGCCTCGCCGGCCGACCGGGACCGCAGCGTTGCAGGGCGGGCGACCGTCGTGTTGGAGATGATTAGGCCGTCAACACCGAAGCGCACGGCAGTCTCGACGATAGCCTCCAGCCCGCCCCCCGGCAGGTCGGGCGCGATCTTTACTAAAAGCGGCGGGCGGGACGGCACCACGGCCTGCACCGCAGCCAGGATGGCGGCCAACCGAACCTCGCTTTGCAGGTCGCGCAGCCCCGGCGTGTTGGGGGACGATACGTTGATCACGATGTAGTCGGCATGCGGCGCTACGGCGGCGATCAGGGCGGGATAGTCGCGCTCGGGATCGGCGCCGTCCTTGTTGATGCCGACATTGGCGCCGACCGGCACGCGCCCGCGCGGCAGGGCGGCCAGGCGGGCGACATAGGCCGCAAGGCCGCGATTGTTCAAACCATAGCGGTTGATCACGGCGCGGTCCGCCTCCAGCCGGAACACCCGAGGGCGCGGGTTGCCGGGCTGCGGCCACGGCGTGACCGTGCCAGCCTCGATCAGGCCAAAACCCACACGGCGCAGACCACGCAATGCCACAGCGTCCTTGTCGAACCCGGCGGCAAGACCGATCGGGTTGCGGAACACCAATCCGAGCGTGCGGACCTGCAGCGCTGGGTCATCCGGTGTGCTGTCCCGCCCGGCAAACCCCAGGCGCAGCGCCGTGATGGCCAGCCGATGCGCCCGCTCGGCATCGACCCGGCGCAGCAGCGGAATGAGAGCGGAGGCGAAGCTGGGCGTCATGCCGCCGGTGTCTGCCCGATCCGTGTCGGCTTGAGAAGTGCGCGTCTCACGGCTAGACGGGGCAGCATGTGGAACGAGCCATATCTAGAGACCTGCTGCCGGTCGGCGCTACACCGTCTGCTGCTGTGCGGTGCGCCGGGCCGGCCGGGCGGGCTGAAAGACGGGCCGTGCCTAGAGCGCCTGTCCGGCATGAGCCTGGCCGCGGAGCGCGACGGCCGCTATCACGCGACCGAGGCCGGACGCGCCCGGCATGACGCGGAGATTCTTAAGCAGCCAGCCTAGATACCGTTTGGCGAACTGCCTGTATAAATTTTTAGTGTCTTGAATTTTTCTGACACACCATGATTATCCCGGTACAAAATCTGGTATTCGCTGGTTAGAAGTCTGATTGGTTGTCTGATCGGCGCCGTAGAATTTGTGCGCGCACATTCTTTGTCTATTCGCATCGAGCTGTTCGAAGAAACGCACTACTTTTGAATATATTAAAAACAACATTTTGGAGTAATACAATGCAAAATGATCTGGAAACGCCAATTATCAGTGGAATGACTTCGGTCACCCTGACTTCTGCCGCAACGTTAACTTCGCTCGGGGTCACCGTCAGCCCGCTCGGGTCCGCGACGGTCAGCACGACGGACGCCGGCCCCGTGGCCAATTTTGCGATCACTGGCGGCACTCAGGACGATGCGGCGGGCGGGGCCGTAGTGTTGCACCAAGGCAGCGGCCTCGAGCTGTCGGACGCAGCCGGCGTAGTCGATCTGCAGGACTTCCGCGTTGACACGATCAACGGCGTCATCGACGCCAACGTCTCGGTCAATGGCGTGTCCGCGGGCAATGTCGCCGTGTTCAGCATCGGAACCGACGCAGCGCTCACGCTTACGGCGGCGGCCGCGAGCGTGGTGGACGCAACCCTGGGCACGACCGCCATCACGCCTGCAGTAGTGGTCGGGACCGCCGCGGTGGCGCCGGTTCTGTATTCCTATGCGTCCGGGGAAGACGGCTCGTTCGGCTCGTTCCTTGGCGGCAGCGATGCGTCTATGATGGCGTCGCAGTTTTCACCGCTCATTGGCGGTCAGACCGTGATCGACCTGACGTCGGCCGCCACCCTCGCGTCGCTGGACGTGACGGTCAGTCCGCTCGGCTCGGCGAGCGTCGAGGTCGATGGCGGCCATGCGTTTGCGAGCTTTGACATCACCGGCGGGACCTTGGATTCCGGCAGCGGCAACGCGGTTATCCTGCATCAAGGCAGCGGGCTTGAGCTCGCCGACAGCGCAGGCACCATCAGCCTAAGCGATTTCCTGGTTGACACACAAAACAACGTCGTTGACGCGAATGTCGTCGTGAACGGCGTATCGGCTGGAAACCTCGCGGTGTTCAATCTCGGGACGGATGGCGCACTCACCTTGACGATGACCGCGGCTGACGTCGTTGATGCG
>JANXVC010000197.1 GCA_025351925.1 Rhodospirillales bacterium | reverse complement strand
CGCTGACCTGTTCGCCGGCGTGCGCTCCGTCATCGGCACCGCCGCACGCCGTGGCATGGGCGCCTACCAGGCTATCCAGCAAACCCTACGCGGGCAGGCCACTCCCTACCCGGGTTGAGCAGAAACACCTGCTGTCCAAAGATGCAAACGACCCCTCGGCCTACATCGCATTTCGCTTAACAGCGGTGTTTGCAACGAGTATGAAGCTGGCGATATGGCATGCAGGGCTCCGCCTCAGGCACCCTTGGTGAATACAGCGCTGCAGCCAGGCTCATGGCACCGCATGAGAACGCCGGAACTCACACATGACGAGTCGGCGGCTATGACGGCCCTGGAGTCGCGACTTGGACATCTGCATGTCCGCCAGCGGCTCGGGCTTGAGCGCGACTATGAAGACCACGTCTTCCGGAAAGGCACCCACTTCTTCCACATCGAAAACTGGCACTCAATGCATGGCCTCGTCCGGGGCGGCCTGCGGCTTGCCGGCCTGCATGCGCGAGCCCGGCGCAATGCGCTCGCCATTGAGGTGCGGCGGAATGACGTGCTGGTCCCGTTGCTTCCTAAAGCTTTCGATGGCTTCACGTTATTGCATCTGTCCGACCTGCATTTGGACATCAATGCCGAGTTCCTCGATGCGCTGATCGAACGCGTGCGCGGGCTCGACTATGATCTTTGCGTCGTCACTGGGGATTACCGCGCGCGGACCTATGGACCAATCGAAGCGACGCTTGCCGGCCTTCAACGCCTACGGCCGTATCTCAAGACCATCGTTTACGCCGTGCTCGGCAATCACGACACCATCCGGCTGGTGCCGCGGATGGAGGCAATGGATTATAGGCTGCTGCTCAACGAGTGGGTGAAGCTCCAGCAGGACGGCGAGGCGATCTACCTGGCAGGCATCGACGACGCGCATTTTTACCGAATGGAAAATTTCCATCGGGCGGCGCATGACATTCCAGGCCGGGCAATCTCGATTCTGCTCTCGCACACGCCGGAGACCTACCGGCACGCAGCGCACGCTGGTTTCGACCTTATGCTGTGCGGCCACACCCATGGCGGTCAGATTTGCCTGCCCGGCGGGATACCGGTGCTCACCGACGCCGACAGCCCACGCCGATTGGCTCACGGCGCCTGGCGGTATGGCGACATGCTCGGCTACACCTCGAAGGGGGCCGGCACCTCACTGGTGGATGTACGGCTGAACTGTCCGCCTGAGGTTACTTTGCACCGATTGAGAAGGCATCGATAGCGCTGATCGAGAACGCGCCGCCCGAGCCATACGCTCAAGTCAGGCTTTTAAGATCGGGTTCCGACGGTTCGGCGCCCATGAACAGAGAGCTGCGGTCGAGCCGGGTATAAAGGCTGAACCGCTCGGGCGTGAGCGGCCCAGGCCGGCCGATGAGATAGCCCTGGACCTCATCGCAGCCATACGCCTGCAAGATCTCGAGCTGTGTCTGATGCGCCACGCCCTCGGCGCAGACCGTCATGTCGAGCCCGGCGCCGAGCTGCAGCACTGCGCGGGTAATGACCTCGGTCCGCCGGCAAGTCCCCAGGTCCTCGATGAACAGGCGGTCAAGCTTCAGCTTGTCGAACGGAATGGTCCGGAGATAACTCAGCGATGAGTAGCCAGTGCCGAAATCGTCCAGCGAGAGACCGACGCCGAGCGCCTTCAACTGTGCGAGCTCTCGCCGGGCATTGCCTGAATTATCGATGAACACGCGCTCCGTTACCTCGATTTCCAGCCGGCTGGGATCAAGCCCGCTCTCCTGCAGCGCGGCCTCGACCGCGAGCGAAAGATCCTCGCCCTGGAACCAATAGGCTGAGATGTTGACGGCCGCCCGATACGGCAGCGGCCAGCGCAGCGCTTCGGCGCATGCCGTTCGGAGCACCCAGGTATCAAGCTGCTGATACAGGCCGAGTGCCTCGGCGATCGGCACGAAGGTTGCGGGCGAGACCTTGCCGCATCCAGGGCGGTTCCAGCGGATCAGCGCCTCGAACCGCTGCAGCATACCCGTCAGGCAGTTGACGATGGGCTGCCAATGCAGGTGGAACTGCCCGGCGTTGAGCGCCTCGCGCAGGTCGCGTTCGAGTTCCCGCCGGTTGGTCGAGCCTCGATCCTCAGTGGCCGACGACAGAGCGGTGAACTCATCCAGCTCCGTCTCAGTGCCGCGAAGCGTTGTGCCGATGGCCCGTCCGTCATCGCCCACGGTGGGATGGGAGATATCGCGGCTGTGGCTCGAACCACTCGGCATCGTTGATCCTTACCGTCTGCAAAAACGCCGAATATGGCGCCGCGCGTCAACGCCATACCATCATAGCCTTAAACTGCGCTAAACCGCATCACGCAAACTACACATCCGTACTCTTTATCAATTAAGACGCGATCATCTATCCTTGATCAAACGTTTACCCGCTAAATGCGCGCTCCAGGCATGCATCGATGGACCATCTTGCAACGATCGCTGAATCAACCAGCACCGAGGCCTGCACATGCCATGGGGACGGCTTAAAGCTCTGCACCCTGGACCGCCGCCGCTGCCCAAGTGGCGACCGGGCGTAGTACCTCATCCCAACTGGACGCGAGCGCCAGACGGTCCTGGCGTGCGCCGCCGCATTGCGCGACTGCGCTACGCAGCCCTTCGACAAAGCCCTGCACGGTTGGCAATGCACCGATAATCTCCGGGGCCAGGGCACTCAACGCCTGAGAAGTTTTCGGTCCGTAGGTATTGGTCACCACCATCCCGCCGCATGCCGCCATCTCCAGCACCGGGTAGCTCGTATGCGGGGAGAGCATGGGGCAGAGCAGGATATCTGCCTGACGCAGGCTGTCGGCATAGCCGGCATAGCTGGCCCAGGGCGCAGGGCGCAGCGTATGTCCGCCGCCCAGGGAGACAGCCGGCAGGCTGCCGCGCCCACCGACGCTGTTAAACTCCCACGTGCCGGGAAAGACGTGCTGCCCGACCGCCGTCCGTAGTGCCTGCAAACCCAATCCCATCATGTTGCGGGGGTTGGTGGGCCGGGCGTAGAAAAGCAGGCGGCGCGGCCGCGGCGGCGGGTCGGCCACGGGCGGATGGAAGACGCGGCGGTCCACCGCGGGTTCGAACACCTTACAGCGTGTAGTCAGGAATGCTGGATCGGCATAGAGACCCGGTCCCTGGGCGCGTAGGTGCTCGGCCAGGAACGCCTCATTGATCATGGCGCGATGCGGCATGGCATAGGTCTCCAGCGCCAGGGCGTAGTTGCTGGACCAAGCGTAGAACCCGGGTTCGAAATCCTGCACCAAATAAAGGAACCAAGGGCGCCGCATCCGCGGCAGCACGGCGCCGACGCCCTGGGCGGTAGTCCAGTGGGTGGCGAGCCATAGATCATCCTCCCCCACCGTTGCGGGTGCGGCTGGGTCGGATCCTGTGGCGACCTGCAGCCCGGACGGCGGCGGACGGCCCAGCAGACTCGAGACGTGGCTGGCAAACCACACTGGGTCGGTACGATGCCCAACCCGGCTCGTGACGATCCGCACCGGAATGCCGGCCTCTGCCGTCAGGGCCGCCAGCAGCACGATGGTGTTCGGCCCGCCAGTCATGGCGTCAGGGCTCAGGATGGGCTGCAGCACGTTCAGCGCCGGAGCGAGGCCAGGCACGACCTGCACGTGCAGTGGCGGCTGGTCCAGGATGTCGATCAGTCTGGCTTCGA
>JANXVC010000184.1 GCA_025351925.1 Rhodospirillales bacterium | reverse complement strand
CTGTCTGCGCGCCAGCACCGCCCGCGCTGCCGCCATCTCGTCGCAGCACGAGGCGTTTGAACAGACGACGCGCCGCTCCGCCAGCGACCTGCGCATGCTCGTCACTGAGAAGCCGACCGGCCCGTACCCTTATGCCGGCATTCCTTGGTTCAGCACCGCCTTCGGACGAGACGCGCTGATTACCGCCCTGCTTATGCTGGCGCTCGACCCGGCGTTGGCGCGCGGCGTGCTCAACTTCCTGGCGCAGGAACAGGCATCCGAATTCGATCCCGCCTCCGAGGCCGAGCCTGGCAAAATTTTGCACGAGATGCGGGGCGGCGAGATGGCGGTGCTGCGTGAGGTGCCGTTCCGCCGCTACTACGGCAGCGTCGACTCGACCCCGCTATTCGTGATGCTCGCCGGCGCCTACCTGGACCGCACTGGGGATATGGCCACACTGCGCGCGCTCTGGCCGCATATCGACCGCGCGCTCGGATGGATCGACCGCCGGGCCGATGCTGACGGCTTCGTGCATTATCAGCGCAGCACGGAGGAAGGGCTGGCAAACCAGGGCTGGAAAGACAGCTACGACTCGATCTCGCACGCCGACGGCACGCTGGCGCGCGGGGCGATCGCGCTGTGCGAAGTGCAGGGTTATGTCTATGCCGCCCGTCTGGCCGGGGCTGCCATTGCCCGTCGCTTGGGGCTGGACACCCAGGCGCTGGCGCTGGCCAGCAAGGCCGAGCAGCTGCGTCAGGCGTTCGAAGCGCGGTTCTGGTGCGAGCGGCTCGGCACCTACGCGCTGGCGCTGGATGGCGAGGGGCGGCAGTGCCAGGTCCGCTCTTCCAACGCTGGGCAGGTGCTCATGACAGGGATTGCCGCTCCCGAGCGGGCCCGCCAGGTGGCGAAAGGGCTGCTGAGCGCACGCTTTTTCAGCGGCTGGGGCATCCGGACGCTGGCCGCGGACGAGGCGCGCTACAACCCGATGTCTTACCATAACGGCTCGATCTGGCCGCACGACAACGCGCTGATCGCGCTCGGTATGGCGCGCATCGGTCTGCGGGCTGAGACCGCGCGGCTGTTCGACGGCATCCAGGCGACCGCGAACGCCATGGACCTGCGCCGCCTGCCTGAGCTGTTCTGCGGTTTCCATCGACGGCCAGGCCAGGGACCCACCTCCTACCCGGTGGCGTGCTCGCCGCAGGCCTGGGCCGCCGCCACTATTCCGGCGTTCGTGCAGGCCAGCCTGGGGCTGAGCTTCGACCCTGCCGCCCATCTTGTGCGCTTCGACTATCCCGACCTGCCGGATTTCCTCGATAGCCTGACCTTGCGCAACCTGTCGCTGGGTGACGCGCGGGTGAGCGTACTCATCAGCCGCACGCCGGGCGAGGTATCGGTGAGCGTGATCGAACGCGACGGCGATATCCAGGTCGTGACGACGACTTGAGCGCATGCGGCGCCAGGGTTTCTGGCCAGCTGCCGATCCAGAGGGGGGGTGACATATGTTGACCTCTCGGGACATGACGGCTGAGGGTTAGCGAGACCGAGCGGCTGCGTTTGAGCTTGCGGCCACGGTATTGCAGACATCAACCCGTCCTAATTCCGGCCGACATTGAGATCGCGGGCGAGACCCTGCGCCTGTGGTCGCATTGAGATGCATGCATCTCCGGCCATCTTCGAAGGCGAATGTCTATAGATAATACAACTCAAACGTGTATCGTTTAACGATATGAGAGTTGCATTGTCCGTGATTAAGATAGCGAAATCAGGCACTCGTCTGAGGCGCGGAACGCCACTCATTTCACACGCGGCAAGCTTTGGCGGTCGTTGTGTCCTCTTTAAAATCGACTCTGAACATTCGGCCCGTGCAGAAGCCTGGATCGCTCCGGCCTAGTTCACGCGAGAGAACCGCATCCAGCCGGTCGCGTGGCCCGTTCTAGCGATGCGGCCGGTTCAGCTTGCAGAGGCCAGCGCAATAGTTGTCGGACGGCAAGCTAAAAATCTGTTGGAACAGTGATGAATTTACTATTCTGCAATGACTATCCGCTAATGACGAATCACTGTCTAGTAAAACATTACACTTCTCCAAAAATCTAGAGAACGTAAGGAAATGTATCTTGACAAATCTGCAGTTGACAACGCCACTCATTGCACGAAATAGCCAAAACGCGCGCGTGCAGCACCGGAGTGACCCGGCACAGCTTACCGCCCGCCTCGCCCTAGATCCGAAGACCAAGCAGGATTGTTACAAATTACGATATCTCTGCTATTTTTCTGAAAGCTATATCGACCCGCGCCGCAGCAAGACATTCAGCGATGAGTATGACGAGCAAGCCGACGCCCAAACCGTCGTCATTTATAAAGGCAGCCGCGCCGTTGCTTCGACCAGAATATGCACGCTCACACATGGCATCGACGGAGCTACTTCTGGCTCGATTCCCGCGCAACATGTATTTCCGGAAGAGACGGCGAACCTATTTCGCCGTGACGTCGCATCACCGGTGGAGCGTGTCGTCGAGATCAACCGGCTTGTCCGTCATCCCGAATTCGCTGAAGATAAAACTCTAGTCTTTTTGCTGTTTCGCCTGGCAGGATATTTTATCCTGAAACAAGATGCAGGAGCGGTGGTGTCGTGCGTGCGACGCAACCATGTCCCATTTTATAGTCGACTTCGTTTCAATGAAATTGCAGGCCCGCGTGTCTATCACGGAGTTAAATTTGCTACCCATCTCCTAAGTTGTCTTCGGCCTCAATACGACGCGGTGCGTCGAATGGTGCCGGTACTCGACGTAACTGAAGCGGCTCAGGCGCACTATGATCGTCTAAGCCACGGCGACACTGTCACGGTGCTTTCTTGATGCTTGAACAAAAATTGCTTGTACTGCTACCCGGTATTGCCTGTTTTCTAGGTTTTAGTTGGGGAACTCTTAGGCATTTTCGTTCAGTCGGGCCTATGCCGCACGGCATGCGACTCGTTGGAGTGATCAGCATTGTTGCGATGGCCGCTTTCACATGGTTTGTTCTGTTGACCCCGTTGTCGGAGTTCTGGCCGGCTGCCTCCGTCCTATCTGTGGGATCACTGGCCTTGTTCATCTGGACAGTGCGGACAACGCGCGACGCAGGTTTCGCTCTCGCCTTCGCCGGCGCGCAATCGCCGAAGCTTTTGACGATCGGACCATTCCGCTACATCCGGCACCCGTTTTATACCGCTTACCTAATATTTTGGTTGGGAACTTTTTTTGCAACCTCCAGTAGCCTATCTTTGTCAGGATTTATAGTATTATTGGTGTGCTACGTCCTGGCTGCGCGCGAAGAGGAACGCATTATGTCTCGTGGTCAACTTGCGGCCGAGTATGCAGCCTATGCGTCTCAAACCGGCATGTTTCTGCCGCGGCGATCATAGAGCGCGTATCGATTAGCCCATAAAATTTGCAAACACGATATGAAACAGCAACAGAGTAGTTTTAACTTGGACGATGTAGCAGAGCGCCTACGCATCGAGCAACTAGACATACTGACCCGGCTGATGCAGGTAATGACTTTATGTGGCTTGAACACAATTGTCTTTCTATACTGGGTGTTTTCCAGCACACAGTCTGTAGTCAGCTGGCTACTTCCTATGAGTATTATGCCTTTCGTTTACGGTATATTTCTTTATCTTGGGTATTCCTGGCGGCGTAAGCGTCGGTTAGGTGTGGGGGCAGCGGAAGCATCCCGTAGTTTCGTGCGCTACCACATCGGATTGGTCCTGGTGTTAGGGATATTGTGGACGGCGTTGCTTGTCGAGCTGAACGCCATTTCCAACAGTGATCAACGCAGTATCCTATATGCAACGACCATCGGCGTCATCTCGACGGCAGCGGTGTTCCTGCCGGTCTCTGTTGCTGTCACCTTCTGGACGCCGGTAACGATCGGCAGCATCATGATCCTTTTGCTAAACGGTCGGGCTATCGACCTGCAGATCTTCGGCCTGCTGCTGGGCTACTCGCCTCTCGTGTTGTTCACCACTTTGTTCATCAACCGAACCTTGGTTCGGCGTGTAAGGCACGAGGCCAGGCTCCAGGATCAAGCGGACGTGATCGGCCTTCTGCTGCGCGACTTCGAGGCGGACAGCAGCCATTGGCTTTGGGAAACCGACGGCGACCTCAGGCTGAAGAACGTCTCGCCGCGGTTCGCCGACATCGCCCAAATGCCGGCCCACGCGCTCACCAACCGCTCGATCCTCGACCTGCTGCGCGTTCGCACCCTGCTGGCCGGAGTGGCCGTTCCTGGACCGGTGATCCAGCAGCTCCAGGCGCGCACGGCCTTCGCTAATCTCGTCGTGCCGGTCGATATCGGCGGACAGCCGCGGTGGTGGTCGCTTACCGGCCGCCCGATGTTCGACCGCCTCGAACACTTCACCGGCTTTCGCGGTGTGGGGGCGGACGTGACAGAGGCAACCCAGGACGCACGACGCACGGCGCACTTGGCGTCATACGACAGCCTGACCGAGCTCGCCAACCGCGCGCTGTTCCAACGCGCGCTGGCGGAGGCCTGCACACAGGCGAATGAGAGCCGGTCCGCCGTGCTCTATCTCGACCTCGACGGCTTCAAGCAGGTGAACGACACCCTGGGCCACGCCACCGGCGATGCTTTGCTGTTCGCGGTTGCCCAGCGTATCCGGAACTGCGTGCGGGAGGGCGACATGGCGGCCCGTTTGGGCGGTGACGAGTTCGCGATCCTGATGATGGGCGCGACCGAGCAGGCCGCCGCCCTATTGGCGCAGCGCGTGCTCGATGGCGTCGGCCACCCCGTGTATCTGGAGGGGCACAAGGTCGAAGTCAGCGTCAGCATCGGCATCGCGCTCTCGAACCCGGGCCAGTCGCCGGACACCCTGCTCGGCAACGCCGATCAGGCATTGTATCAGGCCAAGGCCAACGGCCGCGGCATCTACCGCCTGTTCGCACGCAGCCAGGCGTGCGAGCAGCACGAGGACCTCGGCTAGAGCATCGTCCAATCGATTCGCCCTTTCGATTGGACAAAGATGCTCGTTGAAACAAAGCTCTAATAGCGGAGCGGGGAACGCGGACCGGCAGGGCTCGTTGGAAAATGCTCTGGCGCGGCTATTCCCGGCCGCCCGCCATGGAGTGATCCCATCGTGAGCGATACCGATCCCAAAGACCCCACAGCGCCCGCGCTGCCCGACAGCAGCCGCCTGCCGCACGCCCCGTATCACCCGGTGCTCACCGGCCAGCCGGCGCTGGTCACCGGCGCCAACTCCGGCATCGGCCGCGCCGTCGCCTTGGGCCTAGCCCGCGCCGGCGCCGACGTGGTGGTGAACTACGTCACCCACCCGGAGACGGCCGACGCGGTCGTGCATGAGATCGAGGGCATGGGCCGCCGCGCCATGGCGCTGCAGGCCGACGTGAGCAAGGAGGACGAGGTCGAACGAATGTTCAAAGCTGCGATCGCGCAGTTTGGCACCCTGCACATCGTCGTCAGCAACGCCGGGCTGCAGCGAGATTCGGCGTTCGACGAGATGACGCTGGAGCAGTGGAACACCGTCATCGGCGTGAACCTGACCGGCCAGTTCCTGTGCACCCGCGCCGCCGCGCGCGAGTTCAAGCGGCGCGGCGTCATCGACGCTGTCTCCCGCGCAGCCGGCAAGATCATTTGCATGAGCTCGGTGCACCAGGAGATCCCCTGGGCCGGCCACGCGAACTACGCGGCCTCGAAGGGCGGCGTGATGCTGCTGATGAAAAGCATCGCGCAGGAACTGGCGCCGCATTTCATCCGGGTTAACAGCATCGCCCCCGGCGCCATACGAACGCCGATCAACACGTCCGCCTGGGACACGCCGGCCGCCTATGCCGACCTGATGACGCTGGTGCCCTACAAGCGGATTGGCGAGCCGGACGACATCGCGCAGGCCGCGGTGTGGCTCGCCTCCGACGCCGCCGACTACGTGACCGGCGCCACGCTGTTCGTCGATGGCGGGATGACGCTGTATCCCGGCTTCGCCACCGGCGGCTGATCGCCGCGCGCGATGATCAGCCGGTTGGCGCGCTGGTGCGTCGCATAGGCGAACGCCCATTGCGTGCTGACCATGACCTTGTTGCGAAAGCTGATGAGAAAGAAGATGTGCGCCACCGCCCACATCAGCCAGGCTGGCCGGCCGGTCAGGTGCACGGGCCCGAACTCTGCCACCGCCTTGTTGCGCCCGATGGTGGCGAGAGTGCCGTAGTCCCGGTAGGCGAACGGGCCCGGAGCGTGCCGCCCGCGCAGGCGTCGCAGGATGGCGCGGGCGACGTAGTGGCCCTGCTGCTTGGCGACCGGCGCCAGGCCGGGCAGCGGCTTGCCGTCGGCGCCCACGGCCAGCGCGGCGTCACCGATCACCGAAACGCCGTCGAGCCCAGGCACACGCAGGCCGGCATCGACCGCCACGCGCCCGCCGTGACCCGGCGCGACCCCCAGCCACTTGGCGACCGGCGTCGCGTCGGTACCGGCAGCCCAGATGACCGTGCCGGCCGCGATGCTCTCGTCGTGCAGGTGCACCAGGCCGGTCTCGATCCCGGTCACCCGCGTGCCCGTGCGGATCTCGACCCCAAGCCCGTTCAGCGCCCGGGCCGCGTCGTTCGACAGGTCTGGCGCAAAGGCTTCCAGCACCCGCGGCCCCGCCTCGATCAGCACGATGCGCGCCCGCCGCTGTCCCATGTCGTAATCGTGCGCCAGCAGGTCCCGGGCCAGCTCGGCGATCGAGCCGGCCATCTCGACCCCCGTCGGCCCGGCGCCGATCAGCACGAAGGTCAGCAGCCGCGCCTGCTCCGCGGCGTCACCCGCGACGGAGGCCTTTTCGAAGGCCTCGAAGATGCTGCGCCGAAGCGCCAGGGCGTCGTCGAGAGTCTTCAGCCCCGGCGCGGCCTTCGCCCAGGCGTCATGCCCGAAATAGCTCGGCTGCGAGCCCGTGGCGATGATCAGCTCGTCATACGGCACGGCGCCGGCGTCGGTGAGCACCCGCCGCGCCGGCGTATCCACTCCGGTCACCGTCGCCATCAGCACGCGGGTGCGGTCCGAAGCGGGGATGATGCCGCGGACCGGCGACGCGATGTCCGCTGGCGACAGCGCCGCGGTCGCGACCTGGTAGAGCAGCGGCTGGAACAGATGGTGGTTGTGGCCGTCGATCAGCGTGAGGTCGATGTCGCGTCGGCGTGCCAAAGTCAGCGCCGCCTGCAGGCCGCCGAACCCGGCGCCGACCACCACCACCTTGCGGCGCGGCGGCTCAGCGCGACGCCGGGTGCGGCCGTGCCGGCCGGCGGCCGTTCGGGGCGCTCTCCGGGCGGCAAGGCCCGCGGCCAGCAACATCGTTGCGCCGCCCAGCAGGGTGAGCGCCTGGGTTCTGGTGTCGTGATAGGTCATGCGGGCCATCCGTTCAGGTCGTCGCACTTGCAACACGCGAGGCGGGGCTGGGTTGTCGCCAGAGCTGGGTTGTCGCCAAACGGGTCGCGCCGATCCGGGAACCGGCCGCATGCCGCCTCGTTCCCCAATGGTCCAGCTTATGCTCCGCACAGCGCGCCGGGCTTGGCAATCGTGAGGTTTTCCCATGCCCACCGACCACTACGACCTGATCGTCATCGGCAGCGGCCCCGGCGGTGCGGCGGTGGCGCAGCGCCTGGCGCCGACTGGCAAGCGCATCCTGATGCTGGAGCGTGGCGACTACCTGCCGCGGTCGCGCAGCAACTGGGACGCCAAGACAGTGTTCGTGGACGGCACGTATCAGGCCAAGGAGACCTGGTATGGCGGCGGTGGCCAGGAGTTTCACCCGGGCCTGCACTACTTCGTCGGCGGCAACTCTAAGGTGTACGGCTCGGCGCTGCTGCGCCTGCGGGAGCGGGACTTTGGCGCGCTGCAGCACAAGGACGGAATTTCTCCGGCCTGGCCGCTCGGCTACGACGTGTTCGAGCCTTATTATGGCGAGGCCGAGGCATTGTATCACGTGCACGGCCAGCGCGGCGACGACCCGAACGAGCCGTGGTCCAGCACGCCCTACGCCTATCCGCCCATCCAGCACGAGCCGCGCGTTCAGCAACTCGACGAGGTGCTGCGCAGCCAGGGGCTGCACCCGTTCCATCTGCCCCTGGGCATCAAGCTCGACCAAAACCCCGACGGCAGCGCGACGACCTACAGCCCCTGCATCCGCTGCGACGCGTTCGACGGCTTTCCCTGCGCGATCAACGCCAAGGCGGACGCCCAGGTCATCAGCGTCGATCCCACCCGCGCTGCACATCCAAACTTCACCCTCTTGACCGGCGCCTATGTGACCCGACTGGAAACCGACGCCGCGGGGCACAGCATCAGCCGAGTGCACGTGCTTCGTGATGGCCTGATGGAGGAGTACTCCGCCGACCTCGTGGTGGTCGCCTGCGGGGCGCTCAGCTCGGCGCTGCTGCTGCGTTCATCGAGCGACGCGCATCCGAACGGGCTCGCCAACGGGTCGGACCAGGTCGGGCGCAACTACATCCGGCACAACATGTCGGTGGTGATGGCGCTGCTGAAGGAGCCGAACCGCACGGTATTCCAGAAGACGCTGGCGGTCAGCGACTACTACTTCGACGCGCCGGACTGGGAGTTTCCGCTGGGCTTGATCCAAATGTGCGCGACCTCGCACGGCGAGCAGATCAGGGGCGAGGCGCCATTCCAGAGCGTCATGCCGTTCCTGCCGGAGTGGCCGTTCGACAAGATGGCCGAGCATTCCATGGACTTCTGGCTGCAGAGCGAGGACCTGCCGCGCCCGGAGAACCGCATCCGCTACGACGGCGACAGGATCATATTGGAGATCGAGGAGGGCAGTGAGGAAGCGGCGAAGCGCCTGCGGGCGAAGCTCGAGGCCATGGTGGCGCCGATGGGCGCCTGGCCGCATCTGATCGAGCGGCGGCTGTATTTGGGCAAAGATATCCCGCTTAACGGCACGGCGCATCAGGCCGGCACCCTGCGGTTCGGCGCCGATCCCAAGACCTCGGTGCTCGACCTGGACTGCAAGGCGCACGAGCTGGACAATTTATATGTGACCGACGCCAGCTTCTTTCCCTCGATCGGCGCGGTGAACCCGACGCTCACCATCATTGCCAACGCGCTCCGGGTGGCCGATCGCATTCGGGACCGGCTGGTCGCCTGACCATGCGCAGTGCCGCCCGTGGCGCCTTAGCCCTACTGGCCGGCGTTGCCCTGGCGGTGATGCAGGGCCAGCGGGCGAGCGGTCGCCGGATCGTGCGGATCAGCCGCGTGGTGGCCGACCTCGACCGCGCGGAGGGGTTCTATCGCGATGGCCTGGGTTTCCGGTGTGTGGCGCGCGGCCCTGGCGACCCAGCGTTGCCTGCGTTGCTCGGCTTGCCCGGCGCCACCACCGAGGAGGTCGTGCTGCGCCTAGGCGCCGAGGAGATCGCGCTGGTGCGGTTCGATCCGCCAGGTGCCCGGTATCCCGCGGACAGCCGCAGCGACGACCTCTGGTTCCAGCATCTGGCGATCGTGGTGGACGACATGGCGGCGGCCTGCCAACGTCTCGCGGCGCAGTCGCCCCGCCCCATCTCGACGGACGGCCCCGAGCGCCTGCCGCCGCGCAACGGCAGCGTCGCCGCCCTCAAGTTCCGTGATCCCGACGGCCATCCGCTGGAGCTGATCCAGTTTCCGCCGGGCCAGGGCCGTCCGGTGTGGCAGCATGCTCGCGAGGATGGCATGGGTTCGGGGCCGTTCCTCGGCATCGATCACAGCGCGCTGGCGGTGGCGGCAACGGCGCGCAGCCTGCGGTTCTACCGGCGGCTTGGCCTCCGGGTGGCGTCGAGTTCGCTGAACGACAGCGCAGCGCAGTCACGGCTCGACGGCGTGTCTGGCGCGCGGGTCCGGGTCACCGGGCTGCGCTTTCCGGCCCCGACCGGGCCTGGGCTGGAATTGCTGTGCTACACGCCGCCGGGCCGCCCGGCGCCGGTCATGGCGGCGAATGCGATGGTGACGGACTGGGTGACGCTGTCCGGCCGCCGTGCCGAGGTGCGGCGCGACCCGGATGGGCACATCATGCTACTGAACAG